>JBGOSW010000144.1:0-11502 GCA_041476145.1 Binatia bacterium
GCCATCGCGCCGGCGGCCTTGCCGTCGAGCCGGCCGAAGGAGTTGTAGTCCTGCGAGCCGAGCTCGGCGCGGCCGACGTCGCGAACCCGGATCCGCGCGCCCGTCTCGGTCTCGCGGATGATGATGTTCTCGAACTCCTCGATGTTGACGAGACGCCCCGGCGCGCTGACCGTGTAGGTGAACTCCTGGTCCTTGGGCGACGGCGCCATACCGACGCGGCCGGCCGGTGCCTGCAGGTTCTGCTCCTTCACCGCCGAGATGACGTCGGAAGGCGTGAGTCCCAGCTTCGCCATCTTGTCGGGGCGCAGCCAGATCCGCATGCTGTAGTCGGTGCCGCCGAAGAGATCGACCTGCGCGACGCCCGGAATGCGCAGCAGCTGATCGCGGAGATTGATGCCGCAATAGTTGATCAGGAACGGCGCGTCGTACGTCCCGTCCGGTGAGTACAGGGAGATGAGCATCAAGATGCTCGGGCTCATCTTCTTGACGGTCACGCCTTGCGCGATGACGTCCTGCGGGAGCTTGGCTTGCGCCGCCGAGACGCGGTTCTGCGTCAACACGTTCGACATGTCCTGGTCGACGCCGACCTGGAAGTTCACGTCGAGCTGCATGCGGCCGTCGCTGGTGTTCGACGACTTCATGTAGATCATGTTCTCGACGCCGTTCACCTCCTGCTCGATCGGCGTCGCGACTGATTGCTCGACGGCGACGGCGGACGCGCCGGTGTAGTTGGCCGTCACGCGGATCGTCGGCGGCGCGAGGAACGGATACTGCTCGATGCTGAGGCCCTTCAGCGTGAACAGGCCGAGCACGACCATGATGATCGAGATGACGATGGCGACGATCGGGCGTCGAATGAAGAAGTTCGCCATGCGCGACGCTCGCTAGTTCGCCGCCGCCGGCTCGACCGGCTTCGGATTCACGGTCACTCCGTCGCGCACGCGTTGCAGGCCGTCGACGACGATGCGCTCGCCGGAAGCGAGGCCCTCGTCGATGACCCAGTCGTTGTCCACTCGCGCGCCCGGCTTGACGCTGCGAATGCTCACCTTGTCGTCGGCGCCGACGACGGCGACCTGGTAGGTGCCCTGAACCTCCTGCACCGCGCGCTGCGGGACGACCACGGCGTCGCGCTTCGTCTCGAGCGAAGCGCGTACCTTGGCGTACTGGCCCGGACGAAGCAGGTTGCGCGGATTCGGGAAGAGGCTCACGACGAGCAGCGTTCCGGTCTTGACGTCGATCTGCCGGTTCGCGACCGACGCCGAACCGCGCTCGGGGTAGAGACTGCCGTCCGCGAGGACGAGCTCGAGCGTTCCCTCGCGCTGCGTGCCGCCGTCGAGCTGGATTCGATCCGCGTAGCGCAAATACTCCTGCTCGCTGATGGGGAAGGACACCTTGATGGGGTCCACCTGCGAGACCGTGGTCAGCACGGTGTTCTCGCCGATCAGGTCGCCGACTTGCGCCACGCTGATCCCGGCGATGCCCCCGACCGGCGACTTGAGCTGCGTCCAGTCGAGGTCGAGTTGCGCCTTCTCGACGCCGGCGCGCGCCGAGTCGACTGCCGCCTTCGCCGCACGGTTCGCCTGGACGGAGTTGTCGAGCTCCTGTTGGCTGATCGCGCCTTCCTTGGCGAGGGGCGTGTACCGCGCGACGTCTTGCTGCGTCTTCGTGAACAACGCCTCGGCGCGGCCGAGATCACCTTTCGCGGCGTCGAGCGCGGCGCGATACGGACGCGCGTCGATCGTGAAGAGGAGCGTGCCGGGTTTGACGAGGGTGCCCTCCGCGTAGTTCTGCGACTCGAGATACCCTTGGACGCGCGCGCGGATCTGCGCGTTGACGGAGCCGTCCATGGTGCCGACCCACTCGGAGCGTACCGCGACGTCTCTCGCTTGAACGGTCGCGACGCGGACGTCGGGCGGAGGCGGCGGCGGCGTTTCGCCCTTCCCTCCGCAGCTCCCCGCCGCGATTGCCGCGATCATGACGGCGAACAGGGCCGCCGAAGACGTGGTACGCATCGATGCTCCCGCTCTCACGACGCGTCCGCCACCAAACGCCCGAGGTCACCCTCGCCGGACGCGGAATGGAGGGCGGGGGCGGCCGGCACGAGCGCGTGCGCGGCGGGCTGCTGGGGTGCGCACGACGCCGCCGTCAACATCGTCGCGGCGGCGGCCGCAAACATCAGCCGGATGAAGCCCCTTCGGTATCGTCGCGTTCGCATTGCTCTGCCCTCCGCGTAGGGGATCGGTCGAGTTTCGAGTCCTTTCTCCTACATCATCACGAGTAGGAAGCACGACCCGAAGCGACAAGGCGCTTCTTGCCTTTTCGCGCCAGCAACGAAGGCGGACGGGGCTACCTAGCTCGCCAGTCGGGAAAGGCAACCGTCATTTCGAACCGCACGTGCGAGACGACACGCCATTTATCGCCGGCACCCTTGTCCGTCGAAAGGTTACGTGCAATGCACGTTGCGCACGTCGCGTTCAGCCGACGGTCGAACGGTGCAGGCGGGTCGACCCGACGACAGCGAGGAGCCAGCTCATGACGTCACGATTGCTTCGACTCTCCGTTCTTGCTGTCGTCGCGGCGGCAATCACCGTACCGACCCCGCGAGCGATCGCGGCAACCGGCTCCCAGCTGAATCGCGACGCCCGCGCCGCCCTCGATCGCCTCGTTGCGACGCAACCGGCAGCGAAGCGGCTCTCGCGGGAGGCGAAAGCGGTCCTCGTCTTTCCGAAGATGGTCAAGGCGGGATTCATGTTCGGCGGCCAGATCGGCGAGGGCGTGCTCTTCAAACGCGGCAAGCTGGTCGGCTACTACAGCTCCATCGCCGCGTCGTACGGCCTACAGGCAGGAATCCAGCGCTTCGGCTACGCGCTCTTCTTCATGTCCGACGACGCGCTGACGCGCCTCGATGCAAGCGAGGGCTTCGAGGTCGGCGTCGGGCCGAGCGTCGTCGTCGTCGATCAAGGCGTCGCTCGGTCGCTCACGACCACGACGCTCGCGAGCGACGTCTACGCCTTCATCTTCGGGCAGCAGGGGCTCATGGCCGGCATGGGCGTTCAAGGCTCGAAGATCACTCGGATCGCCAAGTAGCCGCTCGAGAGATTCCGCGGGAAGGGAACGGGAGACGAGATGACCGCCACACTCACAGCACTGTTCGTGTCATTGCTGATCGCGCTGCCCGCGGCGTCGCTACGCGCGGACGACGCGAAGCACACGCAGCCCGCCGGCGACGCGAGGGAAGCGCAGCTCGACATCCTGCGCGGCGCGATCCGCGCCAACAAGCGCGCGTTCGTCGCCGTGAACCTGCCGTTGACGGACGAGGAAGCCGGTCGATTCTGGCCGATCTACGATCGCTACGAGGGCGAGCTGCGGGCGATCAACGATCGCGTCGTGAAACTGCTGGACGAATACACTTCCAATTTTGCCACTCTGACGAACGATCGCGCCGCGGCGCTCATCGGCGACTATCTCGCCGCCGAGGTGGACCGTGCGCAGCTACGACGAACGTACCTGCCGGAGATCTCGAAGGTGCTTCCAGGCCGTAAGGTCGCTCGCTTCTATCAGCTCGAGAACAAGATGGAGGCGGTCCTGCGCTACGACCTCGCGTCTCATATCCCGGTGGTCGAGCCGTAACGATCGGCCACTATCCGCCGAGCTTGGGCCGGCATCCCTGAAGGCGTCGCGATGAAGATCAGCGGCCACCGTACCCGCGCTGTCTTCGACCGCTACGACATCGTGAGCGAGGAAGACGTCGCAGGCGTTGGGTCGGAGAGCTACTTTGGCTTCAGGGTGACGGCGGAACCGGCCTTTCCCTGCGTGGCCTTGTAGATCGTGGCGGCCACCCCGGTGAAGGTGGTCGAACCGAGCGTGATATTCACCCGCACGGGCAGGTTGGTGCCGAGTTTGGGGGTGGTGACATCGGCATAGCCGGCGCGGCCGAGCTCGTCGCGCAGGGTGCCGACGCTGCTGAAGCCGAATGCGACCGGTTTGCTCCCGGCGACGGAGATGCCCTTGAGGGTGAAGCTGTATTTGTCTTTCAACGGCAGCGGCGGGGCCGGCAGGGTGAAGCCGAAGGGCGTGGTGTCGGCTTTGGCGGGTTTCACGCCGACGGGCGGCTTGCCGGTGGGGCCGAACTGGGTCTGTTGGTGCAGATCGATGATGTCCACGTGGAGGTCGAGGTTCGCGGCGCTGATCCCGGCGGGGAGGGCGAGGGCGGCCTTGAGCTTGAGCAAGTCCTTGCCGCGTGCGAGCTGGCCGGTCTTTTTGTCCACGGTGAAGTTGAGCTTCGCCGCGAGGCTCAGGAGCTTGGGGTCGATGTCGAGCGCGGGGACGATCTGGCGGATGCGGTTGTTGTTAGTATCGGCGATGACGAGGTTGAGGCCGTCGAAGAAGATGCGGCCCGGCAAATTCACTTCGGCGTTCGCGGAGAGGTCGCCGTCGCCGGTGAATCCGGCGGCGCCATTGCCGCAAATGGTGGTGATGATGCCGCCCGAGACGGCACGGATGCGGTGATCGCCGGTATCGGCGATGAGGATGCGCGTGGCATCGACGGCGACGCCGACGGGAGCGTTGAGGACGGCCGCGGTGGCCGCGCCGCCATCGCCAATGGCCGGGAACGCGAGGTTGCCGCCGCCGGCGACAGTCGAGACGGTGAAGCTCGGAGACGCGCCGATCTTGCGAATGAGGTCGTTGCCCGTGTCGGCGATGAACAATTCGCCCGCGGCATTCAGCGCGAGGCCGCTCGGCTGGCTGAGGGTGGCGTTGGTGGCCGGGAGCCCGTTGCCGAGCGGGTTGGCGATGGTGTCCACGGGGTTGTTTCCGGCGAAAGGCGTGACCGTTCCCGCCAGATCGACCGTATCGACCTGATCATCGTGCGCGACGAAGAGAAGGCCGGCGGGATTGGCGATGATCGCCACCGGAGCGGAAACGAGGGCGTAGGTGCGGATCAGACCGGTGGTGAGATCGACGGCGCGGATGCGGTCGTTGCCGTTGTCCGCGATGAACAATGTGGCGCCAAAGACGCACACGTCCGTGGGGCCGGCGAGCGAAGCGAGCGCCGCGGGACCACTGTCGCCCAATCCGCTGGAAGTGCCGTCGCCCGCGAAGGTGGTGATCGTTCCGTCGAGGGCGATCTCGCGGACGGCGTTGTTCCCCCTGTCCGCGATGTAGAGATTTCCCGCCGCGTCGTAGGCCGCGCCGGTAGGACCTGTCAGGACGCCGCTCTGCTTCGGGCCGCGGTCGCCGATGAAGCCGATCAGGCCGGAGCCGATGATGGTGTCGATGAATCCAGTCGCTTGATCGACGCGGCGGATGCGCCGGTGGCCGGCGTCGAGGATGGCGATGTTGCCGAGCGCATCGAGCGCGATGTCGCGCGGCGAGGAAAGCGAGGCGCCCGTGGCCGGACCGAGGTCGCCGAGCACGTCCGCACCGCCGTCGCCGGCGACCGTCACGATGCTCGGGGAGGCGGCGCTGACGTTGGACATGCGAATGCGATTCGCGCCGAGGCAGGAGATCAAGAGCTCGCCCGCGGAGTCGAACGCGAGCCCGCCCAGTGAGCCGATCTGTGCGGACGTGGCGAGTCCCCCATCGCCGCTGAAGCCCGTGTTGCCGCCCGTGCCGCTGCCGACGACGGTCGTGACCGTGGCGTCGAGCGCGAGCCGCCGGACGCGGCGGTTGGCGCTGTCGGCGATGAAGATCGCGCCCGCGCCATCGATCGCCAAGCCGGTGGGCGCGCTGAACTTTGCACTCAAAGCTCCACCCAGCACGCCGTCGCCGCTGAAACCCGACGAGGTCGGCGTGCCGGCGATGGTGTTGATCGTCCCGCCGACGGTGAACTTCCGCACGCAGGAATTGCCGCTGTCTGACACGATCACCGCGCCGCTGGCATCCACCGCGAGACTGCCCAAGTTTCCAAACGTGGCGGCAACGGCGCTGCCGCCGTCTCCCAACACTGCTGGAGGATTGGTCCCCACGACCTGTCCAGTGAAGAGACCGATACCGGCGATCGTGGAGATGAGTCCGCTCAGCGCATCGACACGGCGCACGACGAAGTTGCCGCGGTCGGCGATGAGCAAATCGCCCGCGGCATCGAAAACCAGCGCTCCGGGAGCATTGAGCGACGCGCTGGGAGCGGGGAGACCGTCGCCGGCGTAGGCCTGCGCGCCATTTCCCGCGACGAGGGTGATGAGCGCAGTCGTCGGGTTGACCTTGAGGACTTGATTGTGGCCGGAGTCGGAAAAATAGATTTCGCCGCCCGCGGAAATCGCCAGTCCCTGCGAATTGCCCAGCGCGAGATTCGCCTCATCCGGCGCGTAACCTTCGAGGCTCCCGCCGCCTGCGAGCGTGGTAATGACGTCGGTGGCGCAGGCCTTCTGGGAACTGGCCGAATAGAGCAAGGCGGCCGCAAGCGCCATCAAGAATGACGAACGGATGCAGGTGCGGATCATCGTATTTCTCCAGGTTTTGGGGGCTGACGATGGCGTCGCCAACCCTGGCCGCGCAAGCCTCGCGGAAGTAGTCGAAGCTCTTTTTGAAGACCCGCTTGTAGAAGTACGGGATGCTCACGTGCGCCCAGCGTTCGCGGGCGACGAAGTTCATAGGGATTCACATAACCCAACCTATAGTACTTCCCCATGTGGACGAAGATTGAAAGAGAAAGTGGGCCGGCGCCGAATCGAACTCCGAACCCGCTGATTAAGAGCTGCCTCGGAGACGACCCCACCACCGGCCACCACCCGCCACCGCCAGCAATCTCCGAAGAGTTTGAACCGTGAGCGCGGTGACACACGAGCCAGTGAAGGCGCTCGGCTACGCGTACGCGTACCAGTCGACCGCGCGTCCTAACGGGGCCAACCGACGTCAGACGCCCCGCTCATGGAGAAGCCCGTGGTCGCCCAACGCAGCACCCGGCCATCGTCGAGGATCGGAGCCGCTCGTCGCTCCTTCCTCCCTTCTCCTCACGACGAAGCTGCAGGAGGTCTTGAATGTCGCACGGCGCATGAATGGGAGGACGCCGGCCCACCGGGTCGCCGCGTCCGCGTCCGGCCGCCGGCGTACCGGCAAGGGGACGTCACGACCGTTGGCTTTGTACTGTTCGTAGGTTCATTTTGCACGGCCGTAGTGGTCCCGACCTGGGTACGGGGGTTGCAGGTTCCCCTGCCCATGCCACACGCGGGTAACTCATATGCGTGAGGATGCCTTTGCGATCGCATCCGACACTGGGGGTGCGCTCGGAGCGCCGCCGTCGATCCCGCGACCGGCCAGGCGGGCCGCGAGCGACGAACAGCTCCGAGATCGCCTGCGCTCGATCGCCGAAAGCGCGGCCTCTCCCGAGGAGGCGCTCGACCCGATGGTACGCGCGGTCATCGAGGCCATGGGGGCCTGTGCCGGGGCAGTCTGCCTGTTCGACACCCACGAACGGATGCTGCGATTGGCCGCCGAAGCCGGGTTGTCGGATGAAGGTTGCCGGCGCCTGCGCAACGTCCGCGAGGGCGAGGTCGACGCGTGGGAAATGCCGCTCCACGGCTTGGTCAACGGGCGCGCCTACCTGATCGAGAACGCCTCTCGCAATCGCTTCGTGCCGCCCTTGATCGAGGACGCGAGCGCGATGAATGCGGTGGTCTGCTTGCCGCTCTGCAGCAGCGCAACGCCGCTCGCGAGCCTCATCCTGGTCGCGCTCAAGCCGCGGACCTTCTACGAACGCCGACTCCACTCCGTCGAGGGACCGTTGCAGGAGATGGCGCGGGTGATCGAGGCAACGCGCCGACAGGCTGAGGAACGAGGCCGTGTGTCGGCGTCCACGCCGTCTCCGACGGCGGCGAACGCCGGCTCGGCGCCGCGAATGGGAGGCCATGCAGCGGAAACGACGAGCCTCGCGGCCACGCTCGCCAACGTTGAGCACGAACGCCATCAGTTCACCGCCGCGACCGAGATCGCCACGCTCACTGGCCGCGTACAGACGCTCACGGCCGCAGTCGATCAGCTGCGCGAGGCACACGCCGCCGCCGGAGCGACCTGCGACCGCTTGGCGGCAGACTTGCGAGGTTCCGCCACCGCCAAGGCCCACCTCGAGGAGGCGCTGCAGGCCGCGCTCGAAGAGGCGCGCACGCGGGGTCAGGAGGCGACGGAGCAGCTCGAAGAGACGCGCGCGCAGGTATCGATCACGGTCGCCCGGCTCACCGAGGCCGAGCAGCGTCTCGTCGCGCTCGGCGAGGAGCGAGTCGCGGAGGCCGGGGCGTTCGCGACCCGGATCGAGACCCTCGAGTCTGAGGCCGCTCGGTGGCGCGCCGTAGCAGCGGCCGCCGACACCGAGCGTGACCGGTTGGCGCCGGATCTAGAGGGTGCGGCCGCCGCGAAAGCGCATCTCGAGGAGACGCTGAAGACCGCTCTCGAGAGCGCGCGATCGCGGCAGCAGGACACGACGGCGCTGCTCCAGGAGGTTCGTGGCCAGGTTTCCGCGACGGCCGTGCGCCTGACCGAGACCGAAGTCACGCTCCGCGCGATCTGCGAAGAGGTAGCCGCCCGAACGCAGGCGCTCACGGCAGATGCGGAGCGAATGCGCGAGGCCCAGAGCGCGGCCACCAGCGAGCGCGACCACCTCGCGGCGGAGCTCGCCAGCGCGCGCGCCGCGCACGACCGCCTCGAGCAGACGTTGGCGCAGACCCTCGCCGAATCCCGCGACCGCGAGGAGGCGATGGTGGCCCAACTGGCCGAGCTAGCGCGCGAGGTCGAGACGTTGCGGGCCGAACATCCATCAGGAGCTACGAAGCCAGCGGTCGAGACCAGCGCGTCAGGCAAGGGAGACGCTGAGGGTGCGCCCGGGACGCCAAGCAGGCGACCGACCTGCTCGACATGGTGCATCCGCACGTCGTGGTGGTCGATCTCGAGATGGCGCGCAACGCCTGCATCGTGCTGCCGCAACCGGCAGCCAGCCAACCAGCGCCGATCGTGATCCTGATCGAGGGCCCCGCCAGCAGCAGCGTCGAGCTCGCAACGATCCTCTGAAACCCCGAGGTCGCATCGCAGCTGGTGAGCCGCAAGGATCTGCTCGGCGGCTCCAACTGCCACGCGTCGTCGAGAGCGAAAACCCGCTGATTGTCTATCGAGATGGGATTGTGGCGGGTGCCGCGTACTTCGCCGAAGGCGAAAGTCTACGTCGTGTCCGCTTTCCTGATGCATTTGGACAGCGGCGGAAGGACAGGGTCACACCGATTCAATGGCCTTGTTTTGCACCTCGATGTTGGAAGACGACCAGGCAGACCACGATGAACGCCAAGAGCGCCGCCGATGCCGAGTATCGGCTGAGAGCCAACCCACCAGCGCTCACGGGCTTGTCAAGGAAATCGCCGACCACCGCCCCAAGCGGTCGGGTGAGAATGAATGCCGCCCAGAACAGGATGGTGCGAGATATCCTTGTCCAGTAGTAGGCCGCAGCCGCGAGTGCCAGTAGAGCACCGAACACGACCGTGCCTCCAACATACCCAAGGCCGGCGGTATCGGCGGTCCAATCGCCGAGGGCGGTGCCGAGGGTCTGGGAGAACATGATCGTCACCCAATAGAACATCTCGGCCTTTGGAGAACTGATTGTATCAACGGAGACAGACCCGAGGGTGCGATGCCAAAGGAACAGTGACCCCACGAGAAGTATGAACAGGAGCGACGTACCGCCGGCATAGCCGATGCCCAAGGATCGGTCAGCAAAATCCGCCAACGTCGTACCCACCGTCGTCGTCGCGATGATCGTCAGCCAGTACAGCACTGGGTGAAAGCGCTGCGCGGAAATCTGCGCGATGACGGCGACGACAAAAATTGAGGCGAAGATCGCCGTGGCAACGAGATAGCCCAGATTCATCGACATGGAGACGGCGTCTCCGCCGGTCTCCCCAACCGTGGTGGCCGCGACTTTGATGACCCAGAAGATCAACGCGACTTCGGGAACCTTGCTACGGTTCTCCTCTGCTGTATTGGTCATCGGTTGTCAGAGCGCCGTTTCATCCAGCGAGAGTCCGCGTCCGCGCCATATATGAGCACTCCAAGCGCGTACATCCCATGCCAGTCGGATGGAACTTGCTTCCCGGTCGTGCCACTCGCCACCGGCGGTGCTGTCGCCGGGGCGCATAGCAGCGTGGAACACGGAGTGCGACCGGCGCAGCCCAAATCGATGGCAGTGTCGGAGGTCGTGCCCGTTCAGAGGTCCGCGAGACACTACATCGACGCGGTCCGCCTTGCCGACCAGGACCTCGCCGTGGTCGAAGAGCGCATGATGCCCGCCCGCGAGCCTAGGCTGGACCCCAGTCGATGAGGGTGATCGCCACCCGCGCCGGCGCATGGCTCTCGCGAACGCTGCCGGGCGTGCATCGCACCCTTCTACCCGGGTGGCGGCTCGTCCGCCGTGTCGTTCCCGCGTTCACCTACTGGGGCGAGCGCAAGAGCCTGCGCTACTACCAAGCCGTCATCGAGGTTGCGCGGAGGCACGTGCCGGACGGCCGGAGCGTCATCGACGTCGGTGCCGCGGACACGCGCCTCGTCGACGCCCTCACCTGGTTCGCGCGGCGGGTGGTGCTCGATCGGAGCCCGATGCCGCCCCGTCCCGGCATCGAGCGCGTCCTCGCGGACTTCATGGACTATGAGCCGCCGACGCCCTTCGATCTGGTCGTGTGCCTCCAAGTCCTGGAGCACCTGGACGACCCCGCGCCGTTCGCCCGCAAGCTCCTCACGCTCGGGAGCACCGTCGTGGTCTCGGTTCCCTATCGATGGCCGGCTGGCTTTCAGCCGAACCACGTGCAGGATCCCGTCGACGAGGCGAAGCTTGCGTGCTGGATCCCAGCGACTCCCGTCGAGACACTGGTCGTGAAGAATGGCCGCGAGCGCCTGATCGCCGTGTACGGAGGCGGGCGCTCCGCAGTACGGTGATGACTGACGCACGTGCTCGGGCCGCTTTTGCGCTCGAACTCGTCGAGCGGGATCACGCCCGTATGCCCGTCATCACGGGTCTATGGCACCACGTTGGGCACCCCCACTGGCGTGGGGACGCTCGTGGTGACGACGCCCGCGGGTCACGCCAATGCAGCCTTCACCGTCGATGCGCAGTGATTCGTCTCCGGCGCCGACTCCTGTGGCGTCCGGCGGCCGTGCTAGGAGGTACCGTGCCGCAGCCTACGAGCGATGGCTGTTCGCGCGACCCGCGGTCCGCGCCCTCGCCGCATTGGGCAGCATCCTCTGCCGTCATCCCCTGGTACGGTGTGCTCCCGTATCGGTCGAAGTGGGTGATGTCACCGACCGGCACACGCGTCGTCGGACCGTAGCGACCACGCGGCCAGCCGATGGGAATGACGGCCACAGGAGAGACCCAGAGCGGCAGGCCGAGCGCCTGCCGCGCGAGCGCGACGCTCCAGAGCGGCATGATGGTGAGCGAGGCCCCGAGACCGGCCGCCCGCGCCGCGAGCAACAGATTTTGGCCGGCGGGGAAGATCGACCCGTAGTAGATGCCGGCGAGGAAGGGCGGAA
>JBGOSW010000145.1:0-11451 GCA_041476145.1 Binatia bacterium
CACGGAATCGCGCTGCGCACCGAGATCGCCGTCTCCCCCACCGACGACGTCGAGATCCGCCACCTCACGGTGATCAACCAAACCGCGTCCTCTCGGCGCGTGACCATCACGAGCTACGGCGAGGTGGTATTGGCGCCACCCGCAGACGACGATCGACACCCTGCCTTCAGCAAACTGTTCGTCTGCGGCGAGCACCTGCCCGAACTCGATGCGCTCGTGTTCACCCGCAGGCCGCGTCGCCCGGACGAGCGTCCACCGGTGCTCATGCACCGTGTCCTCGCCGACAGCGAGGCGGTACGTGTCGTCGGTGTCGAGACCGATCGCGCACGTTTCCTGGGACGCAGCGGCGACGCGCGCAAGCCGCAGGCGCTGAGCGCTCCGCTCTCCGGCACCGTCGGGACGACGCTCGATACCGTCATGAGCGTGCGGGCCGTCGTCGAGCTGGCGCCGCACGCGACGGAGCGCCTCGCGTTCTTGACGCTCGTCGGCGGGTCACGCGAATCGCTCCTCGAAACCACCGAGCGGTACGACACGCTCGCGGCCCTCGACTGGACGCTCAGCGATGCCGCCGGCGAGGCCGCCCGCGAGCTCCGCCGGCTCGCCCTCGACCCGGCGCGGTTGCCGGAGCTGGAGACGCTCCTCTCGATGCTGCTCTACGCTCCGCCGGCGCTGCGATGCGGGGCGGAGGCGATCGCCACGAACCGACTCGGCCAGCCGCGGCTCTGGGGCATGGGACTGTCGGGAGATCTGCCGGTGCTCCTGCTGCGCATGGACGACCCGAAGGAGACGGCGCTCCTCGAAGACCTCGTGCGCGGCCACCGGCTGTGGCAACGGCGCGGTGTCGCCGTCGATCTCGTCATCCTCTGGCAGGGGCTGTCGGGCTACGAGGATACGGTCGGCGGCCGCGTACTCGGCGTTCTCCAGGATCTCGCGACACACGAGACGCTCGGGCGTCGCGGTGGCATCCATCTCGTCCGTGCGGATCAAGTGACGCCCGAGGAGCGGCAGCTCCTCGAGGTGACTGCGCGCGCCGTCCTCGCCGCCGACGGCCGCTCGCTCGCGCAGCAACTCGCCGACGTGCGAGCCGCGCCGCAGTACTCGCAACGATTCGAGCCGACCGCGCCGGTGCCGACAGACGAGCCGGCGCCGACGCGCGTGCGGCCGAGCGATCTGCTCTTCGACAACGGCTTCGGCGGCTTCACCGCCGACGGCCGCGAGTACGTCGTCCAGCTCGCGCCGCAGGAGCGCACGCCCGCACCGTGGTCGAACGTGTTGGCGAACCATGCCTTCGGTTGTCTCGTGACCGACGCGGGCGGGGGCTACACCTGGGCGCTCAACAGCGCCGAACGTCGCCTGACGCCGTGGCGCAACGACCCGGTGAGCGACAGGCCGGCCGAGGCGCTCTATCTGCGCGACGAGGAGACCGCACACATCTGGACGCCGACGCCGAGCCCCGCCGGTGACGACGCCGCGTGCGAGGTCCGCCATGGCGCCGGCTACAGCACGTGGGCACGGTGCAGCCACGCCCTCGACCAGAAGCTGACCGTCTTCGTCGCACCCGACGATCCGGTGAAGATCGTCCGGCTGCGACTCGTGAACACCAGCGACCGCACGCGTCGGATCACCGCCACGTACTACGCCGAGTGGGTTCTCGGCGCCGTGCCGAGTGTCACGAGACCCTTCCTCGTGACCGAGTACGATGCCGCGACGCAAGCGCTCCTCGCCCGCAACGCGTGGAATCCCGACTTCGCGGATCGCGTCGCCTTCCTCGCCTCGGATCGTGCACCCCACGGCTTCACCACCGATCGCCGCGAGTTCCTCGGACGCGAGGGCACGCTGCGCAAACCGGCGGCTCTCTGGCGCTGGGGCTTGAGCAACACCGCACCACCGGGGTGCGACCCGTGCGCGGCGCTCCAGATCCACCTGGACCTCGCACCGGGGGAGCGCACCGACCTCCTCTTCCTGCTCGGTGACGCCACCGATCGCGCGCACGTCGAGCAACTACTGCGCCGCTGGCGCGATCCCGGCGCCGCCGACGCCGCGTGGGACGCGCTCGGCGCCGAGTGGGATCACCTGCTCGGTGCCGTCACGGTGCGTACGCCGGAGCCCGCGATCGACCTCATGCTGAACCGCTGGTTCCTCTACCAGACGATCTCCGCTCGCCTCTTCGGGCGAACCGGCCTCTATCAATCCGCCGGTGCCTTCGGGTTCCGTGACCAACTGCAGGACGTGATGGCACTCGTCCACGTCGAGCCCGGCCTCGCGCGCGCGCACATCCTCGCCTGCGCGGCACGGCAGTTCGAGGAGGGCGACGTGCTCCACTGGTGGCACCCGCCGGTCGGGCGCGGAGTGCGCACGCGCTGCTCGGACGACCTCCTCTGGCTGCCCTACGTCACCGCCTACTACGTGGAAGCGACCGGCGACGCCGCGATCCTCGACGAGCCGGCGCCGTTTCTCGCCGCGTCACCGCTCGCGCCGGAGGAGCACGACCGCTACGGCCGCTTCGACGCGACCCGCGCGCGCTGGCCGCTCTTCGAGCACTGCCGTCGGGCGCTGGCGCGCGGTATCACGAGCGGCCCGCGTCACTTGCCGCTCATCGGCGGCGGTGACTGGAACGACGCGCTCGACCGAGTCGGCGTGCGCGGCCGCGGCGAAAGCGTTTGGTTGGCTTGGTTCGCGATCGCGACCATGGACGCGTTCGCGCGGCTCTGCGAGCGTCGCAGCGAACGCGACGAGGCTGAGCACTGGCGCCGGCGCGCCGCCACGCTCGGTGATGCCGTGGAGCGCACGGCGTGGGACGGGGCATGGTACCGTCGCGCCTACGACGACGACGGGCGGCCGTGGGGCTCGGCGACGAGCGGCGAGTGCTGCATCGACTCCGTCACGCAATCCTGGGCGATGCTGTCGGGGGCCGCCAGACCGGCTCGCGGGCGCGAGGCGTTACGCGCCGCCGAGAGCGCGCTCGTCCGCGCGGAGGACAAGCTCGTGTGCCTGCTCTGGCCGCCGTTCGACGTGACGATGCGCGATCCGGGCTACATCAAGGCGTACCCGCCGGGCATCCGCGAGAACGGCGGCCAGTACACCCATGCCGCCGCGTGGCTCGGCTGGGCCTTCGCGGCCGCGGGCGACGGTGATCGCGCGGCGCGCATCTTCCGGCTCCTCAACCCGATCACGCATGCGACGACCCACGACGACGCGCTCCGCTACCGCGTCGAGCCGTACGTCATCGCCGCCGACATCGCCAGCGCGCCGCCGCACACCGGACGCGGAGGATGGACGTGGTACACCGGCGCGGCGGCTTGGATGTGGCGGCTCGGCGTCGAGGCCATCCTCGGGCTGCGGCGAAGCGCCGAGCTGCTCCGCATCGACCCGTGCCTGCCGCGCGACTGGTCGGGGTTCACCGCCACGATGCGCACCGACGGCGGCACGCTCGAGATCGAGGTCGAGAACCCCGATCGCGTGAGCTGCGGGGTCACGAAGGTCCTCGTCGACGGCGTACCGATCCAAGGTAACGTGATCAGAATGCCGAGCGGCGGCGCCGTGCTCCGAGTTCAGGTACGCCTCGGCGAGGGCGTCACGCGAGATCCCCACTAGTCGACGCCGGCCGTGATCGCGCGCAGCGATGGACCGTGCGCGACGAGCGGTTCGCCGCATCGGCTGGCGATCGCGGCGCGTGCTCCGTCGCGGAGACGCACCATCTCCGGCCAGCCCTTGCCCGCGGGACGAAGCGGCGGCGCCACACTCACGACGATGGGCGAGGGGCGCGGCAGCCATGCGTCGGCAGGCAGGAGCCGACGCGTGCCGCGGATCGTGACGGGGATCACCGGATGCCCGGCTTCGACGGCCGCCTTGAAGGCGCCCAGGCGAAACGGCATGAGACCCGGCGTCTGCACGAAGGTTCCCTCGGGAAAGAAGAGCAGCGAGGTGCCGGCGCCGAGCGCCGCGCTCGCGGCTGCGGCGTCGGCGACGCTGCGCGCCAGGTCCACCCGCTCGACGGCGAGATGCCCGACCCGCCGGATCACCGTCCCGACGACCGGCGTCGTGAGAAGCTCGCGTTTGGCGACGAAGCGGAAGTCCTTCGGCAACACCGCGAGCAACACCAGCACGTCTGCGTAGCTGGCGTGATTCGCGACCAGGACGGCGGGCTCACCGCCGAGCACGTGCTCGGCGCCCTCGAGACGGATGCGACAGCCGGCGACCGCGAGCACGAGTCGGCACCAGCGCCGGACCACGCGGTCGGCGGCGCGCGCGCTCGGGGCGAGCAGCACGAGCACCCAGAGCAGCGGCACGAGGAGCGCGAGCACGATCGCGAGATATACGCCGACGAGGAGTGCGGCGGCGCGCGACGCCGCGTGCGCGAGCCGCATGCCGGCGCCCACGGCGACGAGCCGGGCCCACTGCACGGACGACGCCGGCCGGCGTCGTCCGTGCTCACCGTGGAGGTACGCCTCGCGCGTCGCGCTGCGACGGATCTTTCCGCTCGAGGTCTTGAGCACCGTCCCCGGCCCGCGAATCTCGACGGCGTCGGCGGGAATGCCGAGCGCCGCGACCACGCGGTCGAGCACCGCGACGGCGAGTGCGGCGCGCCGCTCCGGCACGGTCTCGCGGCTCTCGGCGATCACGATCAGCCGCTCGGTGCCGGTCCGAGGATCGGGCACACCGAAGGCGGCGACGCATCCCTTACGGATGCCGGGAAGGTCGCCTACGAGCTCCTCGACTTCCTGCGGATAGAGATTGCGGCCCGCCTTCTTGATCATGTCCTTGCGGCGCCCGGTGACGAAGAGCTCGCCGTCGGCGAGGTAGCCGAGGTCGCCGGAGTCCATCCAGCCCTCGCGGAACGCGGCACGAGTCGCGGCTACGTTTCGGAAGTATCCCGCGGTCACGGAGGGCCCGCGAAACTCGATCCCGCCCTCGATGCGCTCGGACACCGTGTCCCCCGCGACGTCGACGATCCTCACGTCATGTCCGGCGATCGGGCGGCCGCAGGAGATGAACCGCAGCGCCGCGGGATCGTCGGCGCGTACCGGGCGCGCCGTGTGGGCGCGCGAGAAGGCCTCGCGATCGACGGTGTCGACACGCGGCGTCCGCGCGAGCGGCGATACCGTCAGCGCGACCGAGCACTCGGCGAGGCCGTACACCGGGCACATCGCCTCCGCCCGGAAGCCGTACGGGGCGAAGCGGCGCGTGAAGCGCTCGATCGTCTCGGAACTGATCGACTCGGAGCCGTTCGTCGCAACGCGCCACGCGCTCAAGTCGAGGCCCTCGATCTCGTCGTCACGCACCTTGCGGACGCAGAGCTCGAAGGCGAAGTTCGGAGCCGGCGAGATCGTGCCGCGATGCGCGTGCAGTGTGCGCAGCCAGCGCGCGGGGCGGGCGAGGAACGCGAGCGGGGACAGAATGGCGATCGGGACGCCGAAATAGAGCGCGCCGAGCCAAGCCCCGATCAGGCCCATGTCGTGGTACAGCGGGAGCCAGCTGACCGCGACGTCATCGGGACGGATGGCGATTGCGGCACCGATGGCGCGGATGTTGGCGAGGAGATTCGCGTGCGAGAGGAGGACGCCCTTCGGTTGGCCCGTACTCCCCGACGTGTATTGGATGAGCGCCGGATCGTCGCCGCGGGCACCGAGCGGCGGTGGACGCTCGCCCGGCAGTGCGAGGTCCGCCGTCGTCGCGACCGCCTCGATCGTCGGCACGTGCGCGCGCAGCACGCCGGCGACTCGCGCCGCTTCGGAGAAGCAGATCAGCAGACGAGGCTCGGCGTTGCGCAGGATACCGGTCTCACGGCGCGTGTACTCCTCGATGCGATCGGCGCGGAACGGCGGATAGATCGGAACCGGAACCGCGCCCGCGAGCAAGACGCCGAGGAAGGCGTCGAAAAACGCCGACTCGGTGCGGAGCAAGAGTGCAACCCGGTCGCCGGGCGCGATGCCGCGGGCATGCAGGCCCGCTCCGATCGCGTCGGCCCGTTCGCGGAGCGCGCCGTACGCGATCGGGCGCTCCACACCGTCATCCTCGCGCAAGAAGACGTGCACCCGAGCGGGATCGGCATCGGCGTGCCAGCACAACACGTCCGGCAACGTGACTGCCGCGACCGGAGCCGGCGGGCCTGCCCCGATCGGCGGTCGCAGCCCGGCAAGCGGCTCGGGCACCGCCGGACCGGCGGTAGCGAGCGCCGCCACCAGATCGCGCGGCGTGTCCGCGCGCTCCATGACGTCGTCCGCGAGGCGTACGCCGCAAGCGTGTTCGAGACGCACGAGCAGCTCGACGCGCTCGAGGCTGCCAAGCCCGAGGTCGCGCTCGAGGGAGTCGTCGAGCGCAAGCGGACGCGCCGCCGCGGGTCCGCCGAGCTCCGCCACCAATCCACCGACGACCTCACGAACGCGGCGCTCGAGCGCAGCGGTCTCCGAGCGCGCGGCATCCGGCGCGGCCATGCGCGGCGCGCTCACTCGCCGACGCGGAGGCGGTCGTTCACGGCGCGAACGCCAGGGGCATGGCTCACGACTCCGAGGACGGCCCGCCGTTCAGTCCACGAATGGACGGTCCCGGAGAGGGTTACTACGCCGTCGCTCAAGGTGACGCCGATGTGGCGCGCGTCGCGCGTCGCCTGACGCGCGAGCGCCGCCTCGATCGCCTGCCGCACCCGCTCGGGTGCGACCGGAGCCGCCGCGACGACGATCCGGTTCTCGATGTCGCGCACACCCGACAGACGGCGCACGACACGCTCCGCATCCTCGCGCTCACGCAGCGAGTCGACCGAACCCTCGAGCGTCACCCGCGCGTCGTAGACCGTCGAGTGGATGCGCGTGTCAGGGACGTCCACGTCCCACTCCAGCGCGTGGCGCACGGCGCGCGCGAGGTCCGTATCGGTGTGGCTGAATCCGAACGGCACCTTCACGACGATGTCGTTGGCGACGTCGAGCACGCCGCGGACGCGATGTGCCGCCTCCTGGGACGCGATCTTCTCGGCAGCGCTGCCGACACGGCCGGTCAGGGTCACGGTCCGATCCTCCACCGTGACACCCACGGCGGCCTCGTCTACCCGGCTGTCCCAGGCGAGCTCTCGGAGGACCGCATCTCTGATCTCTGCCCTCGTCATTTTGTCCTCCACGGTCGTTACGCCAATGGCCTCATGTGCATGGCGCATGCCATTCGCGATTTGCCCTTGCGGTTGGACGCAGGAGGGCCGCGATTCGCAGATTCGGGATGTGTGTCGGCACTTCTTCTCACATGACGATCTTCGGTAGGCGCGGTACCGTCTCCAGCCGACGCTGGCCCTGCACGCTCCGACGTGACAGAGCAGCTGATACGATGAGCGGCGGGATCGAGTGCCTCACGACGACTGCGGAGGTCCAGGCGTTCGCGGACGAGGCCCGCTCCGAAGGCCGTCTCGCGCTCGACACCGAGTTCCTCTGGGAACGGACGTATGCGCCGATCCCGTGCCTCGTGCAGGTCGCTACGGTGGATCGATTGGCCGTCATCGATCCCCTCGAAGGGGGAGATGTCGGTCCGATCGCGCAGCTGGTAGCCGACCCGAACGTCGAGCTGCTGATGCACGCCCCCTCGGGAGATCTCCTGTTGTTTGCGCGGCGATTCGCTGTGCGGCCGGTGCGGGTCTTCGACGTGCAGCTCGTCGCAGGGTTCATCGGGCTCGGGTCTTCCCTCGCCTACGACCGGCTCGTCGAGCGGGTGCTGCACGTTCGCCTTGCGCACAACGAGACCTTCAGTACCTGGTCGAAGCGCCCTCTCTCGCCGACGCAGGTGGCGTATGCGGCAGACGACGTCCGCCATCTCCATGCCATCGCCGATGCGCTCGCGCTCGAGATCGAGGCGCGGGGTCGCACGGCCTGGGCACACGACGAGCTCGATCGACGATACGGCGAGGGCGTCGCCGCGCCGGATCCGTGTCGCGCGTATCTGAAAATTCCGCGACGCGGCCGTTTGACGGGACGTCAGCTCGCGGTGCTGCGGGAGGTTGCCGCGTGGCGTGAGGACGAAGCCCGAACGAACGATCTCCCGGTGGGCTGGGTGCTGAAGGATCCGACGGTCGTCGAGATCGCGCGCACGATGCCGCGCGATGCCGCGGCGATCTCTCGCGTCCGAGGCGCGGGCGGCGTTTCGGGCGCCGCACTCAAACGCCTTACTCGAGCCATCGCGCTGGGCATCGCAGCCGAGCCGATCGAGCCGCCGCCTGAGCCTTCGCCGGACGTCGTCCGCCGCGTCGCCGCCGCATCCGAGCTCGCGTTAGTCGTGCTTCGCGTCCGCTGTGACGAGGCGGATCTGGCGCCTGAACTCGTGGCGACGCGCGGCGAACTCGAGCGCTTCGTCGAGGGCATCGTGACCCACGACGTCGACGGGCACCCGCTCGCACAGGGATGGCGCCACGAGCTCGTCGGTGCCGAGGTGCGTGAGCTCGTCGAGGGTCGGATCGCGATCGCCCCGCTCGAGGCTCCGCCGTACCTCGAGATCATCCGACGCTAGTCGGATCCCGTCCTCGGGGTTGCCTGTCCATCGACTCTTCGCTACACCGCCACACCCGTCAGCGACCGAGGACCACGAATTGTGTGCAGTAGGTGTATGCGCCGAGCGCGCCGTCGGTGATGAATCCCGGCAGCGCACAGTAGAGATCGCCGTCGAACGACGCCCGGATCAAGAATCCCGGGACGGCCGGAGGCGCAGCCGTGCAGGCGCACGCAACGCGGAACTTGGGATTCGTAGAGTTGATCGGTTCGGGCGCGGCGGACTTGGCGATGAGCTTGTCGAACTTGTCCTTCGCGGTGCTCGCCCCGGCGGGGGCCGGCAGCAGTCCGACCGCGCTCATGGCGGCGAGCACCAACATCAGTCGGAACGCTCTCATCTCGCTTCTCCTTCTTCCTCGGATTCGACCGGCGGACGGTGGGTGCGTGCATAGTCCGCTCCCGACCATGCTGTAAAGTATCTCCTGCGATTGGCGCCGGGCAGAGGTTTTCACAGGGAGATCCCATGCCGACCACGAATCTGATCGAGGTACCCCTCGATGCGCTCAGCCCCGAGGCGCTGCGCGGCGTGATCGAAGAGTTCGTGACGCGCGCCGGCACCGACTACGGCGCGCGGGAGCGGACGATCGAGGAGAAGATCGCCGACGTCGAGCGGCAACTCGAACGTGGCGAGGCGGTCATCGTGTTCGATGTCGCCACGGCAACGACGAGCATCGTTGCGGCGCGCCGGGCGGGCCCCTAGATCCGCGGTATTCCGTTGCTCACAGCGGGACCTCCGTTGCCGTAGCGGCGTTGCCGAGCTTCGACAAGCCGAAGTACGTCTCGATCCCGCCCAACAAGCCGTAGTGGTTGAGGGCGGTGGCAATCGACTCCGGAGCGATACCGGGGCCGACGACGGCGCACAGCACGTTCTGCGGTTTCCCCTCGTCGAACACGATCACGACCTCGGTCCCTGCTGCCACGAGCGGATCGATGTGGGCCGCGAGCCAATCGTCACCGTGCTTGGTGGGGTTGCGGCAGCCTCCGGTCCCGTGCATGTCCGAGCACAGATTCGGCGTGACGAAGCTGAACGCCGGCAACGTGGCGGCGTCGGGGATGCCCGGAACATCGTTGGTGGCGCAATCGGTCGTCGTCGTGAAGTAGACGGCGGGGTTGTGCTTGGGCGCGTACTTGCCCTTGGATTTCAGCGCGCAGTTGCTGGGCATCGATTCGTTGTATGCCTTCCACGAGATACCGGCGGCGGTGAGCTGCGAGAACAGCGACGGCACGTCGTAGGTGGCGCGCGGGCAGCCGTCCTTCCGGCAGCCCTGATCGCTACCCGAGACTATGTCGAGGTAGTTCGGCAAGCTCGGGTGCTCGATGGCGAAGTAGTTCGTGAAAATCCGCGCCTGCGGCAGAAAGGTGCCGTTGAGATAGGGCGCGGACGCCGAGCCGATGATCCGCAAATAGCTCTTGTTCTCCAGCAGGACGACGACGAGGGGCGGCTTGCCGGTCGCGGCGTTCCCGCGCCGCGGCGATGCGGAGTCGAAGATTGCGAACCCCGCGAGGGTGACGACGGCGAGAGTGACCATGACGACGATGCGTTTCATGGAGCTTCCTCCTAAATGAACGTGGCTCTTCGAGTCTCGGAGTGAAGCGGCGGAGGTGGTGTTCGAGAGGCGGTGTTCGAGGTGTCGAGAGGCTGATCGTACACGATCGGTCACTCACCGTCGATCACAGGCGAGTACGGCCGACAACCGTATCCGTGCCGGGATCCGGCGCCTGGCGCCCGCACTCGAATGAGTCTGCTCTCGACCACGGCGCGAGATTGAAAACGCGCCTGGATGGCTCAATGGTGCGGCGGAGGAGAGCAAGCCGTGTTTGAGAACGTCCCGAGCCGAACGGCCGAAGCCGTTTGCCTGATGCGAGCCTTCGAGCACGCGCGCCCGAAGAGGCCGCACGTCGTCGACGACCCCTACGCCCACTGGTTCCTGCGACCGCTGGCGCGCGCCGCCCTCGCTTACGAGGGCGCGGGCCCGGATCTCGGGCGCTACACCGACTGGGCGACGGATGGTCTGCTGCAGTTCGTCCTCGCGCGTCATCGCTACATGGACGATGCGCTCGCACGCGCACTGCGCGGCAAGGTCGAGCAGGTCGTCCTGCTCGGCGCGGGATACGACATGCGGGCGTACCGCTTCGCGAAAGCGCTGCGCGAGCGGCCGCTCTTCGAGGTCGACCACCCGGCCACGAGCGGCCGCAAGGCCGGCATCGTCGCCCGGCACGCCGAGGAATTACCGCCGGCCGAAGTGCGTCGTGTCACGGTGGACTTCGAGACCCAGTCCTTCCGCGGCGAGTTGCGCAAGGCCGGCTTCCGCGAGCGCCGCAAGACGTTCTTCGTGTGGGAAGGCGTCTCGATGTACCTGACGCGCGCCGCGGTGAAGAAGACGCTCGAGATCTTGCGCGCCATGAGTGCTCCCGGTTCGCAGGTGGTCATGGATCTCTGGTTCCTGCCCGACGAGCACGACCTGAGATCGGTGGCGCGGCGCTTCTCCTCGAACTTACTGGCTCTTCTCGGCGAGCCCGTGACCTTCGCCCTCCACCCCGAGGACGCGGGGCCGTTCTTCGACCGCCTCGGCTTCCGCCTGCAGGACGTCGCCGACGCGAGCGTTCTGCGCCGGCGCTACTTCACGCCGACGACGCACATCTATCCGAGCAACTACGTCGTCTGTGCGGTCACGCGGCCCGGGCGTCTGCCGCGCCGGTGAGGGCGCCGCGGATCGAGATCGGACCGTTCGCCGTCTTTGTACCAGATCCCTAGGCGCGGTGGCGCGGGCGCTCCGGCGCGGCTCTGCGTTCGGCGAGCATGTGCCGGATGGCGAGCAATGGACGGCGGAACAACATCCGCGGACCGGCGTAACGCATCACGACCCGGATCTGCTCGCGGCACGCAGGCTTGTAGCAATGGACGGGACACTTGAAGCAGGTGGGCTTGTCG
>JBGOSW010000146.1:0-11418 GCA_041476145.1 Binatia bacterium
CGCGCTTGCGCGCCGAGGTGACCCGCACGCACGGATTCGGCGAGCTGATCGGACAGAGCCCGCCGATGCTCGAGCTCTACCGCACGATCCAGTCGGTGGCGGTGAACGCCAGCACGGTCCTGGTCACCGGCGAGAGCGGCACCGGCAAGGAGCTGGTCGCCCGCACCATCCATGCCCGCGGCCCACGCGCCGATCGGCCGTTCATCGCCGTGAACTGCGGCGCCGTCTCCGAGACGCTGCTCGACAGCCAGCTCTTCGGCCACCGCCGCGGCGCCTTCACCGGCGCCGTCGCCGACAACGACGGCGTCTTTCACGCCGCCGACGGCGGTACGCTCTTCCTCGACGAGATCGCCGACATCCCGAGCTCGCTGCAGGTGAAATTCCTGCGCGCCGTCCAAGAACGCGAGGTCGTCCCCCTCGGCTCGACCCGCCCCGTGAAGGTCGACGTGCGGCTGATCGCCGCCACCAATCGCGACCTCGAGGTCGAGGTGCGCGAGGGACGCTTCCGCGCCGACCTGTTCTATCGCGTGAACGTCGTGCCGATCATCTTGGCGCCGCTGCGCGACCGTCGTGAGGACATCCCGCTCCTCGCCGACGAATACGTCCGCCGCTACGGCGCGCTCTTCAACGTGGCCCCGAAGACGATCACACAAGCGGCCCTCGAGGAGCTCACGCGCTACGACTGGCCGGGAAACGTTCGCGAGCTGCAAAACGTGATCGAGCGCTGCTTCGCGCTCGGCAGCGCTACGACCCTCGATCGCGACGACCTCCCCGCGCACCTGCGCGCCCCCGCGGACGCGGCCGGGCCGTTCGCCTTCGGCGACGAGGTACCGTCGCTCGAGACCGCCGAGCGCTCGCTGATCCTCGCCGCGCTGCGGAAGAGCGCCGGCAACAAGAACCAGGCGGCGCGCATCCTCGGAATCGATCGCCAGCGTCTCTACCGTAAATTGGAAAAGTACCACCTCGAATAGAGGAACCCTGTCATGTTTTGCCATGCGCGCCGGCGATCTCGTCCGCTCCCCGCTCGAACGGTACAGCGCTTCCGAGCGCTTGGCGTCGCGGGCCCGCGTGCGGCGCACTGGCACGCTTTCTGCTCCCCAGGCTCTGGTTAATGGGCTGCTCGTCCGCTTCCACACGTCGCATTCTGCTCGTTGCGACCAACGAGAACTTCCGCCGGACGATCAGTCGCATCCTCTGCCGCTGCGGCTACACGACCGATCTCGTCGGCAGTGGCGAGGAGGCAATCAGCGCCCTCGAGCGCGAGCAGTACGATCTGGTGCTGAGCGAGGTGCTGCTTCCGGGCATGTGCGGCCTGACCGTGCTCTGCAATGCCCGACAACACGGCCGCACGATCCCCTTCGTGCTGCTGAGCGAGTCGGTGACCGAGCGCATGAAGTGGATCTTGAGCGGTGTCGACGGCGTGCGCTGCCTACGGCTTCCCGTCGACGTGGATCAGCTGAAGCAGGTCTTGGCTTCTTATCTCATTTAGCCCCCGCTCGGCTTCGCCTCGCGATGGGCGTCGGCGCGCGAAGTGAATTCGCGCGCCTCCCTCTCCCCTACTACGCTCTCCCCCGCTCTCTCCCCATCTCGGCCTCACCCCAGGTCGCGGGCGCTTTGCCTGGGCTTCGCTTCGGTGAGGCGGATGCGGGTGGAGCGACCCTCCTCTGCGGCGCGCAGCTCGATCGCGCGGGTCGTGAGGGCGTGGGCGCCGAGGGCGCGATAGAGGGCGCGGGTGTCCGTCCGGAAGCCGTCGGCGATGAGGGCGGTCCCACCGGGAGCGAGGTGACGGGCGAGCGTCGCCGCGAGCTGGCCATAGGTGTCGGGCTCGTAGGCGACCTCGGCGGCGAGGATGCAGTCGAAGCGGGCATCCGCGGCGAGCGTCCGGTAGTCGGCGCACAGGGTGCTGGCGGCGAGTCCATTCACATGCAAGCTCGCGCGCACGAACGACAGCGCCGGCAGCGCACCGTCGACGAACACGACGTCGCCGCCGCGCTGCGCGGCGACGAGGCCCGCGAGGCCGAGGCCGCAGCCGATCTCGAGGACTCGCCGCCCGCGGAGGTCGACCCAGCGCGCCACGTACTCGGCGAGACAACGCGATCCCGTCCAGAGATACGCCCAGTACGGCGGCTCGGCGTCGCCGCGCAGCAGCGCCGCGCGATCGACGAGCCGCTCGAGGTCGGCGACCACGTAGACGCGGATCGCCGAGCTCGATGACCGCACCTCCGCGAGCGTCGCGGGATAGCCGGCGATCGCCTGACGAAGACGAGCGTCGCTCACCGTCGCCTCGCGGCCGCGTCCGTCTCCGCGTGCACAGCGACTCGGTTCCGACTATAGTCGAGCGTTTGGTCCCGCACGCGATCCGACAAAGGACATGTCCAGCGACCATATCGAGATCCGCGGCGCCCGTCAGCACAACCTGAAGGGCATCGACGTCGACATCCCGCTCAACCGGCTGACGGTCGTCACCGGAGTCAGCGGATCGGGCAAGTCGACGCTCGCCTTCGACATCCTCTACGCCGAAGGTCAGCGACGCTACGTCGAGAGCTTCTCGACGTACACGCGGCAGTTCCTCGAGCGCATGGAGAAGCCCGACGTCGAGCGCATCAGCGGCATCCCGCCCGCCGTGGCGATCGATCAGCGGCGCCCGGTGACGACGTCGCGCTCGACCGTCGGCACGATGACCGAGCTCCACGATCACCTGAAGCTGCTCTTCGCCAACCTCGGCGTCCTCCACTGCCGCCGCTGCGGACGGCCGGTGCGGCGCAGCGCGCCGCCGGCGATCGCCGCCGAGCTCCTCGAACAGTGGGCGGGCACCGCCGTGCACGTCGCCTTTCCGTTCAGCGCCCCGGCGTTGCCGTGGGCCGAGGTGGCATCAGGCCTGCTGCGCGAAGGCTTCGTCCGTGCCGTGGTGCGCGATCAGGTGCTCGCCGTCGAGCTCGCGAGCCCGGCGGCGGGCGATCCGTTGCACATCGTCGTCGACCGCCTCGTTCTCAAGCCCGAGGGGAAGAAACGATTGGTCGGCTCGCTCGAGCAGGCGCTCCACTACGGCAAGGGACGCCTCACCGTCCTCGTCCCCGGCGGCGCGCGCCGTGACTACAGCACCGCGCTCGAATGCAACGACTGCGGCGTTGCCTACCGCGAGAGCGTCGCGAACCTGTTCTCGTTCAACAGCCCGCTCGGCGCCTGCGAGACCTGCCGTGGCTTCGGACGCGTGATCGACCTCGATCTCGATCTCGTGATTCCCGACGTGTCGCGCTCGCTCGCCGACGGCGCGGTGAAGCCGTGGACGACGCCCTCGACCTCCGAGGAGCGCAGCGCGCTGCTGACGTTCTGCCGGCGGCGGAAGATCCCGACCGACGTGCCGGTCGCGACGCTCACCCCCGAGCAGCGTCGACTGATCGAGGACGGCGACGATCGATTCTACGGCATCCGCGGCTGGTTCCGCTGGCTCGAGCGCAAGACCTACAAGATGCACGTGCGCGTGTTCCTGTCGCGCTACCGCTCGTATCGCACGTGCGAGGCCTGCAACGGCACGCGGCTCAAGCCCGAGGCGCTCGACTTCCGCATCCACGGCCGTTCGATCGCCGACGTGAACCGGCTGAGCGTCGGCGAAGCGGCGGCGTTCTTCGCCGAGCTCACCGTCGACGGCGATCGCGATCCGGCCTCGGCGATGATCCTCGGCGAGATCCGCGCTCGTCTCGGCTACCTCGTCGAAGTCGGGCTCGCGTACCTGACGCTCGACCGCCAGTCGCGCACGCTCTCGGGCGGCGAGATCGAGCGCGTCGATCTGACGACGGCCGTCGGCTCGTCGCTGGTCAACACGCTCTACGTCCTCGACGAACCGTCGATCGGTCTGCACCCGCGCGACAGCGCTCGACTCGTCCGCATCATGCGCAATCTCTGTGCGCGTCGGAACACGGTGGTCGTGGTCGAGCACGACCCCGAGATCATCACCGCCGCCGATCACGTCATCGACATGGGTCCCGGCCCGGGGAGCGCCGGGGGTGAGGTGGTGGCGCACGGTACGGTCGCGGCGATCGCCGCCGCGCCGCGGTCGCTCACCGGACGCTATCTCTCCGGTGCGGCGCGCATCCCGGTGCCGGGCCGCCGCCGCGCGCCGCTCGCCACCCTGGAAGTCGTCGTGCGCGGCGCCCGCGCCAACAACCTGCGTGGCATCGACGTACGCATTCCATTGGCACGGATGGTCTGCGTCACCGGCGTCTCGGGATCGGGGAAGAGCACGCTCGTCGACGAGGTGCTCTACCGCGGGCTGCTGCGCCGCCGCGGCCTGCCGACCGCGCCCCCCGGCGCCTGCGACGCGCTCGACGGCGCCGAGAAGATCGCCGAGGTCATCTTCGTCGATCAAGCGCCGATCGGCTCGACACCGCGCGCCAACGCCGCCACCTACATGAAGATGTTCGATGCCGTGCGGCGGCTCTTCGCGGCGACGGACGCGGCGCGGCTGCGCGGTTTCTCACCCGCGACCTTCTCCTTCAACGTCGAGGGCGGCCGCTGCGAGACCTGCCGCGGCGACGGCTTCGAGCAGGTCGAGATGCAGTTCCTCTCCGACGTGTTGCTGGTGTGCCCGGCGTGCCACGGGCGACGCTATCTCCCCGAGGTGCTCGACGTCCGCTACCGCGGGAAGACGATCGCCGACGTCCTCGCGATGACGGTCGCCGACGCGCTCGCGTTCTTCGCCGACGAGACCGACGTATGCCGCGCCCTGCGGCCGCTCGTCGAGGTCGGCCTCGAGTACCTGCGCCTCGGACAGCCGCTCAGCACGCTCTCGGGCGGCGAATCGCAACGCATCAAGCTCGCGGCGCACCTCGGCCGCGACGGCAAGGCGCACACCCTCTTCATTTTCGACGAGCCGACGACCGGCCTCCACCTCCACGACATCCAAAGGCTGGTCACGGCGTTCGAGAAGCTCATCGAGCGCGGTCACTCGCTGCTCGTCGTCGAGCACAACCTCGAGGTCGTCAAGTGCGCCGACTGGGTGATCGACCTCGGGCCGGAAGGCGGCGACGAGGGCGGCGCGCTCGTCGCCTGCGGCACACCCGAGGAGATCGCCGCCTGCCCGACGTCGCACACCGGACGCTATCTCCGCCCGCTCCTCGCCCGGCGCCCGCCCCTCGAAGGCGCCGCGCGAGCCACGGCCGTCCCCGCCATCGAGGACCGCAACGTCATCCGCATCGTCGGCGCCCGTGAGCACAATCTGCGCGACCTCTCGCTCGAGCTGCCGCGCGACAAGATGATCGTCGTGACCGGGCTCTCGGGTTCCG
Source organism: Binatia bacterium (assembly GCA_041476145.1). GTDB lineage: Bacteria > Desulfobacterota > Binatia > UTPRO1 > UTPRO1 > DP-19. Next base: position 5,283 of record JBGOSW010000146.1, read on the forward strand.
GCAAGTCGACGCTCGCGTTCGACGTCGTGTTCGCCGAGGGCCAGCGTCGCTACCTCGAGAGCCTCTCGACCTACGTCCGCCAGTTCATGAAGATCCTGCCGCGGCCGGACGTCGATCTCGTGACCGGCATCCCGCCGACGATCGCGATCGAACAGCGGCTGAGCCGCGGCGGGCGGAAGTCGACGGTCGCGACCGTCACCGAGGTCTACCACTACCTCCGCCTCCTCTACGCCAAGCTCGGCGTGCAGCACTGCGTGCGCTGCGACCGTCCGATCGAGCCGCTGCCGCGGAGCGAGATCGTCGCCCGTGTCCAGGCGAGCCTTGGACGGGCAGGCACCATCCTCCTCGCCCCGGTCGTACGCGGCCGCAAGGGCTTCCACCGCGACGTCCTGCGGGCCGCGCGGCGCCTTCGCTACACGCACGCCCGCATCGACGGGACGATCACCGCGCTCGATCCGCTCCCCGACCTCGACCGCTACCGCGAGCACGACGTCGACGTCGTCACCGCGCGGCTGTCCGGTAGCGAGGTCGCCGAGCGCGTGGCGCGCCTCGTCGCCGACGCCCTCCGCCTCGGTGGCGGCGTCGTGGTCGTGCTCACGCGCACCGGTGAGCAGGTGTTCAGCGAGCGACTCTTCTGCGCGCCGTGCGGTCTCGGTTACGACGTCCTCGACCCACGCCTCTTCTCGTTCAACAGCCGCCAGGGCGCATGCGACGTCTGCCGGGGGACGGGAGTCAGCACCGAGCTCGACCCCGAGCTGGTCGTCACCGATCCGACGCGCAGCCTGCGCGGCGGCGCGCTCGCGGCCCTGCACGAGCTCGGTCTCGACACCGACGCGCGGAAGCTGCTGCGTGCGCTCAAGGCGGCGCGCGTTCCACTCGACAAGCCGTTCGCCCGTCTGACCGCGCGCCAACGACACTGCGTCCTCGACGGCAACGGCGCCGCCGTCGAGGGGGTGCTGCCGCTCCTCCGCCGCCACGCATTCTACGCCGAGGCGGAGGAAACCGGCGTCGACGACCAGGCGCTCGTCGCCGAGGGCTACGACGCATACGTCAGCGCGCGGCCGTGCGCCGAGTGCGGCGGCTCGCGCCTGAACGCACGCGCCCGCGCCGTTCGCGTCCTCGGGGCGTCGCTGCCCGAGCTCGCGGCACAGACCGTCGAGGAGTGCGCGCGCACCGTCGCCGCCTGGCGCTTCGACGCGCGCGAGCGCCAGATCGCCCGCGACATCGTCGCCGAGCTCGCGCCGCGTTTCGGCTTCCTCGCCGCCGTCGGGCTCGGCTATCTGACGCTCGACCGTAGCGCCGACACACTCTCCGGAGGCGAGGCGCAGCGCATCCGACTCGCGGCCCAGCTCGGATCGAATCTGCGCGGCGCCTGCTACGTCCTCGACGAGCCGACGATCGGCCTGCACCCACGCGACAACGCGCTCCTCCTCGAAACCCTACGCACGCTGACGGCACGCCACAATACGGTGCTGATCGTCGAGCACGACGAAGAGACCATCGCCGCCGCCGACATCGTCGTCGACCTCGGGCCCGGCGCCGGTCGCGACGGCGGGCGTCTGGTGACGATGGGAACGCCGGCGGCGCTCGCCGCCGACCCCGCGTCGATCACCGGCCGCTACCTCGCCGCGCCGCGTCCGCGGCAGCGGCCGCCGCGCCCAACCGCCGACCTGCCGCGCATCACCGTACACGACGCGAGCGCGCACAACTTGAAACGCGTGACGGTTTCCATCCCCCTGGGCGCATGGACGTGCGTCAGCGGTGTCTCGGGATCGGGGAAGAGCACACTGGCGCGCGACGTCCTCTACCACGGCCTGCGGCGCGCCAAGGGACTCGCGGCACCGCGACCGGGCGCGCATCGCGCCCTCACCGGCCACGAACTCGTCGACCGCGCCGTCGAGGTGGATCAGAGCCCGATCGGCCGGACGCCACGATCGATTCCCGCCTCGTACGTCGGATTCTGGGACGAAGTCCGGCGTCTCTTTGCCCGCACCGTCGAAGCGCGCGCGCGCGGCTACGCGCCCGGTCGCTTTTCGTTCAACGTCTCGGGCGGTCGCTGCGAGACTTGCGCCGGGCAGGGCCGGATCCGCATGCAGATGAGCTTCCTGCCCGAGACCTCGGTCGCGTGCGACACCTGCGGCGGGCGACGTTTCGGCGAGGACACGCTGCAGGTGACGTACGCCGGCAAGTCGATCGCCGAGGTCCTCGACCTCACCGTCGACGAGGCACTGGAGGTGTTCTCGGCCATCCCGACCGTCGCCAGGCCGCTGGCGATGCTGCAGGAGATCGGGCTCGGCTACCTGACGCTCGGCCAGCCGAGCAACACGCTGTCCGGCGGCGAGGCGCAGCGCATCAAACTCGCCGCCGAGCTCGGCCGTTCGGGACCGGGCCGAACCCTCTTCGTGCTCGACGAGCCCACGACCGGTCTGCACTTTGCGGACGTCGAGCGCCTGATCGCCGCCCTCAATCGGCTCGTCGATCAGGGGAACACCCTCGTCGTCGTGGAGCACAACCTCGACGTGCTACGGGCCGCCGATCATCTGATCGACCTCGGACCGGAGGCGGGAGCGCTGGGCGGCGAGATCGTGGCGGAAGGCGCGCCCGAGGAGCTGGCGCGCACGCCGGGACGCTCGCATACGGCCCGTTGGCTGGCGCAACCGGCCGTGCGTGCCGTCGCCGAGGGGCGTTGAGCCTCGTCGGGTTCAACGGCCCGATCCGTCCCGGACTCCCGGGTGGTTCGATCGTTCCGATTCGGCGCAATTTTTTCTTGACAGCGGCAGGCCGATAACGCTACTTCTGCGGCGCGGTAGCGGACGGCGGGGTCCGGGTGGTGCCGAAGGCAGTTCGATCAGGAGATCCGCCGGCTGTGATCGCATCCCCCGACAAACGGCACGTTTCTCGATGAACGAGTCGTTCGCGCACGCCCCGCGCTACACGGGTAAGATCCGCACCAAGTACGCGGAGGCGAGCGATCACGACGCCGACGCACCGGTCATGGTCGAGGTCGTCGGCGCCTCCGATGCCACGATCGCCGAAGCCGTCCGCAATGCACTCGCCCGCGCCTCGCAATCACTCCGCACGCTCGACGGGGCGGGCGTCCTCGTGATCCCACAAATGCTGCACGCGGGCGAGGCGCCGCGCTACCGTGTCACCGTTCGAGTCACGGCGGCCAGTCCAGAAACGTCGTCCGCACCCACTCCCGACTCTCCGCGCTGACCATGCCGAACGCCCGCCGCGCTTCCGCCGTACGGTCCGGCGGCGGCGCCCCGGGTCGTCGTGCACCCCTGTGTGTACGGCAGTGGACCGTCGCGCCAACTCCCCGTTTCGCCGTAACGGTAGCCGCAATCCACAGCTGTGGAAGAACCCCGGAGGGCACGTGATGCAACGACCGCCGAAAGGTCCAGCCGTCGACGAGCTGCGGACCTTTTGCGAGGACGCCGCACGTCAACTCGTGGGCCTCGAGACCCGCCTGCGAACGCTCGTCGCAGCGGCGCGGCAAGAGCCGGAGACCACCCTCATCGAGGAGTCGGTCGCCCCGTCATTGCAACTGGCGAAGACGCTCCTCGACGCCGGACGCCAGGGTCGTCACGCGACGTTGCTCGCCGTCCGTCCTTTGCTGCGGGCGCTTTCGCTTCGTCCGCACTGACTCACTGATTCGTGATCGGGTAGTTCGGCTCCCCGGCACAGTAGGCGCAGCGGCAGCGCGTACGCAGCTCCTCAGCGACGAACAGGCTCTCGTGGCCGTCGCCCCAGCGAAAGACGAGCGTGCCTTCGCCCAGCCGCTGCAGGTCGGCGAGCTGGTGCGCCGCCGCGGCCGGCGCCTCGTCCGGTGTCGCCCGGCAGGCGTCGCATGGGCAGTGCGCACGCAGGTCGCGGTAAGGAAGAATGCTCTCGTGGCCGTCGCCCCAGGTGATGCCGACCGCGTAGCGGCCGACCTCCTTCAAGGTTTTGAGAACCAGGCGAGACGGTCGATCATCCATGGCGTGCTCCTGTTTTCGGCGCCTACCGGAACGCGCTCGCCGTGGCGAGCATGGCGGCCGCTACCGTTTCTTGACACTCCGGAGGTCGAAACGCGAGGATGCGGCATGTCCCGCCGCCTCGGAAGGGCCGTCGCCTTCGCGCTCGTCGCCTGCCTTGCATCCTCCGCGGCTGCGGAGGTCGTACCCGCGACCCGCGCCGCGGACTACGTCGGCCGCGAGGTGACGGTCGAAGGGCGGGTCGTGGCGGCCTACGACTCGCCGCTCGCGACCGTGCTCGCGTTCGCGCCGAACTTCGCCGGCTTCACCGCGACCATCCTCGCCGGCGATCGCACCAAGTTCCCCGGCGACGTGGGAGAGCGCTATCGCGGCAAGCTCGTGCAACTCACCGGGCCGGTGACCGCCTATCGCGGCAAGCCCGAGATGCAGGTGCGCGAACCCTCGCAGGTGACGGTCGTCGTCGATCCCGACCTGACGCCGACGCCGCTCGCGACTCGCAGCGCGCCGATTCCGACGCCGCACGCCGACATCGAGGAGATGCGGCGCGCGATCGCGACGCTGGAGGAGCGCGTCGGCGCGCTCGAGGCAAGCCTCGCGCGCGCCGAGCAGACGCTCGCGGCGCAGAACGCGCCACCCCCCCGCCCGCTTGGACTCGCGGCCGGCGCCGATGCTGCGACGGTACGAGCCGTCCTCGGAGCACCGCGCCACGTGGAGCGCACCGCCAACGGTGGCAGCGTCTGGCTCTATGGAACCGGGCGCACGGTCACGTTCGATACGAACGGCCTGGTGGTGGTCTGGACCGGCTTCACCGGCTCTTGACGCCCGCACTCCGCCGTGGCCGCCGAACGACGCGGCGCTCGGTTCAGGCGCGGAGAAAGTCCAGAATCAGCCGATTGACTGCGTCCGGCGCCTCCTGATGCAGGAAGTGGCCCGTCCCCGGCACGACTTCGACACGCAACCCGCGCGGAAAGAACGCCTCCATGCCTTGCACCAGCTCGACGCCGGTACATCCGTCGTCGGCGCCGTGCAGTATCATCGCCGGAACGTCGATGGGGTCCATCATCATACGGCCCTGGAGGACTGCGTAGCGCGGATCCTGTAGCGCGGGGTTGAACGCGGCGCGATAGTAGCCGAGCGCGGCCTCGAGAACTCCCGGACGTCGAAAGGTCTCCTTCACCCGCATCATGGCCTCCTCGGGCCATCGCCATCCCGGCGACCAATCGTTCCAGAGCCGCTCGAGGAACGCGAAATCGTCGTACGCCACCGCGGCCTCGGCAAACGGCATCTGGAAGAAGAACATGTACCAAAAGCGGCGCTGTTGCGTGTAGTTGGTCGTGAAGGCGGTCATGAACTGCGGTCCGTACGGGATGGCGGCGGTGACCAGCGCCCGCACCCGCTGCGGCGCCGCGAGCGCGGCGCCGTAGGCCGCAAGCGCACCCCAGTCGTGCCCGAACACGACGGCATCGTCGTAGCCGAGGGCCTCGATGATCGCGATCGCGTCCTCGGCGAGCGCCGCCGTCTGATAGCCACCGCCCTTGGGGATGGCGCTCGCTGCATACCCGCGCATGCACGGCGCGACGGCGCGGAACCCCGCGGCGGCGAGCACCGGCAGCTGATGACGGAACGACTCGAAGTAATCCGGAAAGCCGTGCAGGCAGAGCACGAGCGGACCGTCTCCCGCCTCGAGCGTCGGGAACTCGAGGCCGCGCGCGCGGACGATGCCCGACTTCACAGCTCGAGCCATACGTGTTCGATTTGCGTGTGCGTCCTCTCCGTGCGGTAGCTCACAGTAGTCGGCCGTGATGCTATGTCAATTGCACGCATGCAGATCGAGGTCCTGAGCGGACTCGCAACGGTCGCGCCCGGCGATTGGGACGCCTTGGTCGGCGACGGCTCGCCGTTTCTCGAATGGGGTTGGCTCGCGTCGCTCGAAGAGGCGGGGTGTATCTCCGCGCAGAGCGGATGGCTGCCGCAACACCTCGTGCTGCGTGACGCCGGGCGGCTGGTCGGCGCCTGCCCGCTCTACGTGAAGGCGCACAGCCAGGGAGACTACGACTTCGATCACCGCTGGGCCGAAGCCGCGGCGCGCGGCGGCATCGCCTACTACCCGAAGCGCCTCGTCGCCACGCCGTTCACGCCGGCGACCGGCGTGCGTTTCC
>JBGOSW010000147.1:0-11363 GCA_041476145.1 Binatia bacterium
CACCCACACGGTCGGCGACATTCGGCCCAACGAGCATCGCCATCGGATCGACACGCCATCGCTGCGGGGCGTGAACATTCAGCGCCTGTTCGGCTCGCAACGCGCCCTCAAGTCCGTCGAGGACTTCACCGAGTTCGAGCAGCGCGCCGCCTACTTCGACGGCATCCCGGCCGATGCGACGCGCAAAGGCACCAACGTCCTCGAACGCGGCAGCCAGGTGCATTTCATGGCGGAGTTTCAAGCGTTGCTCGACTTCCCGCCCGCGCCGAAGCTCAACGTCTTCGGCACGCTCAATCCCGCCAAAGCCAGCGAGGCCGAGATGCGCGGCCAGGGGATCTTTCTCGGGAAGGGCCAGTGCGCGACCTGCCACGTCCCGCCGTATTACACCGACAACCTCATGCACAACTTGCAGGTGGAGCGATTCTTCAAGGAGGTCACGATCAACGGTCGCAAGGCGTCGGCCGACGGTCCGATCAAGACCTTCCCGTTGCGCGGCATCAAAGACTCGCCGCCGTATCTGCACGATGATCGCCTGCTGACGCTGGACGACACGGTGGAGTTCTTCAACCTCGTGTTGGAATTGAAGCTGAATGAACAGGAGAAGAAAGACCTCGTGGCCTTCATGCGGGCGCTGTAGAGAGCCCGATGAAGCAGACGGCGATTTTCGGGCCCTTCTTCGCGACGATGTTCCTCACGTTCGTCGTGTGGGTGTACATGTACATCCGGCGCATCGGCTTCATCACGAGCAGCAAGCTCAGCCCGAAGGAGCTGGCCGTCCCCGGTGCGCTCGCCCAGCTCTCGCCTCCCGAAGTGTCCAATCCTTCGGACAATCTGAGGAACCTCTTCGAGATCCCGGTTCTCTTCTATGCGCTCGCGCTATATCTCTTCGTCACAAATCAGGTCGATGCCGCGTACGTGGGTGCCGCGTGGGTCTTCGTTGCGTTTCGTGCCCTTCATAGCGCGGTCCATTGCACGATCAATATAGTGATGCTGCGATTCTATCTCTATTTGTTCTCCACCCTCGCGATGTGGTTCATTGCGATTCGCGCCGCGCTCGTCTACCTCGGTTCGTAGGAGGAGATGCGGGCAAGATGGGATCAACCTTGACCGGGGGGCCTGCTCATGGCTGCCGCCGTTGGTCATGCGCTCGGCCCAAGCGAACGTTGCTCGCATGCAGGCCCCTCTCGAGGATCCCGAATGGGCAATCTCCAGTTCCGGGGCTCTTGCCGCCCACGGCATCCGAGAGTACGCTTGGACGTAACGTCTAAGGTTCTGGAGGTTACATGCCCAAGCTTCCCCAAATCGTCCCCATCACTGACCTCCGCCAAGACGCAGCGGCCGTGCTGGACCGCGTGAAGAATTCCGCGCAGCCCGTGGTGATCACGCAACGGGGCCGCGCTGCAGCGGTGCTTCTGAGTCCGGAGACGTACGAACGTTCCGAGCAGGAGCGCCAGATGCTGCGTTTGCTGGCGCGCGGGGAACGAGAGATTCGCAAGAACCGCGGCGTGGACCTCGCCAAGGTTCTTGCCGAGGCCGATGAGCTTCTCGAATCCGACTCGTGAAGGTCCGCTTCACGCTCTCTGCGCGGAGGCGGTTTCTTGAAGGGCTCGGATACATCCATCGCGAGAACCCATCGGCCGCTGTGGCCCTTCGTCGCAAGGTGGAGACTCGGCTCCGTCGCCTCGAACGATTTCCAAACTCCGGAAGGCGGGTTCCCGAGTTTCCAGACCTGCCATATCGCGAGGTCGTCGTGAGCTCGTACCGCTTCTTCTATCGGCTTCGGGGCAAAGTCGTCTGGGTAGTCGCAGTTTGGCACGGCGCCCAGGTTCCCGATGCACCGTGAGGCCGAGGGAGGTGGGGCGCGTGCGAGTGCGATTCCTGGGAAGCGGCGATGCCTTCGGGAGCGGCGGCCGCCTCCAGACTTGCATCCTCCTCGAGTCCGAGGGCTTCCGCTGCCTCGTTGACTGCGGCGCCTCGTCGCTGATCGCACTCAAGCGAGCCGCGATCGATCCCAACGACATCGACATCGTCCTCGTCACTCACCTCCACGGAGATCACTTCGGGGGCATCCCGTTTCTCGTACTCGATGGTCAATTCTCGCGCCGCTCGCGCCGCCTGCTGGTCGCGGGGCCGCCGGGTCTGATCGAACGCGCGACCCAAGCGATGGAGGTGTTCTTCCCCGGCTCCTCGAGCACGCAGCGGAAGTTCGGAACGGAGTTCCTCGAGCTTGCCGAGGGCACCCCCGCGACGCTCGGCCCCTTGCGCGTCACGCCGTACGAGGTCGTCCACGCCTGCGGGGCACCGCCCTACGCGCTCCGCATCGAACTCGACGGCCGCACCATCGCCTACTCGGGCGATACGGAGTGGACAGATCGCCTCATTGCGGCCGCCGCGGGCGCCGATCTCTTCATCTCGGAAGCGTACTTCTACGACAAGGCCGTGCGGTTCCATCTCGACTACGCGACGCTTGCTCATCACCGCTCCGCGCTCGGCTGCAAGCGTCTCATCGTCACCCACATGGGCCCTGACATGCTGGCGCGTGTGGCGGAGCTTCCCGTCGAGGCCGCTCACGACGGGCTCGAGGTGATTCTGTGAATCGGCGGTGTTCCCTCGACTCCGAAGACGCCATACCCGACCGCAAACCCGGATGACGCGCCGATGATCTCAGCGCACGAAGCGCTCGAACGGCTGCGCGAGGGGAACCGTCGATTCGCGTCTGACGCTCGTAGCCGCGATCCACGCACGAGCGAGACGCGCCGCCGCGAGTTGACGGCGGGCCAGGAGCCGTTCGCCATCATTCTCGGATGTTCCGATTCGCGGGCGCCGGCGGAGATCGTCTTCGATCAAGGCCTTGGTGACCTGTTCGTCGTCCGTGTCGCCGGCAACATCGTCGCCCCTTCTCAAGTCGGCAGCGTCGAGTTCGCCGCGGAGCGGTTCGGCACACGACTCGTCGTGGTGCTGGGTCACTCCAGCTGCGGGGCGATTCTGGCCACCCTGGAGGAACTCGGGCGTCCGTCGGAAGATCAGTCACGGAACCTGCGTTCGATCGTCGACCGTATCCGGCCCTCCGTGGAAGCGTTGCTGGCGACGCAGATCGGGGCCCATCCAAGTGCGCTGGTGCGACAGGCCGTGCGGGCCAACATCCGCGCCTCGGCGGACCATCTGCGACATGGATCGGAAGTCCTCGAGCAGTTGATCCAGACAAATGGGCTCCTCGTCGTCGGCGCCGAGTATTCGCTGGAGACCGGAATCGTGGATTTCTTCGACGGTGTACCGGAGGCCGGCTGATATGGGGTACCGCAGAGGTCCGCGTCACGTGTCGTCCGGCCCGTCGTCCTCGTAGCGCGGCAGTCCGTCGGCGAGCTGGAACCACGGGATCCGGCTCGCGGTCCAGATGTGGAACTCCGGTGTCAGCGCCGCCGGATCGTCCAGCGAGCCGAGGTTGACATCGACGGTCGCCGGCGTGCCGGGACGGCGGAAACGCAGCTGCGTGCCGCAGCGGCCGCAGAAGTCCCGAATGCCGGTCGCCGAGGAGGCGAACTCCCGTGGGGCACCGCGCTCGTAGACGAACCCCGCCGACGGGATGGTGCTCCACGCCAGGACCGGCGCCCCGCTCGACCGCTGGCAGAGTCGGCAGTGGCAGTATCCCGTGCTGACGGGCTCGAGGGAGATTCGATACCGCACGTCGCCGCAAAGACAGCCGCCTGTCAGGTCCATGATGCACGCTTGGATGCCACGAGCCGGGCCTGGGTCGCGAGAGCGAGGAACTCGTGGGATAGATGACGGAACAAAGCAGGAGGAAGCATGGCGACGATGCGCGTGGTGCAGGTCTCGCGTCCTAACGGGCCCCTCGAGATCGTCGAGCGGCAGATACCCGAGCCGGGCGCCGGATCGGTACGGATCCGGGTGCAAGCTTGCGGTATCTGCCACAGCGATTCGCTCGTCAAGGAGGGAACGTACCCGGGAATTCAGTACCCGCGGGTACCGGGGCATGAGGTGGCCGGGGTGATCGACGCGGTGGGCTCCGGCGTCGCCGAATGGCGGCCGGGCCAGCGGGTGGGTGTCGGGTGGAACGGCGGATATTGCGGGCATTGCGACCACTGCCGCCGCGGCGAATTCTTCGCCTGCGTGACCGGTCAGGTCACCGGTCTCACGTTCGACGGCGGCTACGCGGAATACATGATCGCCCCGGCGAGTGCGGTCGCGCTGATGGCGGCCGACCTTCCGCCCGTCGAGGCGGCCCCGCTCATGTGCGCCGGCCTCACCACGTTCAACGCGCTCCGCAACGCCGGCGCACGGCCGGGCGACGTCGTCGCCGTGCTCGGTCTGGGTGGGCTCGGCCACCTCGGGGTGCAGTACGCCGCGAAGATGGGCTTTCGCACGGTCGGCATCGCCCGCGGCAAGGACAAGGAACCGCTCGCCCGCAAATTGGGTGCGTCGGTCTACATCGACAGTCAGGCAGAGGACCCCGCGGCGAAACTCCTCGAGTTGGGCGGCGCCAGCGTCATTCTGGCGACGACAACGAGCGGCGAGGCGATGAGCGCCGTCCATGGCGGCCTGGCCGTCAACGGCACGCTGCTGGTCGTCGGGGCGGCGGCGTCGATGCAAGTCTCTCCCATGTTCCTGCTCACGGGATGCCGCTCGATCAAGGGCTGGTATTGCGGGACGTCGATCGACACCCAGGATACGCTCGCCTTCAGCGCCCGCACCGGCGTGCGACCCATGAATGAAACGTTCCCGCTGGAACGCGCCTCCGAAGCGTACGACCGCATGATGAGCGGCAAGGCGCGCTTTCGAGTTGTTCTGACGATCGGGAGCTAGGATGAATCATCGGCTCGCCGCGGGGAGGCTCAGCGCGCGCGCTTCGGGCGGCGGCGAGCGGCGGCGGTGCGGGGAGCGGAGCGCGTGGACGGCGCGCGCGCAGCCCGTTCGGGGCGCCCCTTCAACGCCGCAAGAAATGCGTCGACGGGGCGTGTGTTGAGGACGTCGTCGCGCGTCGCCCAGCCGCGGCGGGCTTGGTCGATGCCGTACGCCTCGGGGTAGGCGAGGTGCGCGGTGGCGTGCGCGTCGGAGTCGATGACGAGCTTCACGCCGGCGGCGACGGCTTTGCGGACGTGGTCGTCGCGGAGGTCGAGGCGGGTAGGGTAGGCGTCGAGCTCGAGGACGGTGCCGGTCTCGCGGGCGCACGCGATGACGGCGTCGAGGTCGAAATCGACCGCCTCGCGCTTGCCGAGGACGCGGGCGGTCGGGTGGAAGAAGATGTCGGCGTGCGGATTGCGCATGGCGCGGAGGACGCGGGCGGTCATCTCGGCGCGTGGCAGGCCGAAGTGCGAGTGGATGGCGACGCCGACGACGTCGAGCTCCGCGAGCGCCGCGTCGGCGATGTCGAGACTGCCGTCTTTGCGGATGTTGACCTCGGCGCCCTTCAAGACGCGGAAGCCGCGCAGGCGCGCGTTCAGGGCGTCGATCGCCTTCCCCTGCTCGCGGAGCTTCGCCTCGTCGGCGCCGAAGGTCATGGCGAGGTCGCGGGTGTGGTCGGTGACGGCGAGATAGGCGAGACCGAGGCGGCGCGCCGCCGCGACCATCGCCTCGAGGGTGTCGGCGCCGTCGGTCCACGTCGTCTGCGTCTGCAAGTCGCCGCGCAGCGTCCCGTGCTCGATGAGCACCGGTAACCGGCCGGCACGCGCGGCGTCGATCTCGCCCGTGTCCTCGCGGAGCTCGGGTGGGATGTATGGCAAGTCGAGTGCGGCGTAGACGTCTTCCTCGGTCGCGCCCGCGACGCTGCTGTCGCCGCGGAAGACGCCGTACTCGTTCAACTTGAGCCCCTTCTTGATCGCGATCTGACGGAGCGTGACGTTGTGCGCCTTCGAGCCGGTGAAGTAGTGGAGCGCGGCGCCGAAGCTCGCCCGCGGGACGACGCGCACGTCCATCTGCAGCCCGGTCGCGAGCCGGACGGAGATCTTGGTGTCGCCGCGCGCGAGGACGCGGACGACTTCCGGCAGCGCCGCGACGCGCTCCATGACCGGCGCCGCGCGCCGCGCGATGACGAGGATGTCGGCGTCGCCGACGGTCTCGCGCCGGCGCCGGATGGAACCGGCGATGGTGGCGCGCTCGACGCCGGGTAACGCCGCGAGGCGCGCTTCGATGTCGCGCACGAGCGGCAGGACGTCGCCGAGCGGGACGCGTCCGTAGCCGGCGCGCGCGAACGCGAGGCCGCGCAGGATCTTCTCCTCGCTCTTGACGCCGAAGCGCGGCAGCTCGCGGATGCGCCCGGCGCGCGCCGCCGCCTCCAGACTCGCGAGATCGGTGACGCCGAGCGCCTGATAGAGGGCGCGCGCGTTCTTCGGCCCGACGCCCTCGATCGTGGTGAGCGCCAGGACGTCGATCGGCGTGCGCGCGTGCAGCTCCTCGCGATACGTGATCCGCCCGGTCGTGAGGAGCTCGGCGATTTTCTCGGCGATGCTCTTGCCGACGTCCGGGATCTGCGCCAACGCCTTCACGCCGCCCGCCTGCAGCATCTCGGCGCACGGGGCGTCCCACGCCTCGACCGACTGCGCCGCCCGCTCGTACGAGCGCGGCTTGAACGGCACGCCCTCCATGTCGAGCAAGAGCGCGATCTCGCGCAACACGCGCGCGACGTCGGCGTTGGCGAGCGCCATCGTCAGTGCACCAAGTCGGTGACGTCGAAGAAGAGCACCGTCTCCTCCTCGCACTCGTCGCAGGCGAGACGCGTCAGGCGGAAGCGGCGCGGGCCGGCGTGGCGCGCGCCCTCGCCGGTCGGGCGCAGCAGCCGTCCGCACGCGCACCGTCGCGCCCGGACGACGGCGTCGATCTCGTCGAAACCGCGGACGGCGATGGCGTGCTCGACCGAGCTGCCCGGACCGGTCGCCAGCAGCCGGCGGCGGCCGCGGGCGCGCCAGCGGCGTGTCACCCAGGTGGTGGCGGCGAGCAGGACGACGACCGCGAACACCAGTCCCACGGCGATTCCCGGCGGCCGGCGCCGCGCTCAGGCCGGCAGGCGGCCGGGCCGGAAGAGGACCTTGGTGTCGGCGACGACGAGCTGCTCGTTCAGGAAGAGCTGGACCGCCTGAGACAGCACCTTGCCTTCCAGGGCCTTGCCGTGTTCCTTCACGTCCTCGAGCGTGTCCTCGCCGACGCGGATGTGGAACACGTCCTGGAGGATCACCGGCCCCGCGTCGAGGTGCTCGGTCACGAAGTGCGCGGTGCAGCCGGAGACGCGCACGCCCGACTCGAACGCTTGTTTGTAGGCGTTCGCGCCCGGGTGGTACGGCAGCAGCGACGGGTGGATGTTGATGATGCGGTAGGGGTACTGCTGCACCATCGCCGGCGACAGCACCTGCATGTAGCGCGCGAGGACGACGAGATCGGCACGGGCCGCGCGCAGCCGCTCGAGCAGGAAGCGCTCGTGCGCCGCCTTGTCGGTCGACGGATGCGCGTGAAACGCGATGCCGTGGCGCTCGGCGATCGGTCGCAGCAGTTCGTGATTGGAGAGCACGACGGCGAAGTCGCCGTTGACGAGACCGGCGTCGTAGTCGGCGAGCAGCGTCTCGAGACAGTGCGGCTCCTTGGTGACGAGGACGGCCATGCGCTTGCGTTCGCGCTCGCCGTGCAAGCGGACGCTCACCTCCATGTGCGTCTCGTCGCCGATGCGCTTGAGGCCGAGAATCATCTCGTCGAGGGAGGTCGAGAGGTCGGAGAGGTCGACCCGCATGGTCATGATGAAGAGTCCCTCCATCACGCGCTGCTCGATGTCCTCGATGTTGGTGTCGCAGCCGGCGAGGTAGGTGGAGATCCTGGCGACGACACCCTTTTGATCCCGGCCGACGACGGAGACGATCGCGAGGTTCTTCGGGGACGCCATAGCGATGGCCAGCGGGTACCCTAGAAGCGCAATCAATTCAACGTTACGTGGTGCGTCACGCGATGTGAACTTCGTGTCCTTGAATATTTCCGTCGACGGTTCTACGCTGCTGTCACGCGCGCGCGAGCATGAAAACGCGAGCGCAAGAAGGAGAAGGCGATGTCGTCGTCGAAAGAAGCGGACATCCTGGTCGGGCGGCGTTACCTGGCGAAGGGCTATCTCGACCAGGCGCTCGAGCTCTTCGCCCGCAACGCCGACACCGTCCTGCCGCAGGACTGGACGGCTCTCCGCGACAAGCTCCTCGATCGCGGCCGCATCCAGGACATGGTGCGGGTCTGCGACCTCGGGCACGTGCCGATTCCGAGCGAGCAGCTGCTGGTGCGCGGCGACAAGGCCCTGATGACGAAGGACATCGACCTGGTGATCAACCTCTACGAGCTCGCGAACGCGGACCGACCGCGTTGGGAGAAAGTCGTCGACGTGCTCGTCGAGATGCCCGATCGCAAGCGGCAGGCGGTGGCGCTCGCCGGCCGTTATCTCGTCGATCCGGTGGCGGCGCCGGCCGCCGTGCGCGCCGCCCCGACGCCGATCAAAGCCTTCAAGTGAACGCCCCGCCGCTGCGCGGCGCCTGACCCGCCGGTGACCAAGGTCAGGCCGGTCATCGAGCGGATGCACGGCTACGTGCCGGGCGAGCAGCCGCGCGGCGCGTCGGTCGTCAAGCTCAACACCAACGAGAATCCGTACCCGCCGGCTCCCGGCGTCCTCGCCGCCGTGGCGGCGTGCGCTTCGGAGGAACTGCGCCGTTATCCCGATCCGATGGCGACGCCGCTGCGCGACGCGGCGGCGCGGGTATACGGCGTCGCCCCCGAGCAGGTGCTGGTCGGCAACGGCTCCGACGATCTGCTGACGATGGTGATGCGGACGCTGGTCGGCGGCGACGACGTCGTCGTTTATCCCGAGCCGACGTACTCGCTCTACGACACGCTGGTGACGATCCAAGAGGGCCGCGCGCTCACGATTCCGTTCCCCGCCGACTTCACGCTGCCGCCCGCGCTCGCCGACGCCGCGGGCCGTGTGCTCATGCTCTGCAACCCCAACTCACCCTCGGGGACGTTCACGCCGGTCGACGTGATCGAGACCCTCGTCCGCGGCCGTGACTGGGTCGTCGTCGTCGACGAGGCGTACGTCGACTTCGCGCCGGCGAGCGCGCTGCCGCTGGTCGCGCGCTACGACAACGTGCTGGTGCTGCGGACGTTTTCGAAATCGTTCTCGCTCGCCGGCATGCGCATCGGTCTCGCGTTCGGGCAGCCGGCGCTCATCGCCGCGCTCGCCAAGGTGAAGGACTCGTACAACGTGAGCCGGGTGGCGATCGCCGCCGGCGTCGCCGCCCTCGACGCCTATGCGTCCATGGAGCGCAACGTCGCCCGCATCGTCGCGACGCGCGCGCGCCTCACCGCGGGCCTGCGCGCGCTCGACTACGAGGTCCTGCCATCGGCCGCGAACTTCGTCTTCGCACGCCGCCGCGGCGACGATCAGGCGCCGGTGCAGGCCGCCCTGCGCGCGCGCGGCGTCCTCGTCCGCCACTTCGCGACGCCGCGTCTCGCCGACGCGCTGCGGATCACGGTCGGGACGGACGACGAGATCGACCGCCTGCTCGCGGAGCTGCGCGCGCTCGGCTGAGCGAGAGCGGCCGGGACACTCCCGGCCGACTACTCGTCCTCGTCGCTGTCGCCGAGGTCGACGTCGCCGGCGTCGCCCTCCGGCTCGTCGTCGCCGAGGGCGGGCGCGGCGGGCGCCGGCGTGGCGGCGAGCGCGCCGCTCGGCACCGGGGTCGCCGCGGGCTCGCGGAAGTCGGCCGCCTTCTTGTCGATGCGATCGTAGACGAAGGGCTTGACGCCGTAGACGAGACCGCCCCCCGCCGCGCTGGCGTACGCCTCCGCCTCGACGCCGCCGCTCGCGGCCGTAGCGCGCGCGCCGAGAAGAGTGCCGAGCGCCGCGCCGCTCTCGTCGCTGACGGCGATCGTGAGCGCGGGATCGGCGAGGCCGTACTTCGCGAGATCGGCCGCGTGCTCGTCGACGATGTCGGTGCCTTTGATCGTCGCGACGTCCTCGAGGAAGCGCGTCAGCGTCGGCGCGCGTTCCGCGCCCTCACCGGGCGCCTCGAGGTGCCAGGCGCCGTCGCGTTTCACGAGCGTGAACCCGGCGCCGTCCTTGCGCGTGACGACGAGCTTCCCAGCCTTGATCTTGTCGAAGGCGAGGACGGTCTTGTCGCGCAAGGTGGTGAGGTCCTTGTCGACGTTCTTCAGGGTGAACTCGGGGATGGCGTACACCGTCGGCTTCTCGGCGCGCTTGGCGTAGAGGGTCTTCTTCTGCTGCTCCTCGTGGGTGGCGCCGAAGGCGAGCGTCTGCTGCGCTTCATCCTTGCCGACGAAGACGCTCACGGTGAGCCGCGGCTGTTCGAGGCCGTAGGTCTGGAGCGCGGGCGTGGGGTCGTCGCTCGCGAAGTCGTCGGCGCGAATGCCGCGCACGCTCGCGAGCAGCGCGTGGATCTCCGCGGCGTCCGCCGGGTAGGATCCGGGGGTGGTGATGCGCCAGGTGTCGGCGTCGCCCTGGCGCTCGACGGTGATGGCGTCGCTCGGCCGCGCGAGGACGAGCTTCCGCACCTGCGCCTCGTCGAAAGCGATGACCGTCTTGTCGCGCAGGTCCTTCACGTCTTTCTTGAGGCCGCTCTGCAGGGCGCCGCCGATGATGCGGACCGACTTCTCGTCGTCCTTCTGCACGTAGGCGGAGAAGCCGACCTGGGTGTTCTTGCCGACCTTCACCGCCGGCAACTCGCCGCCGCCCTCGAGCCCGAGCTTGACGACGGTCTGCGGCGGATCGAGGCCGTAGGACCCGAGCTTGTCGCCGACGTCGTCGAGCGTCCGCGTCACTTGCGCTTCGGCGACGGCGGTCAGGAGGTTCCCGACCGTGCTGTCGTCGGCGTCCGCTTCGAGCGGCTTCACCAGGCGCCAGTGGTGCTCGTTGCCGCGCGCGAGCGCGATCGCGTGATCGGGATACTCGAGCGTGATCGTGCCGACCTTGTCCTTGTCGAACGCGAGCAGGCGCTTCTCCTCGGCCTGACGCTTTTCGTGCGGCAGCTCGACCCAGTAGACGTACGCGCCGAGGGCTGCCAGGACGAGGAGAAGGAGGAGGGTGTTGCGCGGCCTCACTTCGTGCTCCGGCGCCACCACACGGTGAGGCCGAGGAGGAGCAGCAGTTCCGGCATGATCAGCACCGCGAGGTAGAAGATGCGACGGCTCTCGTCCGGCGTGAGCTGGGCGCGCGACGCCTGGATCACGCGCGGACGGATCGAGATCAGCTCCTCCTGGCCGCCGAGCCAGTTCATCGCGTTGAGCAGCAGGTCGCGGTTGAAGAGCTGCGACAGGAACTGATTGGTGGCGAAGTCGGAGTCGCCGACGACGACGAGCTTGGTCTCGCCGTC
>JBGOSW010000148.1:0-11327 GCA_041476145.1 Binatia bacterium
ATGATGATGCCGCCCTTGGTCTTTTCCTCCTCCTCAATCCGCTTCACGATCACGCGGTCTTGAAGTGGCCGAATCTTCATCGGTGGTCTCCTTTCCGTCTTGTGAAAACATCAGCTTTTCTGGTCGGTTAACCCTCGAAGAGGGGCCGAATACGCGCGCGGGATAAAACCCAGCGTCACCATAAACATCGCCGGGGGTTTGTCAACGGGGCGGTCGCTCAGCGACCGAGTTTCCGCTTCTCTTCTTCGAAATATTGCCGATAGAGAACATCCCATTCGGCGCTGCCTTCCGGGACGCGTCGCGAGAGGCTGGCGATCTTGCGGCGGACCTTGGCGTCCAAGGCGTCGTCCACCTGCAGGAAGTCGGTGAGCGCGGACTTGATTTCGTTGAGGACCAAACGGTCGGGGCGGAGATCAGCGACATCGGTACGCTTCAGCTCCGCCAGCACGAGATGCGAGAGCGCGGAGATCCGCCCGTCGGAGACGTGACTCACAACGTGAACCCGCGCTCCTTGGCGAGCCGCTCCTTCACGAGCTGGAGGACCTTGTAGCGGTCCATTCCTACCAGCTCACGACTGTGGGACTCCGCGAACCGGGTCGCCTCGGCCTCGAGGTCCTCCTCGGCACGGATGTTCGCTTTGAAGGCGGCGACGATGCGTTGCTCGAGGGTGTCGCGACCACTCGTCACCCGCATCAACCCGGCCTTCTCCAATCGGGCGACGATGTTCGAGGCGATGCGTCGCATTTCCACCTCGCGCAGCTTCACGAACTACGAGTAGACGCGACCCCATAGCTTTGCAAGCCGGTCGGATCCGAGGTATCCAACATGTCGGCGGGTTTGCTACGCCCCCGAACGCCGCGAGGCGGTTCGTACCTGCCGCCGAGGTCCTCTGCCATGATCGTCAAGATGTCCTCCATTGCCACCGCCGCCGAGATCGAGGCGATCGAGGCGAAGCTGCACTCGCTCGGCTACAAGACCGGGAAGATGATCGGCGAGCAGGTGACGCTGATCGGGGCCTATGGCGACATCTCGCGGCTGCCCCAAGAAGAGCTCGCCCAGATGCCGGGGGTCGAGCGCCTGATCCCGATCTCGCGCGCCTACAAGCGCGCCGCGCAGAAAGGCGATCCCCTCCATCCGATCCGTGCGACCGTCGCCATCGGATCGGTCGTGACGGGCGGCGACGATCTCGTGGTCATCGCCGGGCCATGCTCGGTCGAAAGCGAGCGGCAGATCATGGAAGCGGCGCGCATGGTTCGGGAAGCAGGTGCGCACTGCCTGCGCGGCGGCGTCGTGAAGTATCGCTCCAGTCCGTACAGCGGGTGGGAAGGGCTTGGATCGTCCGATCAAGAATCGTTGCGACGCGGCCTCGAGCTCATCGTGAAGGCGGGAGGCGAGTTCGGAATGCCGACCATCGTCGAGATCCTCGATCCCGCCGACGTCCCGGTCTACGAGGATGCCGGTGTCGCCTGCCTCCAGGTCGGCGAGCCGAACAGCAAGAATCAAGCGCTCTTGAACCGGCTGCGCGAAACGTCGCTGCCGGTGATCCACAAACGCGGCAACTCGCTCGATACCGAGGCGTACCTTCTCTGGGTGGAGCGCGTGATGGCGCTCGGCAAGGAGAACGTGATCCTCTGCGAGCGCGGCATCACGAGCTGCAATCGCTACACCCGCAACACCCTCGATCTCGGGAGCGTTGCCGCATTCCACTACCAGCTCTCCGGCCTGCCGGTGGCGGTCGACGCGTCGCACGGCACCGGCGTCCGCGACCTGGTCTTTCCGCTCAGCCTCGCCGGTATCATGGCTGGTGCATCGGTGGTCCTCGTCGAGGCGCATCCGAATCCGCTGATCGCGAAATCCGATGGTTTCCAGGGTCTCTTCCCCGAGCAGCTCCGCGGTTTGGTCAAGGCGGCGCAGGAGGTTTGGCGTGTGCGCAAGACGACCGATCGCGAGTATGTCGCGACCCCGGCGCTCGAACGCGCCTACGAGGCGCGGATGCGGGAGGACCGCCGGCGTTTCTTTCCGCAAGATTGACGCCGGCGGGCGAAGATCCCTCGTCGATGATCATCCCGCGAGCGGTAGCGAGGGGCGCGACGTTGGGCGTCGTCGCCCCCGCCGGCGTCGTCAAGCCTGACGCACTCGAGCGCGGCCTCACGTTGCTGCGCAGCTGGGGATTCGCGATCCGAGTCGGCGAGCACGTCCTAGCACGCCGGCGATACTGCGCCGGCACCCCCGAGCAGCGGGCGCATGATCTTCAGTGCATGATCCAGGACCCCGACATCGCGGCGGTGATCTGCGCGCGTGGCGGATACGGAACGGCGCAGGTCATGCCCATGCTCGATCCCGAGCTCTTCATCCGCAATCCGAAGCTCGTGTGCGGCTACAGCGACGTGTCCCCGCTCCTCGGGTTCCTCGTCGCCCGCTGCGGCCTCGTGGCGTTGCATGGGCCGATGGTGACGAGCGACTTCGCGAAAGGCGTGAGCGATCGGGCGGCGACACGTTGGCAGGCGCTGCTCGCAGAGCCTGCCAGCCCGTGGAGCGAGCTGGTTCCCGAAGCAATCGCCCCGGGCGCGGCCGAGGGGCCCATGGTCGGCGGCTGCCTTTCGTCGTTGGTGGCGCTGCTCGGAACGCCGTTCGCGATCGAGACCGACCGCACCGTCCTCTTTCTCGAGGACGTCGCCGAGCGGCCCTACCGTCTCGATCGCATGCTCACGCAGCTGCGGCTCGCGGGCAAGCTCGAGCGCGTCGCCGCCGTCGTACTCGGCTCGTTCGCCGATTGCGACGGTCGCGAGGACGGCGACGTGGCGGCGGCGGTGTTCCGCGAATTTTTCGCCGGCGCACCGTATCCGGTCGTCACCGGCTTCCCGGCCGGGCACCTCTCGGAAAATTTGCCGATCACGCTCGGCGTGCCCGTTCGAGTGGACGCCGCCCGGCTCCGCGTCGAGGTGGTCGCGTGAATTTCGCGCCCGTCGAACGCGAGATGGAGGCCGCCGTCGCCCGCGGCGTCTTCCCCGGCGTCGTCGTCCTCGTGAACGTCGGCGGGCAGATCGTCTTTCACCGGGCCGCGGGCATGCGCGCGCTCGAGCCCGAGCGCTCGCCGATGCGCGAAGACACGATCTTCGACCTCGCGTCGCTCAGCAAGCCGCTCGCGACCTCGATCGCGATGATGCTCATGGTGAAGGAGCGGAAGATCGCCCTCGACGATCGGGTGAGCCGCTTCTTCCACAATTTCGGGGTGCACGGCAAAACCCACGTGACGTTTCGTCACCTGCTGGCGAACACGTCGGGGCTACCGGCCTGGCGTCCCTATTGGAAGGACATCCTACGCATCGAGCGCGAGGGCCGCATCAACTTCACCGCGAGCCGGGGCGCGAAGGAATTCGTCTACGAGGCCATCCAGCGCGAGAAGCCCGAGGCCCCGGCGGGCGCGCGAACGATCTACAGCGATCTCGGGTTCATGCTGCTCGGTGCGGTGATCGAGGAGGTGAACGGCACGTCGCTCGACCGGTTCTGCTACGAGCGCATCTACAAGCCCCTTGGTCTCCGAGCCACGTCATTCGTCGACCTCTCGCTGTTGCGGACACGCCGGCTGGAGCCGATCGCGGACATGATCGCGCCGACCGAACGCTGCCCGTGGCGCAAGCGAGTGCTCTGTGGCGAGGTGCACGACGACAACGCGTTCGCGATGGGCGGCGTTGCAGGGCATGCCGGCCTGTTCTCGTCGGCGCGCGACCTCGACCGCATCGCGACCGTGCTCCGCGAGTGCTACGACGGCCAGAGCCTGTTCCTCCCCGCCGCGATCGTGCGCGAGTTCTGGCGCCGCGCCGACACCGTCGGCTCGTCGACCTGGGCGCTCGGCTGGGACACTCCGTCCGCGCACGACTCGACGGCCGGCAGCGAGTTCTCGCGTCAGGCCGTTGGACACGTCGGTTTCACCGGCACGTCCATCTGGATCGATCTCGAACGGGCGATGCACGTGATCGTGCTCTCGAACCGCGTGCATCCCAGCCGCGACAACGACAAGATTCGCGAGTTCCGTCCACTCATTCATGACCTCATCATCCGCGCCGCCACCTCGTCCTGATCTACCGGCCGCGCCGCGCCACATCCATCTCACTGCGATCGCGGGGGTAGGGATGGCGTCGCTCGCCGGACTCTTCCGCCAGGCCGGCTATCACGTGACGGGCTCCGACGCCGGCATCTATCCGCCGATGAGCACCGTCCTCGCCGCGCTCGGCATTCCCGTCATGGAGGGGTTTCGCGCCGAGAACCTGCAGCCGCGGCCCGATCTCGTCGTCGTCGGCAATGCCATGTCGCGCGGCAACCCCGAGATCGAGGCGCTGCTCGCGGCGGGCATCCCCTACTGCTCCATGCCGGAGGCGCTGATGCGCTTCTTCATGGGATCGCGCCGGCGCGCGGTCGTGACCGGCACGCACGGCAAGACGACCTCGAGCGCGCTGCTGGCGTGGGTGCTGCAGGAGACGGGCGGGGATCCCGGGTTCATGATCGGCGGCGCCGCGAAGAACTTCCCCTACAACTTCCACGTCGGCAGCGGTCCGTGGTTCGTGACCGAGGGCGACGAGTACGACACGGCGTTTTTCGACAAGGGACCGAAGTTTCTGCACTACGCCCCCGACGCGCTCCTACTGACGGCGGTCGAGTTCGATCACGCCGACATCTATCGCGATCTTGCGCACGTGAAGCAGGCGTTCAGCGAACTCTTGCGGCGGACGGCGCCGACGTCCCCGATCGTGGTGAGCGCCGACTTTCCCGAAGCGCAGGCGGTGGTCGCTGCGAGCGGGCGGCACGCGATCACCTTCGGCGTCCGCGCCGAGGCGTCGTGGCGCGCGGAAAGCGTCGGTGACAGCGGAGACGCGACGTGCTTCACGATCGTCACGCCCGACGGGCGCCGCCTCGCGGCGCGCTGCTCGGGGCCGGGCGCGATGAACGTCGCGAACGCGCTCGGCGTCGTCGCGCTCGCCGCCGCGCTCGGCATTCCCGAGGCGGGGGTGCTCGATGCGGTCGCGAGTTTCCGCGGCGTCCGTCGGCGGCAGGAGGTGCTCGGCGCCGGTCGCGGAATCGTGCTGATCGACGACTTCGCACACCATCCGACTGCGGTCGCGGGCACGCTCGCCGCCCTCCGTGCGCGCTATCCGGAGCGGCGATTGTGGGCGCTCTTCGAGCCGCGCTCGAACACGACCCGCCGCCGCGTGTTCCAGGACGCCTTCACGGCTGCGTTCGCCGCCGCCGATCGTGTGACCTTCGCGGCGGTACATCGCCGCGAGCAGCTCGCTGCCAGCGAGCGCCTGTCGACCGAAGAAATCGCCGCCGCGCTCGGCGCGCGCGGCATTGCCGCGGAGACGTGCGAGCACGTGGACGACATCTGTGCGCTCGTCGCACGCGAGGTGCGTGCCGGCGACGTCGTCGTGATGATGTCGAACGGCGGCTTTGGCGGCCTCGCCGCCAAGCTTCTCAGCGCGCTCGCTCTCGATCCAGCTCCGTGAGCGCGGCGGAGGCGGACGTCGCGACGAGCGCGGCGCGATGTTCGCCCGGCGCTCCGTAGAGCCGGCGATAGCGGCGATAGTTGCCGAGCACGGTCTTCACGTACGTGCGCGTTTCGCGGAAGCTGATGCGCTCGACGAACTCGTCGCTCGGGCTCGCGGGCGCGCGCGCTTCCCATTTCGCGACCGCGTCCTCGCCGGCGTTGTAGGCGGCGAGCGCTTTCGGCACGTCGCCGTCGTAGCGATCGAGGAGACGGCGGAGGTAGCGTGTTCCGAGCTGCACGTTCAAGCGTGGATCCATCAGATCGGCGGCGGTTACGGTCTCGCCGGCAACCTGCATGGCCGTCGGCACGATTAGCTGCATCAAGCCATAGGCGGCCGCGGGCGAGACGGCGGCGGCGTCGAAGAGACTTTCCTGGCGCATGACCGCCACGACCAGCATGGGATCGAGTCGTGCCATCTCCGCGGCCTCGCTGACGAGAGGCCAATAGGCTCGGGGATAGAGGTAGGCGGCGAGCGTCGCGCGCGGCAGGCGCTCGGTCGTCGAGAGCCGGCTCGCCAGGTGCAACGCGCGATCGTGCGCAGCGATCTCCCCGTAGGCCTCCAGCAAGAAGGATTCGGCGTCGCTCGCGAGTCCGGGTTCGTCGGCAATCGCGTCGAGCTCGCGGGCCGCTGCGCCATCGAGCCCGATCTCGTGGAGTTCTCGGCTCCGGCCCCAGTGATACGCGTGCTCCACCAGGGATTCGGGCGGGATGCCGGCAATGGGCTCGGGCGCGGTCGGTGGCGGTGCCGATTCGAGAAGGTGCTCCTCGCTGAGGTCCGCGTAGTAGCTGTCCGAGGCTTGTGTGAGCACGGCGCGGTACAGGTCGGCGCCGGCCCCGGCGCCGTCGCGCCGCTCGCGCGCGCGTGCCTGCCAGTAGAGCGCGCCGGCGCGATCGGGCGGGCTCACCGCGGCGACCCTCGCGAACGCGTCGACGGCGTCGCCGAATCGGCCGCCGTCGTACGTCCCCCAGGCGATTCGCCAGCGCGCCTCTCGGACCAGCGCCGCGTCGGAGCCGGTTGCGACGAGGCGGCGGTACTCGGTCAATGCCTGCGCATCGCGTCCGGACTGCTCGGCGATCCGGCCGAGAGCGTAGCGCGCGCCGTCGGCTTTGGCGCCGCGCGGCGCCTCGCGGACGATGCGCGAGAAAAGCGTCGCCGCCTCGGCGTCGCGATCCCGATTCCAGAGCAAGGTCGCGAGGTCGAAGTGCGCGAGCACGGCGGTCGCAGGGTCGGCGTCGGCCGCGGCGCGGTACGTGTCGATCGCGTCCGTGAGCCGCCCCTGGCGTTGGCACACCCGCGCCAGCGTGCGGAGCGCCGTCGCACGGTCGCTTCGCGCCGGTGCCGCGCGCGCCGCGGCCTCGAGGCGGGCCGCGGCATCGTCGAGCCGGCCTTCACGAAGGAGCTGAGCGCCTTCGGCATAGAGGAGCGCGGGATCGGCGAGCACCTCGGGATGCGCGGCGATGAGCGCGTCGCTCCGGGTACGTGCGGCAGTCGCGCTCATGCCCGACGTCCGACGCACCTCGTGGTAGACCGCCAGCGCCTCGCGGGGGTTCGTCGCCGTACGAAGGTCGGCACGCACGAGGAGTGCCGCCGCGCGGCTCGCGTCGTCGGCACCGCGTGCTGCGAGCGCGCGGGTGACGAAGGCGTCCGCCTCGAGATCGCCGAGCGCCGCCGCGACGCGAGCGCGACGCGCCAACGCGTGCGAAATCCACACGCTCGCCGGGTGCTCTCCGACGAGACGATCGAGCAGCGCGGCGCACTCGGTGAGTCGCCCGGCGCGCTCGTCGATCGCTGCCAGATTGATGAGGTGGTAGTCCTCGAGCTCGGGGTAGACGCGCAGCAACGCGGCGAAGATCGGCCGCGCTCCGACGTCGTCGCCGCGTTCGACGCGCGCCATTGCATCGGCGAAGCGCAGTCGCGGGTTCTCGACGATGGTCGCGGACGGGGTCTCGCGGATCGCCGTCGGTGCCGGCACGGTCGCGCGCTCGCGTCCGCAACCGCAGAGGAGCACGCTCGCAGAGAACGCGACCACGAGACCTCGGCGCATCGTCTCCGGCTACCATGCGCTCCCGCGGTCGCCAACTTGACACCTCGGACCGGCTGCGGCAGGAACCGCCGATGGCGGAGTCCGCGGACGCGGCGAGCTCGTCTCTGATTCTCGCCTCCGCATCGCCGCGACGGCGCTGGTTGCTCGGGGCGCTCGGCGTGACGTTCAGCGTGCTCCCCGTCGACATCGACGAGCGGCCGCGCCCCGGCGAGAACCCGGCGGCTTTCGCGCGGCGCATGGCCTGGGAGAAGGCGCGCGCCGCGCTCGGATTGCACGGTCGATGGGTGCTCGGCGCCGACACCGTCGTCGAGCTCGACGGGCGTATCTTCGGAAAGCCGGTCGATGGCGAAGATGCGGTCGCGATGCTGGGATGCCTGTCGGGGCGCACTCACCTGGTGCGGACCGGCGTGACGCTGCTCGACCCGAGCGGCGTTGCGGCCGAGCAGGCGCTGGTGACGACCGAGGTCTCGTTCCGCCCGCTCGATGCCGCGACGATCGCGGCATACGTCGCGACCGGCGAGCCGCTCGACAAGGCGGGCGCGTACGCAATCCAGGGCGAGGGAGCACACCTCGTCGATGCGGTCGTGGGCTCGTACACCAACGTCATCGGATTGCCGCTGCCGGAGGTTGCGACGTGGCTGCGCGCGCGGCGACTCGGGTGACCACGAGTTACGCCGCCGTTCGCGATCGCGTCACGGCCGCGTGCCGGCGCGCCGGCCGGGCCCCCGAGACGGTCCGACTCGTTGCCGTGAGTAAGGGCATGACGGGGGAGGCGTTGCGAGCGGCGGTCAACGAGGGCGCGCGCGACTTCGGCGAGAACTACGTGCAGGAATGGCAGGCGAAGCGCGCTGCGATCGCGGACGTCGTCGCCGTCAGCTGGCATTTCATCGGACGCATCCAACGCAACAAGGCGGCGGCGATCGCCGAGTTCGGGCTCGTGCATTCCATCGCCGACGTGCGCGCCGCGCGTGCCCTCGACCTTGCAGCCGAGCGCCGAGGCACTCCCCTGTGCGTCCTTCTGCAAGTGAACCTCGCCGCCGAGTCGACGAAGGGAGGCGTCGCTGCGGCCGACCTGCCGAGTCTACTCGATTCGGCGCGACGCCTGTCCTGGCTTCGCGTCCTGGGGCTGATGACGATTCCGCCGCCACTCGCGCCCGAGGCGGTGCGACCGCTCTTTGCCGCGCTGCGCACGCTGCGCGACCGTCAAGAGGAGCCGCAGGGTCTTCCTGAGCTCTCGATGGGGATGAGCGCCGACTTCGAAGTGGCGATCGAGGAAGGCGCGACGCTGGTGCGCGTCGGGACCGCGATCTTCGGCCCGCGCAAGGAGTCAGCATGAGGAAGCTCGGATTCATTGGTGCCGGCAACATGGCCGGTGCGCTCGTGAAGGGGCTGCTCGCGACCAAGCGCTATCGCCCGCGAGACGTGTGGGCATCCGACGCGGAGTCACGTCAGTGTCGTCGTCTCGCGCGCGTGTATGGCATCGGTACGGCGTCGGACAATCCGACATTGGTCGCGGACACGTCCGTCGTCGTGCTCGCGGTGAAGCCGCAGGTCATGGAGGCGGTGCTGGCCGAGATCCGGCCGCTCGTGCGCCGCCAGCTCTTCGTCTCGATCGCCGCCGGCGTGCCGACGGCGCGGCTCGAGACCGGTCTCGGCGGGCGCGCGCGCGTCGTCCGCGCGATGCCCAATACGCCGGCGCTCGTCGGTGCCGGCATCACCGTGCTCGTTCGCGGGCGCAACGCGACCGCGGCCGACGAGCGACTCGCGGCGGTGCTCTTCGGTGGAGTCGGTGAGGTCGTTCGTGTTAGGGACGAGACCTTGATGGATGCCGTGACCGGGCTTTCGGGGAGTGGTCCCGCGTATGTGTACCGCTTCGCGGAAGGGCTCATCGAAGGCGCCGTCGCCGAGGGGCTTCCCGAGCGCACCGCCCGTCAGCTCGCATACCAGACGATCCGTGGGGCCGCTCTGATGCTGCAAGAGACCGGGCGCTCGCCCGAGGATTTGAGGACGATGGTTACATCGCCCGGCGGAACGACGCTCGCCGGTCTGCAAGCGCTCGACGCGGGCGAGTTCGCCGATGTCGTCGCCGGAGGTGTGCGGGCGGCGACGCGGCGGTCGCGCGAGCTCGGTCGCGGCTGAGCGGCGCTGCTGCGCGCCTCGTGAAAGGGAGGAAGGATGTTCATGGTCGCGCATTTGCTCGAGGCAACCGCAACAGTCATGAATTTGCTGCTGCAATTTTATATGTGGGTGTTGATCGCCCGTGTCGTGATCTCTTGGGTCAATGCCGACCCGTACAATCCGATCGTACGCGCGATCATCACCGCGACCGAGCCCTTGCTCTATCGCATTCGCCGTTCGTTGCCGGTCTTCGGCGGCGGCATCGATTTCTCTCCACTCGTCGTCTTCGCGGGCATCATATTCCTTCAGACGTTTCTCGTGCGGAGTCTCTTCGATCTCGCCGTCCGCCTTCAATGAGCGCCGCTCGTGGCGTAAAGCGCAGCCTCTTGCGCGTTCGCGTCGTTCCGCGTGCCGCGCGCAACGCACTCTCGCGTGATGCGAGCGGCATCTTGCGTGTCCACCTGACTGCGCCACCGGTAGACGGCGCCGCAAATCGTGCTCTCGTGACGCTGCTCGCCGAACGTCTCGGATTGCCGAAACGCGCTCTCGCGCTGGCGCGCGGTGAGCGCGGACGTGACAAGGTCATCTCCGTGGACGGGGCGTCTGCGTCGGACCTCGAGGCACGCGTCGAGCGCGCCGTCGCTTCTGGCGTTGACAAAACGGAGGGGCGTGGCTAGTTCTGGACGTCGAGCGATTTCGGAGGAATCATGCCTATTTACGAGTACCATTGTGGCAAGTGCGGGGACTTCGAGGTGATGCGGAAGATGAGCGACAAGCCGCTCACCGCGTGTCCGACCTGCCGTCGCAAGGTGACGAAGCTGATCTCCTCGACTTCGTTTCAGCTGAAAGGTAGCGGCTGGTACGTCACCGATTACGCTCGCAAGGGTGGCTCCGGTGGCGGCGAATCCAAAGGTAGCTCCGGCGGTGCCGGCAAGTCCGAGGAGAAGGGCGCGAAATCCGAAGACAAGAAGAGCGACGCCACGACCAGCGAGAGCAAGCCCGAAAGCAAATCGAAGAAGGGCAGCAGCGAGAAAGCCGCCGCCGCCTGACCGTCGCCGCCGCCGTCCGGTTCTGTTCCCCACGACCCCGCGAGCCACGTGCTCCCGGGGTTTTCTCTAGGCGGTGTACGCGTGCTGTGCTTCAGTCGCCCGAGCCGGTACTGCCTTGCTCACCGGCAGCCGCTCGTCAGCGGCCGATCTCTCCCGAACATACCCCCCCTGCCGGTGAGCAAGATCAAAATGTCGCATGCGCTCGTGCGGCATCGGCCGCGCGGCGCTCGTGTCAGGCGGCCTTGCTGCCCGCGATCTCTTCGAGTCGCTTCTCGACGAGTGCGATCCGCTTCTTCAGTTTCTCGACCTCGTCGCGTGTCGGCAGGTTGAGACTGCGAACGAGCGGCTCGAGACCCTTTTCGGCCTGCTTTTCGATCGCCGCGACGATCTTCTGCCCGCGCTCTTCGATGTCCTTGATCGTGCGCTCGGCGCGGCGCTGAATGTCGCTGCGCAGCTTCTGCGCCTGCGAGAGCAGGTCTTGGACCGCTTTCTTGCGGTCCTTTCCGAGCAGGTCTTTGGCGTCCTTGCGGATCCTGCCGACGACACGCTCGCCCTCCTTTTGCACCCGTTGCA
>JBGOSW010000149.1:0-11251 GCA_041476145.1 Binatia bacterium
CGACACCTTCGCGCTCCCCGTCGGGTTCGCGCTCCGCGGCGAGTATTTCGACGACAGCGACAGCACTCGCCTCGGCGGCACGTTCGGCCAGGACCAGCAGGACTGGGAGGTCACCGGGACCTTCAAGCTCGTCCTCGCCGAGGGCCTCATGGCGCGCGCCGAGTATCGCTACGACCACGCCCGGCGCGACACCTTCCTGCGCAACGTCGGTGGCACGCAAGAGGATCAGCACACGGTCGCCGGCGAACTGTCCTACGTGTTCTAAGGCGATCTGAGCGCCCGTTCCGTCGCGAACCGCGCCGAATCGGGCAACGCACACGCAACAAGAAGGGGCCTGCCGCATTCACTGCGGCAGGCCCCTTCATCGTCGAGGCGCATGCGCTTCCCCGCGTTCAGCTCGCCTGCGATTCCTCCACCCACCGGATGCGGCGGTAGTCGAACTGCATGTCGGCGATGATGTTGAACTTGATCACCTCGAAGTACGGTGAGATGTCGAAGTCGCGCGGCGTCGTGAGGGTGATCGGCGCCATTTGGAAGAGCCCGTAGGGTTGCAGCGGTCGCCCTCGCACCCAGTCGATGAGGCCGCGTGGCTGCTCCGGCTCGTCGATGGGCGTCACCTGGGGCAGGATGGGGTAGCGCACCCGGTCGAAGGCGCGCGCGAGCAACGTCGAGCAGATCACCTGCGTCGGGAGCCCACTGCCGAACTCGAGCGCGTTCCGGCGCAGCGCGCGCGGGACGAGGCTCACGGGAAGGAAGTAGCGCGCGAGGTCGACGAGATTGCGGACGTCGTAGCGATAGCCGATCTGGCCGATCACTTCGTCCAACACCGTGTGCAGATCGTCGCGCCGCAGGTTGTACGGACGGCAGACGCGGATGTTGAAGTCGATGTACTTCGAAAGCGAAGAGGCGACGACGCCCTCCTCGACGATCGCCTCGACGATCAGGTGCTGTGCGTCGTCGCCGAATTGTGCGTGCAGCGCACTGCGCGCCGCGGGATTCCGGCGCCACAGCTCGTCGCCGACGTAGAGGGCGGAGTGCGACCAGGAGCTCTGCGTCAGGTACTTGATCACCTCGCTGACGCGCTGATCGCCCTCGACCAGAATCACGTCGCCCTTCTTGATATGACGACGCAGACTCGCCAGATCATTCGGCGTTCGACGTTGATACCGCCCGAGCGGCTTGGTGAGGAGGCCGGTCGCGAGGCGGACGAGGTGGCGGCGCAAGCGAGATGTCATGAAACCGTTTCTGTCACACGCATTGTACTGAGCGAGGATCGGGGTGCAAAGTAAAAAACGTGTACGCGGCGACGACGCCGCGCGTCGGCGACGCCACGTGGCGCCGCGCGTCGACCCCGCCCGCGTGGCGCGCTTCCAGCGCGCGTTGCTCGCTTGGTACGACCGCCACGGACGCGACCTACCCTGGCGCCGCACGCGCGATCCCTACGCGATCCTCGTGTCCGAGATGATGCTACAGCAGACGCAAGTCGCCCGCGTGCTCGAGTACTATCCACGCTTTCTCGCGCGCTATCCCACCGTTGCGGATCTCGCGGCGGCTTCGGAACCCGCCGTGCGCGAGAGTTGGGACGGCCTCGGCTACTACCGGCGGGCGTCGAATCTACTCCGCGCCGCGCAGTTGGTTGCGGAACGCCATGGCGGTCGCTTCCCCGCGGAGGTCGCGGCGCTCCGCGAGCTCCCGGGGATCGGACGCTACACCGCGGGCGCGGTGGCGTCGTTCGCGTTCGGTCAGGACGCGCCGATCCTCGATACCAACGCCGCCCGCGTGCTCGCCCGCGTCTTCGGTCCCGGCCGCCGCCGCGGCCGTACGCGTCGGCTCTGGGCGCTCGCCGCGACGACGATTCCGCACGGGCGGGGCTACGAGTTCAACCAGGCGATCATGGACCTCGGCGCGCTCGTCTGCCGCGCGCGCCGCCCCACCTGCCCCGAGTGCCCGGTGCGAAGGGTGTGCGGCACGTATGCAATTGAGCGACGCCCCTGCTCGCCTCAGAGATAGCCGTCGCGGTCGAGCGCCTCGGCGAGAAGGAGCGCGCCCTTCGCGGCACCCATCTTGGTGTTGTGCGACACCAAGACGAAGCGGAGCCCGTGCGGCCAGAGCTCGTCCGGGCGTAGGCGGCCGACCGACGTCGTCATGCCCCCGTCGGCGTCGCGGTCGAGCCGCGGCTGCGGACGGAACGGATCGTCGAGGACGGTGATCAGGTGATTCGGGGCGGAAGGAAGGCCGCGGATGCCGCCGTCCCACTCCCGCATGGCGGCGACGGCGTCCGCGGGTGAGCAGGTTCCGCCGAGCGCGACCGAGACCGCCTCCGTGTGACCCTCGAGGACGGCGGCGCGCGTGCAGGTCGCGGAGACGATGCACGGCGCCGGCACGATCGCGCCCTCGCCGAGGACGCCGAGGATCTTCTTCGTCTCGCGCGCGACCTTCTCCTCCTCGCCGGGGATGAACGGCACGATGTTGTCGAGGATGTCGAGGGCGACGACGCCCGGAGAGCGCCCGGCGCCCGAGATGCCCTGCATCGACGTCACCGCCACCCGCTCCACGCCGTAGCGCGCGTGCAGCGGCTTCAGCGCGATCGCGAGGCCGGTGGTGGTGCAATTGGGGATCGGCACGACGAAGCCGCGCCAGCCGCGGCGCTTGCGCTGCACGTGTAGCAGCGGTGCGTGATCGAGGTTGACGCCGGGGATGAGGAGGGGCACGTCCTCATCGTAGCGGTAGGCCGACGCCGTGCTGACGACGGGACGAGTCGCCGCCCATTTCGGTTCGAGCGCGCGCGCGACGTCGCTCTCGACGGCGGAGAACACGAGGTCGACCTCCTCGGCGTCGAGACGGGCGCCGGCGATGACGGGGAGGTCGAGCGTGCGAGCGGGCGGCGCGTCGGCGCACCACCAGCGGAGCGCGCCGGTCTTGGCGTCGCGAAGCGCCTCCGCATAGGAGCGACCCGCCGAGCGCTCGGACGCGGCGAGCACCACGATCTCGAAGCGCGGGTGATCGCGAAGCGCGTCGACGAACTGCTGGCCGGCGATCCCGGTCGCACCGACGATCGCGACGCGGAGCTTGGGTGACGGTCTGGCGGCGGCCACGAGCTCTCCTTCCGCGAGTGCTCCTAGCACGCGCCAACGGAGCTGTCACAGTCGCGCCGCGCCGCCGGCGCGTTTCCCGTTCCGGCGAGCGTATGCTGTAATTCCGCCGCCGCGGAGCGCGGCGGAGGTGCGGATGAGCAACGGCGAAACCCCGGTCGAATGCGGACTCTTCTTTCCGCAGGTCGCCGCCGACTTCAGCGGGCTGGTCGAGCGTGCCCTCGCCTGCGAGGAGAGCGGATGGCACTCCTTGTGGCTCGCCGACCACATGTGGGCGCGCGGGCTTCCGGACGTCGATCACCTCGAGATTTGGACGGCGCTCAGCGCGCTCGCCGCGCGCACCACGCGCCTGCGTCTCGGGTCGCTCGTGCTCTGCAACTCCTATCGCAATCCGGCCTTGGTCGCGAAAATGGCGGCGAGCCTCGACCAGATCTCCGCGGGACGCCTCGAGCTCGGCATGGGCGCGGGGTGGATGGACGAAGAGTACCGCGGCTACGGCTACAACTTTCCGTCCGTCCGTGTGCGCATCGAGCAGCTCGAGGAGGGCCTCGAGGTGATGCGCCGGCTCTTCACCGAATCGCGCGCGACGTTCCAGGGGAAGTACTACGCGCTCGACGACGCGCCGAACAATCCGAAGCCGCGCCAGCGTCCGTGGCCGCCGATCACGATCGGCGGCGGTGGTGAGCGCAAGCTCCTACGCCTGGTCGCGCGCTACGCGGATCGCTGGAACTGTCCGATGAACGCCGCCGCGGAGCTCCCGCACAAGCTCGAGGTGTTGCACTCGCATTGCGCCGACGTCGGCCGCGACCCGACCGCGATCACCGTCTCGGAGCAAGTGATCGTCGTCCTCGGGAAGGACGCCGCCGACCTCGCGCAACGCTGGACGATGGCGAAGCAGCTCCTCGGCGGCTTCGCCGACCTCGAGGCGATCGCGGTGCGCGGCACGCCGCAGCAGGTCGTCGCCGGCCTGCGCGCGAAGGTCGAGCGCGGGGTGCGCCTCTTCACCGTGATGTTCGGCGACTTCGCCCCGGTCGAGACGATCCGTCTCTTCGGGGAGTCGGTGATTCCGGCGTTGCGGTGAGGCTGAAATCGTATCACTCAGCGTAGCTCGGCGATGAAGCGCTCGACGGCCGGCGAGAAGTGCCGGCCTTGGCGGTGCACGATCCCGAGCGGCCGCATCAACGTCTCGTCGGTGATCTGCAGCGCGCACAGCGTGCGGTTCTTCACCTCTTGCTTGATCGTCGGCTCCGGCACGATGGCGAGGCCGGCGCCGATCTCGACGACGCGCTTGATCGTCTCGATGTTGTCGAGCTCCATCACGTAGCGGACGGTCACGTTCTTGCGCCGCAGGACGCGATCGAGCTCGCGACGCGTCGGGACGTCGCGCTCGTAGCCGACGAAGGTTTGGCCCTCGAGGTCCGCGATCGTCGCCGAACGCCGCCGCGCCAGCGGGTGGTGCGTCGCGCAGACGAGGACGAGACGGTCCTCGCGAAAAGGGATGATCGAGATCTGCGATCGCCGCGCCGGATAGGCGACGATCCCGAGATCGATGCGGCCGCTGAGCACGTCCTCGAAGATCTTGGTCGATCGACTGTACTCGAGGTGGACGTTCACTTGGGGATACGCCTTGAGGAATTTCTTGAGCGGCTCGCTGAGCTCGTACAGCCCGACGCTGTGGACGGTCGCGAGGCGTACGCTGCCGCTCACCGTGGTGCCGAAGCTCTGCAGCTGCTCGCGCAGTTCACGGTAGCGGGCGGTGATGTCCTTGCTCGCCTGGTAGAGCAACTGTCCTGCGGGCGTC
Source organism: Binatia bacterium (assembly GCA_041476145.1). Lineage (GTDB taxonomy): Bacteria > Desulfobacterota > Binatia > UTPRO1 > UTPRO1 > DP-19. The sequence goes on from JBGOSW010000149.1 coordinate 4,894, forward strand.
GGCTGCACCCGACCCTTGGTGCGTTCGATGAGGCGCTGATCGAAGCGCACCTCGAGCGCCCGCACCTGTTGGCTCACCGCCGACTGGGTGACGAAGTTCTGCGACGCCGCGGCGGAGAAGCTCCCGCTCTCGACGAGATCGCAAAAGACTTGCAGGGTCTCGAGATGCATCGTGTCCGCCGATAAGCCGCGCTGATCGCCCGCGGGGGATCAGCCAACCTCTCTTATATGCCCCGCAATCGTCGACGCAACGGGCGCGGACGCCGCGCTTGAGCGCTCGCATCCCGGGCAGTAGCATGCGCGTCCATGCCCGCCGTCGACTACTACGAGCTCGACGCGCTCTTGAGCGACGAGGAACGCATGACGCGCGACAGCGTCCGCGCCTTCGTCGAGCGCGAGTGCCTGCCCGTCCTCGAGCAGTGCCACAGTCGCGAGGAGTTCCCGCGCCATCTGATCCCCCGCATGGGCGAGCTCGGCTTCTTCGGCGCCAACCTGCGGGGATACGGCTGCGCCGGGATGAACAACGTCGCGTACGGCCTCATCATGCAGGAGCTCGAGCGCGCCGACAGCGGCTTGCGCTCGATGGCGTCGGTGCAAGGGGGCCTCTCGATGTACGCCATCTACGCGTACGGCTCCGAGGAGCAGAAACAGCGGTGGTTGCCGCCGATGGCGCGCGGCGAGGCGATCGGCTGCTTCGGGCTCACCGAACCCGACCACGGCTCGGATCCCGGCGGCATGGAGACCCGCGCGCGCGCGGCCGGCGGCGACTACGTTCTCTCGGGTGTGAAGCGCTGGATCACGAACGGCAGCGTCGCCGACGTCTCGATCGTGTGGGCGAAGACGCCGCCCGAGGGCGAGATCCGCGGCTTCCTCGTCGAGCGCGGCATTCCGGGGTTCAGCGCGCACGACATCAAGGGCAAGTTCTCGCTGCGCGTGTCGATCACCTCCGAGCTCGTACTCGAAGACGTGCGGGTGCCGCGCGCGGCGCTGCTGCCGAACGTCAGCGGCCTCAAGGGCCCGTTCGGCTGCCTCAACCAGGCGCGTTACGGCATCGTCTGGGGCGCGATCGGCGCCGCCATGACGTGCTACGAGACGGCGCTCGACTACGCGAAACAGCGCGTCCAGTTCGATCGTCCGATCGCCGGGTTCCAGCTCGTGCAGCAAAAGCTCGTCGACATGGTGACGGAGATCACCAAAGGGCAGCTCCTCGCGTATCGTCTCGGTCAACTGAAGGACGCGGGACGCGCGCGCGCGCAGCAGATCTCGCTCGCCAAGCGCAACAACGTGAGCCAGGCGCTGCACGTTGCGCGCCTGGCGCGCGACATCTTGGGAGCGAACGGCATCGTGAACGAGTATCCGGTGATCCGGCACATGCTGAACCTCGAGACCGTCAACACCTACGAGGGTACCTACGACATGCACACGCTGATCGTCGGCCGCGACCTCACTGGTCTCGACGCCGTCCGCTGAGGCGGAAGGGCGCGGACTGCCGAGGTTTCGTCCGATCGGGGTTGCCGAACGCCGTGCACTGTGGCTTGATGGCACCTGCCGGTCTGCGCGCCGACGTGGCCCCATGAAGTCGAAGCACACCCGCGTTTCACGTGTCCTCTCCTCCGTGCTCGTACTCCTGTCGTTGGCGCTCGTGCGCGACGCTGGAGCGGGCGGCGCCCCGTTGCTGCGCTTCAGCCGCGAGTTCCCGGTCTCGCAGGCGATGGAGGCGCGCGTGCGCTTCTGGATCCGGGTCTTCACCGAGGTGTCGCGGAACGAGGCCATCCTGCACGACCGCGACGATCTGCGGGTGGTCTACGACGTCGTGCCGTACGACACCGAGCGCTCGATCGAGCCCGTGCGTGCCAGCTACGCCCGGCTGCTGGCGTCGCTCGCGGTCGCGGAGATCTTCCCGGTCGGAGTGCGCGGCGCGATCGCATCCTTCACACCGCCGTCGCCGGAGCGGCAGCGCGTGCACGCGCTCTTCGAATCGGTCGCTGTCGCGCGACCGATCGGCTACGCGCGCGCAACCGCCAACATCCGTGCGCAGCGTGGGCTCAAGGAGATCTTCGCCGACAGCCTCACGCGCGCCGAGCTCTATCTCCCGGAGATCCGGCGCATCTTCGCCGCCGCCGAGATCCCTGCCGAGCTCGTCTACCTGCCGCACGTCGAATCTTCCTTCAATCCCAACGCGGTGTCGCGTGCCGGCGCCGCCGGCCTCTGGCAGTTCACGAAAGAGACCGCCGACGGCCGTCTCCGCATGGCCGCCGGGGTCGACGAGCGTTTCGATCCGGTGCGCTCGAGCGAGGCGGCCGCGGAGCATCTGGCGCGGGCGCGAAGCGTGCTCGGCAGCTGGCCCCTCGCAGTCTCCTCGTACAATCACGGCGTGGCCGGGATCGCGCGCGCGCGCGTCGCGGTCGGCAGCGACTCGCTCGACGACATCATCCGCGGTTACGACGGCGCGAGCTTCGGGTTCGCGTCGCGGAACTTCTACGCCGAGTTCCTCGCCGCCGCGCACGTCGCGCGGCATGCGGACTACTACTTCCCCGAGCTGAAGCGGACACCGGTGCTGCAATACGTGGTGCGCCGGGGGGACTCGTTGTGGACGATCGCGCGCAAGCACCGGGTGTCGGTTCGCGCCCTCGTCGCCGCCAACAACCTCGGCCGCTCGCCCCTACAGCAGGGCCAGCGCCTCATGATTCGGCTCTGAACCCGGCGCCGTACGCGCGGAAGACCGCGATGGCGTCCGGGCAGCAGCGCTCCTCGCGCGTCATCCGCTCGGCTTCGGCGAGCGATACGAACCCACCGCTCGCGATCTCCTCCGCTTGCAGGACGAACGGTCCGTCGTGGCGCGCGGCGTACACGACGCCGCGCACGCGTGTGCGCTCATCGGCGTAGCGGATCGTCCCGAGCCGCGCGAGCGGCGCTCCCGTGACGCCGAGCTCTTCCGCGAGCTCGCGCGCCGCCGCCGCGTCGTACTCCTCGCCGGCGGCGACGACGCCTCCGACAGTGACGTCGCAGAATCCGGGGTAGACGTCCTTCGTGAGCGTGCGGCGATGGACGAAGAGCTCGTGCCGTGAGTTGTGCACGAATACGTAGACAGCGCGGTGCGAAAGATTCCGCGCTCGCATGTCGGCGCGCGTCGCGCGGCCGATGACACGGTCGTCGTCGTCGACGACGTCCACCCACTCGTCGCGATCCACGTTCACGCGGCGCTCTTCGCACGCGCGTCGAGCGCCCGCAAGCACGCCGTCGAGCGGCGCGATCTCGCGCACCGTCGGTGGCGTGCGGCTTCGCCGTGACACACGCGGAGCGGCCGTGCTAGCGTCGCGCGTGTGGCGGGCGCAACGCTCTACGTGCAGACGGGATGTCCGTATTGCACGACCGTGCGCGAGGATCTGCAGAGCCGCGGTGTCGCGTTCACCGAGGTGAACGTCAGCGAGCATCCCGAGGCGATCCCCGAGCTTCTGAAGCTCACCAAAGGCGCGCGCCTCTTGCCGGTGCTGGTCGAGGGCGGACGGATCCACGTCGCGCCCGACGGCGGCCGGCGCTTCTGAGTTGCTGGCGGTCTCCGCGAGCCGAGCCGCGACCGCTATCGACTCTCGCCGGCGCCCACTGCCGGCGGTGCGCGATGTCCGCGGCGCTCCTGCGCGTACTGCGTGCGCAGCGCGTCGGCGAGGTCGGCGGCGCGTGTCGCGGCATCCTTCAGCGCCGCGATGTCGTCCTTGCTCACATCGAGGACGTCCTTGCGGGCGGCCGCGAGACGCTCGTCGAGCTCGCGCGCGCGACGACGCAAGTCCCCGAGCTCGTCGATCTCGGCTTGGTGTTGCGTGGCGAAGCTCTTCTGCCGCTCTTGGAGACGGGCGATGAGCTGCTGGCGCTTGTCGAGCAGGGCGTCGAGCTCCGTCGCCTGCCGCCTCGCGGCGTCCGATGCGCGCCGGTCATGGAGGATGCGGCGGGTGACGACGCGAGTACGACGAATCTGTTGCTCCTGACGTAAGAGATCCAGCGAGGGATCTTGGGGGCGCTCGAGCGAGCGCCGCTGCCGCACGCCCGCCTCCTCACCCTGCTGCGCGGTCGCTCCGAAAGCGAGCGCCAGGCTCACGATCAGGACACAGGCGGCGAGCGTACGCGCGGACGTCATCGTCGTTCTCTCCTCGGGCCGCCGGTGAGCGCCGGCCGCCAGAAGTCGGCGCTGCGCCGATACGTGAGGACGCTCGGCAGGTAAATGCCCGCCGAGGCGCGTGGGATGAGCTCGAGATCCGCGCTGGCGTCGGCGCGCAACGCCTGCGACAGCTCCTCGAGATCGCGGTCGACGTCGGCGAGGTCGGTTTCGGGCTCGTAGACCGAACGCGTCAGCAGCCAGCCCGCCGCCGCCGCGGCGAGGACGATTCCCACCAGCACTTTCCAGTCCCACCTCACGATCGTGGCGAAGTCTCTCGGGGGCCGGCAGCGCTGTCAAGCGGGATGCGCGGTGGAATTCGCGCATGCGTTCGGGTAACGTGACCGCACGTGAAAGAGCCTCGATGCTCGAAAGCGACAAGCGACTCTTCCTGCGGCTCGGCGATCGCGTGTTTCACGTCGTGTACGAGCAGTGGGGCCTCGGCGCCGTCGTCGAGGTCATGACCTCCGTCGTCCCCGGCGGCACCTGCCTGGTTCGTATCCTCTTCGAGGACGGCAAGCAGCGCACCTTCAACAACGACATGGATAGCGAGCTTTGCTGCTGCTACCTCGGCCTGCGGAAGAACTGGCGCTTCGATTTCGGCGATACGCCACGCGTCAGCCGGAGTGCGCGGCGTAGCATCGGGCAGCGCTGACCCACGCCGCCACCCCGCGTGGACACGCGACGGCTTTCCATCGCGACACTCGCCGCGCGACGCGTGACGCCGTGAACGTGAAATTGAACCGCCGTATGGCTGTTGGTATACCCGCGAGGCGCCCGCGCGCGCCCACGCCCATGCCGAGGTTGCGATGACCGCCGACGGGCCGCCCGACTTCAAGGCGACCCTCAACCTGCCCGTCACGTCCTTCCCGATGCGCGCCAACCTCCCGGCGCGCGAGCCGGAGATCCTCGCACGCTGGGAGCGCGACGATCTCTACGCGCGCATGATCGCGCAGCGCGCCGGCCGGCCGCGCTACGTGCTGCACGACGGACCGCCGTACGCGAACGGGAACATCCATCTCGGACACGCGCTCAACAAGATCGTCAAAGACTTCATCGTCAAGTACAAGCACATGACCGGACACCTCGCGCCCTACGTACCGGGCTGGGATTGTCACGGTCTGCCGATCGAGCTTCAAGTCGAGAAGAGCCTCGGCAAGGAGAAGAAGGCGGCGCTCTCGAAGCTCGAGATCCGCCGGCTCTGCCGCGAGTACGCGGCGCGTTTCGTCGCCGTGCAGCGCGACGAGTTCAAGCGTCTCGGCGTCCTCGGCGACTGGTCCGCGCCCTACCTGACGATGGACTTCGCCTACGAGGCGATCGAGATCCGCGAGCTTGCCAAGGTGGCGGCGAGCGGCGACCTCTACCGCGGCAAGAAGCCGGTGCACTGGTGCGCGTCCTGCCGGACGGCGCTCGCCGAGGCGGAGGTCGAGTACCGCGACGTCGCGTCGCCGTCGGTGTACGTGGCGTTCGCGCTCCGCGAGCCGTACCCCGAGGCGTTGCGAACGCTCGCCGGGACGCCGATCGACGTCGCGATCTGGACGACGACGCCGTGGACGTTACCGGCGAACCTCGCGATCGCGGCACATCCCGACGTCGAGTACGTCGTCGTGCCGGCGCGCTCGGGACGGCTCACGCTCGTCGCCAAGGCGCTGCTGCCGCGCCTCACGGCGTTCGTCGACGGCGACGCGCCGGTGCGCGCAACCGTGACCGGGCGCATGCTCGAGGGGGGGCGCGCGCGCCATCCGTGGATCGACCGCGACGCGCTCATGGTACTGGGGGAGCACGTGACGCTCGAGAGCGGCACCGGTCTCGTGCACACCGCGCCCGGCCATGGGCAGGAGGACTACGACGTCGGACGCCGCTACGGCCTCGACGTCTACGCGCCGGTCGACGACGCCGGCCGCTTTCTCCCCGAGGTGGCGGAGTTCGCGGGCATGCGCGTGTTCGACGCCGACGCGCGCATCGTCGAGCACTTGCGTGCAGTCGGACGTCTGCTCGCGACCGAGCCGCTCACGCACTCCTACCCGCATTGCTGGCGCTGCAAGCACCCCGTCATCTTTCGCGCCACCGAGCAGTGGTTCATCTCCATGGCGGCGACGCGGCTCCGCGAGCGGGCGCTCGCCGCGATCGACCGGGTGCACTGGATCCCGGCATGGGGAAAGGACCGCATCGCCGGCATGATCGCGAACCGTCCCGATTGGTGCATCTC
>JBGOSW010000150.1:0-11210 GCA_041476145.1 Binatia bacterium
ACGAAGGTCGCTTCGGCGCCGAGCGCGAGCGCGACCGGATGGAACGGATGATCGACGGACCCGACGGGCGTCGACTTCGTCACCTTGCCGACCTCCGAGGTCGGCGAGTACTGGCCCTTGGTGAGCCCGTAGATACGGTTGTTGAACATCAAGATGTTGACGTCGAGGTTGCGACGCAGGATGTGGATCAGGTGATTGCCGCCGATCGACAGCGCGTCGCCGTCACCGGTCACCACCCACACCGAGAGCTCGGGACGCGTCGCCTTGAGACCGGTCGCGATCGCGGGCGCGCGGCCGTGAATGGTGTGAAAGCCGTAGGTGTTCACGTAGTACGGGAAGCGGCTCGAGCAGCCGATCCCGGAGAGGAACACGAAGCGCTCGCGTGGAATCCCGAGATCGGGGAGCACACGCTGCACCTGGGCGAGGATCGCGTAGTCGCCGCACCCCGGGCACCAGCGAACGTCCTGGTCCGACTCGAAGTCCTTGCGGCCGAGCGGCTTCGACGCGGGGATCGCAACCGTATTCATACCTGGCCTCCAACGATCGCGCGCGCCCGGCTGACGATCTCGGAGACCTTGAACGGCCGCCCTTGGATCTTGTTGAATCCGTGCGCGTCGACGAGATACTCGGCGCGCACCAGCTTCACGAGCTGCCCGAGGTTCATCTCGGGAACGAGCACGGCGCGATAGCGGCGCAGCACCGCGCCGAGATCGGGCGGCAGCGGGTTCAGATAGCGGAGGTGCGCATGCGCCACCGAGAGTCCCGCGGCCGCGAGCTCTTGGACTGCGGTCGCGATCGGACCATGCGTGCTCCCCCATCCGAGGATCAAGAGCTCCCCCTCAGGCGGGCCGGTCACAGTGGTCGGCGGGATCTCCGCGGCGATGCCCGCGATCTTTCGCGCCCGCACCCGGACCATGTGCTCGTGGTTCATGGGCGCGTAGCTCACGTTGCCGGTCACGTCCTCGCGCTCGAGGCCGCCGATGCGGTGCTCGAGCCCCGGCGTGCCGGGAACGACCCACGGGCGCGCGAGCGTCTCGGGATCGCGCATGTACGGGTGGTAGTCCGTCGGGTCGGTGCGAAAGGCGACGGGAATCGCGGGCAGATCGGCGGCACGCGGGATGCGCCACGGCTCGGCGCCGTTCGCGATGTAGCCGTCGGAGAGGAGAATCACCGGTGTCATGTAGCGCACGGCGATCCGCACCGCCTCGAAGGCGGTGGCGAAGCAATCCGCCGGCGTCGCGCTCGCGAGGATCGGCAGCGGACACTCGCCGTGGCGGCCGTACATCGCCATCAGGAGATCGGCTTGCTCGGTCTTCGTCGGCAGACCGGTCGACGGACCACCGCGTTGAATGTCGGTGATGATGATCGGCAGCTCGACCATGACGGCGAGGCCCATCGTCTCCGCCTTCAAGTTCATGCCGGGGCCGCTGGTCGTGGTGATCGCGATCGCGCCGCCGAACGCCGCGCCGAGGGCGGCGCCGATCGCGGCGATCTCGTCCTCCGCCTGAAAGGTGTACACACCGAACCCCTTGTACACCGAGAGCTCGTGCAGAATGTCGCTCGCGGGCGTGATCGGGTAGCTGCCGAGGAAGAGCGGACGCCCGGCGCGTTGCGCCGCGGCGACGAAGCCGAGCGCGGTGGCGGTGTTGCCGGTGAGGTTGCGGTACTTCCCCGCGGCGATCCGCGCCGGCAGGACCTCGTAGGCGGTGTGAAAGAGCTCCGTCGTGTCACCGAAGTTGTACCCCGCCCGCAGCACGCGCGCGTTCGCGTCCGCGAGTGCGGGGGTCTTCGCGAACTTGGTGATGATCCACTCCAACGTCGGCTCGATCGAACGTTGGAAGAGCCACGACGTCAGCCCGAGCGCAAAGAAGTTCTTGCAGCGCAGCGCCGCCTTGTTCGAGAGGCCGGAGTCGAGGAGGGCGTTGGTCGTGAGCTTGGTGATGTCGATCTCGAAGACGCGGTAGCGGGCAAGCGAGCCGTCGTGCAGCGGATCCTCTCGGTACTCGGCCTTGCGGAGATTTTGCTCGGTGAACGCCTCGCGGTCGACGATCAGCATCCCGTTCGGCTTCAGATCCTCGACGTTGACCTTCAGCGCCGCCGGGTTCATCGCCACCAACACGTCGCAGGTGTCGCCGGGCGTGAAGATCTCGCGCGAGGAAAAGTGCAGTTGGAAGCCGCTGACGCCGGCGAGCGTCCCTGCCGGAGCGCGAATCTCCGCGGGAAAGTCCGGCAGCGTGCTGAGATCGTTGCCGGCGAGCGCCGTCTCGATGGTGAACTGCGTGCCGGCGAGCTGCATGCCGTCCCCGGAGTCGCCGGCGAAACGGATGACGACCGTTTCCAGCGCCTCACGCGGTTTCTCGCTCCGTACCGCCGCCGCCTCCTCCGCAGGTGACAAGGGCTCCTCCCTTCGGATCGCGCCGACCCGGCGCGATCTACCCCTACCCGGTCATTATGCCTTGCTTATAGAGGAGCCGCGAGCACCAATCCAACCAGACGCGGAGCGGACGCTCAGTGACCGGTGCAGACGTCGGGATATCCGCGACCGAGCCCGACCGCCGTCAGCATCGGACACGCGTCGTTGAACTCGGCGGCGAGCATCTTCTCGACGCGCTTCGCCTGGCCGGCGAGGACGCAGCCCGCGACCTCGCCGATCGTCGTCGCCGACGCGTCGCACGGGCTTCCGATGTCGGCGGGCACGAGCCCGGCACACTTCTTCGCGATCTTCGCCCCGACCGCGGTGCGCAGCTTGGCGAGCGTCGATCCGTCCGGGGCGAGCGTCTTCGCGCACGCGGCCGCGGACGTTGCGACGTGCTTCCCCTTCCCCGCATCCTTGAGGACGCGGACGAGACAGCGGCCGAGCTTCGCATGCTCGCTTTGCGCAAGCCGCGTCGCGCTCTTCGCGATCGTCGCCTGGCACGTACGCGCCGCCTTCGTCAACGCCTTCGAGTCGTCCGCCGCGAAGGTGTCGGCGACCATCTCGGAGACGCGCGTCTCGTGCTGGTCGAGGACGCAGCCGGTCGCCTCCGCGACCGAGGACGCCTCGCGGTCACAGGGGTGGTTGAGCGCCGCGATGCCGACGCCGACGCACTTCCTGAAGACGGTGTCGCGCGCCTCGCTGCGCGCGACCGCGAGCATGGAATCGGGATTGCCGAGATCGAGCGCGAGCGCGCACGTCGCCTCCGCCTGCTGCGACCCCTTGCCGCTGGCGACGTCTTTCAAGATTTGGTTCTGGCACGCGGTGCGCTGTAGATGATCGACCTTGGCGAAGGCGCGCGCTTGCGCCGCGATCGTCGCTTGGCAGACGAGCGCGAGCTTGTCGAAGCGCTGCGGACGCAGCGCCGGAATGAGCGCATTGCTGAGCGCGAGCGGCCCGAATCCGACGGGGATCCGCGTCAAGCCGTTCGACGCGTCGCCGTCGCTGTCGATCTCCTTGTTGGAGGCGGTATCGATCACCGAGATCGATCGCTCGCCGTGGTTCAACACGTAGACGCGCGTACCATCCGGATGGACCGCGATGTCTTCGGGATCGTCTCCCACGGGAATGGTTGCAATCTCGGCTTGGAGCTTGGTGTCGATCACCGACAGGGTGCTCGGGCCGCTGTTGGCGACGTAGGCGAACGCGCCGTCCGGACTGAAGGCGACGCCCTCGGGGAAGCCGCCGACCGAGACGGTGCCGGTCACGTTGAGCGTGGTCGCATTGATCACCAACATCTTCCCGCCGGTGTGGGTCGTCACGTACACACGGTCGCCGGTGGGACTCACGGCGACGTGCGAGGGTTTGATCGGGATCGGCACCGTCTTGATCACCTGATTCGTGTTCGTGTCGAAGACGGTCATCGAGTCGCCGCCCTTGTTGACGACGTACGCGGGGGTGCCGGCGGGATTGACGGCGATACCCACCGGCCCGGCGTCGACCGGTACCGTCGTGAGCACTTGATTGGTCTCGGTGTCGATCACCGAAACGGTGAAGTCGTTGCTATTGGCGACGTACACACGCGTGCCGGGGAGCTTCACCGCCACGCCCGTCGGTTCGTCGCCGACGAGCACGGGGGTGCTCGTCATGGTGGCGGTGGTGATGATCGACACGCTGTTGTCGTTCAGATTGCCCACGTAGACGTGCGCACCCTCGGGATCGACCGCGACGCCCCACGGATTGTGACCCACGGGAACGTTCCCGGTGACCTGATTCGTCGCGGTGTCGACGATCGAGACGTCGTCGTCGCCGTAGTCGGCGACGAACGCGAAGGGCGCGGCGAACGCCGATACGGCCGATCCCACGGCCATGAGCACCAGCAGCGGCGTTTCCCAGCGAACTCGATACATCAAGAAGTTCCCCTTTCAATCGGACGGGTACGCGATACTTGCGTCAGAAGTTGTCCTGGCAGCGGGAGTCGTCGAACGTGCACTCGGAATCGCAGCGCAGCGGTCCGCCGCTGTAGCCGAGGGTGACGCAGGTTTCGCCGTCGAGGTTCCTCCCCTCGCAGTCCTCGAAGGTGTCGATGACACCGTCACCGCAGTCGGCGCGCTTGCAGTTGGACCGGCAGGCATCCGGCGCGGTATCCGAGTTGGCGGCGCCGTTGTCGCACTCTTCGCCGATCTCGAGGACGCCGTTGCCGCACACCGACGCCGCGACGCACTGGCTGCCGTCGAGGTGGCAATCGGCGGTGCAGGCGAGCGTGCCGGACGTGAACCCGAGCGACGTGCAATCGAAGCCGCCGAGATCGCCGCCGTCGCACGCTTCACCGGTTTCGCGAACGCCGTTCCCGCACTGCGCGTCGGCCGGCGTGAAGAGGATGCCGCGGCGGACGCGGAACGCCGCATCCACCAACAGGCGCGCCTGGACGGTCGTCACCTGATCGGGGGAGCGCGAAACCAGCCCCGCGATGATCACGGTCAGCGCGTCGAGCGCGCCTTGGGTATCGCGCCGGTCGAGCGCGATGCCGATCGCCGCGACGCGCGGATCGAACGCGGTGAAAAATTTCCCGCTGGTGACGGTCGCGTGGACCAGGCGAATGAAGGCGCTGAGGTCGACCGGTGCGAGATCGACGAAGGTGAAGCAGCGGTGTTCCCCGGCGGCGACGAGCGCGCCGTCCTGCGACGACGTGCGACCGTAGACCTCGACGAGGAAACGATAGCGGCCGTTGCGGTCCGGCGACCCGGTCAGGTCGGCTCGAAACCTGAAGATCCCGTTCCCGGCGTCGGTCCCGAGAAGGCCGGCGTCGCCGCCGGAGGTCACCGCCCCCGAGGAGAACTGCACGCCGTCGGTGGCCGCAACGACGCTCCAGAACGGCACGTTGGTTTCGGCGCTCGTCGCCGGCGGAATCCAGCTCTGGATGCCCGCCGCGCCGAACACCGCGTTCAGAGCCGCTGCCGCCTTGCCGCCACGCGACGTGGCACGCGACGCGAGCGCAGCGGGCCCCTCGAGCACCGCGACCGAGCCGAGGCGGAAGACCGACCCGAATCCGGCGCAGCTCTGGCCGGCGAAGTTCGTACCTCCCGGGATCACCTTCACGCCGCGGGCGCGCGTACCGAGCGACACCAGGAAGGCGTTGTAGCGGTCGACGCTTTCGAGCACGTCGCTCACCGTCAGATGGAAGGTCATCGGCTCGGCGCGCGCGGCACCCGGCAGCGCCAGCAGCAGCACCAGCGCGAAGACGGCACGATAGGCGGCGGCGTGCCGCGCCGGATCAGAAGCCGAACGCATCGGTCACCAGAAGGCCGCGCATGACGAGCTTCTCGGCGGCGTCGGCGGCAATCTCCGGACCCGACCGTTGCGCCACTTCGAACGCGAAGCGTTGCGCGGCGCGCGCGGCGCGCGACGGTTTGTTCGCGCTGGCCCAGCGGAGTACGTCGTCGAGGAAGGCGGCGAGGCGACTCCGCGTCGTGTCGGGGAGCGACGTCGCGGCGAGCAGGTCGACGAGCGCCTGCGCGTCGGCCGGATACGCCGATCCCACGAGGAGACACTCGCTGCGCTTCGGCATCTTGCCGAACCGAGTGGGCGGCAGCTCGATCGTGAGCGCGAGGACGAGCGATGCCGGCCCGTCGGCGACGTCCGAGGAGAGATCGACGTGGACGAGGAAGCTCGGCGTCGCATCCGCGATCGCGGCGGCGTCGATCGCTCCGGTCGGGTCGCCGCTCTTGAACCCGGCGGTCGTGAATCCGATCGCGCCCGGGACGGGACTCTCGACGACCCACGACGACTGGCGCGTCCGGCCGGTCGCGGGAGGGCCCCACGTGCTCACGCCCATCGATTGCAGCGCCATGCCGAGCGCGAAGTTCGGCCGCCGTCCGGCGAGGAGCGCCGCCCGCCCCGCAAAGTCGAGCACGCGGACGCGGCTCACCGCGTAGCCGCTGCTCAGCGATGGACAGCTCCGGCCGAAGAATCGGACACCGTCGCCGTGAATGCTGACATGCCGCCTGAAGGAGGACGAGGAGGACTGCGCGAGGATCTCGCCGTTGAAGACGTCGACCATGCGGACGAGATCCGCGGGCGAGAAGACGAACGTCCGCTCGGCGGCGGCCACAGGTACGGCGCTCAGCAAGGCGACGATGAGCGCAAAGAGGGCGGGCATCGGCGCCGAAAGGGAGCAAGACCAAGACCATCCCACCGGTCGTCGGTGGGGCTGGTGACTACGGCCAAGTCTCCGGATTTTCAACCTCGGAGGCGCAGGAGCGCCTCGGCCGATCGGTCTCGGGGGACGTCATGGTCTTGCACCCACGCGGCATCGTGCGTAGTCGCCGGGAGCTTGCGATTCCGAGCACCATGTCGAAGTCTTGCGCGCACGCAGGGCTCGGAAGGAACGCCCGACGCAGCGCTGGAACGAGGCGGGACGCTAGACGAACGCCAGCCAGTCGCGATGACCGCCGTCACCGCCGCGAATGAGGGTGAAGTACGCCTCCTGCATCGCCGCCGTCACCGGACCGGGCTTGCCGGTTCCGACCGATCGATCGTCGAGCTCACGGACCGGCGTCACCTCCGCCGCCGTCCCGGTGAAGAACGCCTCGTCGGCGATGTATACCTCGTCACGCGTGAACCGCTCCTCGACGACCGTGTGGCCCCGCTCACGCAGCAACGTGATCAGCGTCGCGCGCGTGATTCCCGGGAGCACCGCCGCGAGCGGCGGCGTCTTCACGATACCGTCACGCACGATGAAGAGGTTTTCGCCGCTTGCTTCCGCGACGAAGCCGTCGGTGTCGAGCATCAACGCCTCGTCGTAGCCGGCATGACGCGCCTCCTGGTTGGCGAGGATCGAGTTCACGTAGTGACCCACGGCCTTGGCCTTCGTCATGAGCGTGTTGACGTGAAAACGTTGAAACGACGACGTCTTCACGCGGATGCCGTTCCGCACCCCCTCGTCACCGAGGTAGGAGCCCCACGGCCAGACGACGATCACGACACGCACCGGATTGGTGGTCGCGTGCAGGCCCATCTCGCCCTCGCCGAGGAAGACGAGCGGCCGGATGTAGCACTCGCGCAGCTTGTTGCGACGGATGGTCTCGAGACAGGCGCCGTCGATCGCCGCCTCGTCGAATGGAATCTTGAGGTTCAGGATGCGCGCGGACGCGAACAGCCGTCGGGTATGGTCGTGGAGGCGAAACACGGCGGAGCGGCCGTCCGTCGTCTCGTAGCAACGGATACCCTCGAAGACGCCGAGGCCGTAGTGCAGGGTGTGCGTGAGTACGTGTACGTGCGCGCGCTCCCACGGCACGAACTCCCCATCGAACCAGATGACCTCGCTCTTCTGCATCGCCGACTCCGAGCGCGGTGCTATCGGAGGGCATTCGCGATGTCAATTTGAGGGCGCGCGCGACGCCGGGTCGTCGGCCGGCGAGCGCGCCGCGCCGCCGTCGACGGCGAACCAGCGCGTGTAGAGTGCGCGCACGCGCTCGCGATGCCGCTCGTAGTCCTCGAGGAGACGGCGCCCGATCTCGTCGCTCGGTCCCTCGTAGCCGAGTCGCCGTGCGAGCGCCGGCAGTCGCGTGCCCTCGCGTTCGAGCGCCTCGACGGGCTGATCGCGCTCGATGCGCAACCGGTTGGTGAGCGTGCGCAAGAAGGCGTAGCTTTCGGCGAGCACGGTCGCGTCCGCGCGCGGCAGGAGGCCGGCGTCGGCGAGCGCCGCGAGCGCGTGGCGGGTGGCGCGCCGGCGGACGCTCGGAACCGTCGCGCCGTGCCGTAGTTGCAGCATTTGCGTCAGGAACTCGATGTCGACGAGGCCGCCGCGGCCGGTCTTGACATTGAAGCCGTGGAGCTCGCTGCCGGCGAGCTCGCGCTCCATGCGCATGCGCAAGCGGTGGATCTCGGCGACCTCTGCGTCGTCGAGCGGCCGCGCGTAGACGAAGCGCTCGATGATGCTCTCGACCTCGCGCATGAGCGGCGGCTCGCCGGTGACCGCGCGCGCCTTGATGAGCGCCTGACGCTCCCAGAACTGCGAGCTGCCGGCGTGGTAACGGGAGAACGCCTCGAGCGAGGAGACCAGCGGACCCTTGTTGCCCGAGGGACGGAGCCGGGTGTCGATCTTGTACACGCGCCCCTCGCGCGTCGGCACCTGGAGCGTCGTCAGCATGAGCTGGGCGAGGCGAGTGAAGTACTCGTGGACGGCGACGCGCTCGGGGACTTCCGCCGCCGGCACGTAGACGAAGATGAGATCGAGGTCCGAGTGGTAGGTGAGCTCGCGACTCCCGAGCTTTCCCATGCCGACGACCGCGAAGCTTCCCGGCGACGTCGCGAGGCCGTAACGCTGCAGGGTCTCGCGCTCGGCGACTCTCCACGTGGCCTCGAGACACACGTCGGCGAGATCGCTCAGCTGGCTGCTGAGCGCGGGAAACGGCAGGAGACCCATGAGGTCGTTGGTGCCGATCCGGAGGAAGTGCTCGTTGCGGAAGCGGCGCAGGACGTCGAGACGATCCTCGTAGCTCTCAGCCGCCGCGAGCATGCTCGCGAGATCGGCGGCCATGTCCTCTTTGGCGATCTCGATACGAACCAGGTCGGCGCGCACCAGGTTGTCGAGCGTCTCGGGATGACGGATGAGGACCTGCGACAAGAATTCGCTCGAGCCGAAGAGGCGGACGAGCGTGCGCAAGGTCGCGGGGTTCTCCGCGAGAAGTGAGAGGAAGCTCGAGCGCGCGCCGATCGCGGCGAGGAAGCTCGCCATGTTGTGCAGCGCGAGGTCGGGATCCGGCGCTTGCACGATCTCGCCGAGGAGCGCCGGGGCCACCTCGAGAAGGAGCTGGCGCCGTCGTGGCGTCGAGCGCGAGGTCGGCGCGCCGTCGCGCAGGAGCCGCAGATCGGCCAACGCCTCGTCGACGGCGTGGAACCCGAGCTCGCCCAGGCGCGCGCACGTCGCGTCGGCGTCCTCGAGCTCGGCGAGCACGGCCGTCAACCGGGGATCGGCGACGCGGCCGATCGCCTCGCGCGAGGAGTAGAAGAGGGTGGCGAACGACGCGTGAACGGTCTCCATGTGACGACGACAGTCGTCACGAAAGCGCGCGACCGCCGACGCCGGATCCTCCCGACCGTAGCCGAGGCGACGCGCCAGATGCAGCTCGGCGTCGTCGGCGGGGATGACGTGCGTCTGTCGCTCCTCGACGAGCTGGATCTTGTGCTCGACCTCGCGCAGGAAGCGGTACGCCGCCGCCAGACGCTCGCCCTCCTCGGCGTCGAGGTAGCGGTGCTCCGCGAGGCGGCGGAGCGCATGCAGCGAGCCGCGCTCGCGAATACGCTCGTCCTTGCCGGCGTGGACGAGCTGGAGGCTCTGGATCACGAACTCCACCTCGCGGATCCCGCCGCGTCCGAGCTTGACGTTCACGCCCTTGCTGCGTCCCGCCGCGAGTGCGCCCGCGATCCGCGCTTTCATATCCTTGATGTCCTCGATCGTCGCGTAGTCGAGGTAGCGGCGATACACGAAGGGCGCGAGGTCGCGGAGGAAGCGTTCGCCGACCGCGCGGGCGCCGGCGATCGGGCGCGCCTTGAGGAGCGCGGCGCGCTCCCACGTCTGGCCCCACGACTCGTAGTACGTGAGCGCGTTGGCAATCGAGTTGACGATCGGTCCGTTCGCACCTTCCGGACGCAGGCGGAGATCGACGCGGAAAACGAAACCGTCTTCGGTACCCTGGTGCAGCGCCCGGGTCACGCCCTCGGCGAGGCGGGTGAAGAACTCGCGCGCCGAGAGGCGGCCGCGCAGCCCGCCCGTGCTCTCGATGCCGTCGCGCCCGTAGAGGTAGACGAGGTCGACGTCGGAGCTGAAGTTGAGCTCGACACCACCGAGCTTCCCCATCCCGAGGACGACGAAGCCCACCGGAGCGTCGCCGTCGACGACGTCGCCATAGTCCGCGATGAGCCCGCCGCGGATCACCACGATCGCGGTCTCGAGCGCGTCCTCGGCAAGCGCGGTCAGCGCTGCCGTCGTCTGCTCGAGATTCGCGAGGCGCAGGAGATCGCGGACGGCGATGCGCAGCACGCGGCGGCGCTTCAAGCCACGCAGCGCCCGCGCGAGCTCGTCGAACGGCGCGGCGGGCGAGAGGACGGGCGCGGGCACGAGTGTGGAGATCGGCGTCGCCGCCGCGTCGCGCGCCAGCACCTCCGTCCAGGAACCGGCATCGGCGAGCAGAAGCCGCGCGACGAGCGAACTCGCGCCGAGAACGGTTACCAGATGGCGTGCGAGCTCCGGATCGCCCTGCACCGCCGCCGTCGCCGCCGGCTCCGCGTCACGCAGACGCGCGAGTGCCGCGACCGCGAGCGTGGGATCGGCGGCGTCGAGGAGCGCCGCGCGCGCCGGCGCCGGCGCGTCGCCCCCGGGCCACAGCGCGGCGAAGCGTGCGAGGAGCCGCTCCGGATCCTCGACTGCGGCTGCGAGCAGCGCCTCGCGCGGTGACGGAACGCTCACCCTTCCGTTGTAGAGAATCGTCCCCGCGTCGGCCAGCGCGTATTCGCGCATACCCGAGCACGGCCCTCGACCACCCGAGCGGCGCCAGTCGTGCGGGAACGGTGGGACGCGGGCGGGGACGGACGCGGGGGCGCGAGGTCGGAAGAGAAGTCTACGTCCCCGGGAGGGCGCTTCTCCGCCCGCCCCTGGAGCACGTCGCGCGCGCACTGCGTGCGGTGCGCGTCGGGCGTGAACGTTAGACTCGGGCGGGGTCGGGGGCGGGGGCCCGTGGGCGGCCACGTGGGGGGGGCGGGGCGGGGCCGCGGGGGGGGCGCCGCGGCGGCGCGG
>JBGOSW010000151.1:0-11199 GCA_041476145.1 Binatia bacterium
CAACCGTTTCCCCGAGTAGCCGCCCTCTTCTGGCGGCGTATCGAGGGGCGCCCCCACGCATTTGTCGACACTCCCATCCGGGAGAGGATACGCTGCCGGATACGTCGTAGTATTTGCGAACGGCGGCACTAGGGCGAATCACTTCTGCTGGTCGTAGACCTTCCACATATCGTCGTCGTCGAAGATCTTCTCCGAGTCGTCGGCGTGCATGGCGTCGCGCTCGAAGTCGCGGTAGCGGCCGCGGCTGGCGCGGAACTCCTGGTAGAGGTCGTGCTGGATCATGGCGCTCATGACCTCGTTGGTCCCCGTCCAGATCTGCGCCAGGCGCGTGTCGCGCACGGCGCGCTCGATCGGGTAGACGTCGGTGTAGCCGATGCCACCGGTGATCTGCATGGCGAGGTTGGCGACGTCCCACGCCGCTTCGGTCACGAACTTCTTGGTCTCCGACACGATCCGGCGTACGCTGGGCGCGCCCGTATCCGCCGCACGCGCCGCTTGATAGATCATCGCTTTGCTGGCGTCGATGAGCACCTGCGCCTTGGCGATCATGAAGCTCACCCCTTGGAACTTGCGGATCGGCTGCCCGAAGGCCTTGCGGCGGTCGGCGTAGCGCATGGCGACGTCGAGACATGCCTGCATCGCGCCCGTGACCGGTGCGGCGCTGCACAAACGTTCCGGGATCATCATGACGTTGAAGACTCCGGCACCACCGTGCAGCGGACCGACGAGATTCGCCTTCGGCACCTTCACGTCGCGAAAGACGACGCGTCCGGTGCCACCGCCGCGCGTACCCATGAGGCCGTAGAGGTACTTCACCTCGACGCCCGGGCCGCGGTCGATGATCATGGCGCTGATACGCAGGTGCGCCGGCGCGTCCGGGGCGTGATTGGTACGCACGTACGCCAGGAAGAAATCCGCGCCCTCGGCGCCGACGATGAAACGCTTCATGCCGCGGACGACGAAGTGATCGCCGCGGTCCTCGGCTCGGCTGCTCGCGCCGAAGAAATCCGATCCCCCGCGCGGTTCGGTGAGCGCTTCCGCCGAGACCAGTCGGCCCTCGAGCATCGGCTTCAGGTATCGCTGCTTCCGCTCCTCGGTTCCGAAGGTATTCAAAGCCTCGCCGACGATCGACGGCATGACGAACGAGCAGCCGGCCGCCATACCGAGACGACCGACCTCTCCCATCGCCGCGCAATCGGCGACCCAATCCATCCCCTGGCCGCCGTACTGCTTCGGAAAGCGGAGCCCAAGGAGCCGGTGCTTGGCGTAGAGCTCGTACAGCTCTCGGGGGTAGCGGATCTCGTCCCGATCCATCCGTCGCAAGTATTCCGGGTCGATCTCGTCCCTGACGACCATTCGCGCTTTTTCCTGCACCGTCCGCGTACGCTCGTCGAGCATGAACTCGTTCATCGTGTCCTCCCTTCGCCACGCCGACGATCGCTCGGCGTGAACGCAATCTATCAAAACGCGCGGCACGAGACATTTGTCGGTCGGGCACGAGAGGAGTACGAGGGACCCCCATGACGCCGGGAGGAACGGTTCTCGTCACCGGAGCCGCAAGCGGCATCGGCCGGTGCTTCGCCGAAGCGCTCGCCGAGCGCGGCGCGCGCCTGGCGCTCCTCGACGTCGACGCGGCGGGTCTCGCCGTCACCGTCGCGCGAGCGCGCGAACACGGCGGCGACGTTGCGAGCGCGATCGCCGACATCGCCGACCGGGTCGCGATCGCGGACGCCCTAGCGGCGACGCTGCCCCTGGACGGCGGCCTCGACCTCCTCGTCAACTGTGCCGCGATCCTCGGCCCCGGCACGTGGGCGACACAAACTCCCGAAGACTTCGAGCGCGTGCTTCGTATCGACATCCTCGGGACCGCCAACACGATCCGCGCCGCGCTACCGTGGCTGCGGCGCGCCCGCGGCCAGGTGGTGAACCTGGCGTCGACCGCCGCCCTCCACGGTTGGCCCGGCCTCGCCGCCTATTCCGCCGCCAAGTTCGCCGTCGCGGGCTATTCCGACGCGGTCCGCGCCGAGCTCGCGCTCGAGGGCATCGGCCTGACCGTCGTCTTCCCGCTGCTCATCGACACCCCGCTCCTCGACCGATCCGACATTCCGCCGATCCTCAAGCGCGGGCGCCGCATCCCGGCCACGGCGGTCGTCCGCAAGGTCTTACGCGCTGTCGAGCGCCGTCGCGCGCGCGTGTACGTGCCCGAGACGGTGCGCGTCATCGCCGCGCTCCACGGTCTCGCTCCGTCGCTCCTCGATCGCTATGGCGCGTGGTTCGGCCTGGAATGATGACGCTCCTTCTCGAGGAGCGAGTTCATGACCAGCAGCGAGTCTCCGGCGACCAAGCGATTGCTCCAGCCGTGCGGGTGCCGGTAGAAATCGAGCGCCTCGCGCAGCGGCGGGTTCTCGGTGCGTTTGGCGAATAGCGAGAGCTGACTTGGCTGGGGTGGCGCACCGTTCCGTTTGCGGACGGCTTCCAGGATGGTCTTCGGGTCGATGCGCTCGTGAACGTGCAGCGAGACCGTCGGCACCTCGAAGGACGTGTGCTCGGCTTTCCCCGCCCACTGCAGAGACGGATCGAGGTGGGGGTCGTAGGCGTAGCCCTTGCGACCGCCGTCGGGATCGTTCTCGGCGGTGACGATTCCCACGTGAGGATTGTTGGCGCGCTGCTTGTCCGAGTGGTCGTACTG
The DNA here is from genome assembly GCA_041476145.1 of Binatia bacterium. GTDB lineage: Bacteria > Desulfobacterota > Binatia > UTPRO1 > UTPRO1 > DP-19. The sequence goes on from JBGOSW010000151.1 coordinate 2,690, forward strand.
CTCTATGGGCCGCTTGGCGGCTTTGGATTGTCGTCGCGGCGTTGCAGGCTTCTTTGGCATCGCGGGTTCCGGTCAGTACGGCGAGGCGCGGGCAAGCGTCAAGCGGAGGGGAATGCGGTGTCCACGGCGCGCGCAGATCCGCGACGGCCCGATTGCGCTATGGTTGCCCGAGGAGATCGACGAGATCGATCGTTCGCGGCGTGAGCGCCGGCCCGAGGACGGCTTGCGCGGCGGACGCGGGCAGACCCACCGCGGCGAGATCGTCGAGAACGATGGACGCCGCCTCGGTGAACTGTGCTTCGTCGAGGCTGCCCGTCGTCCCGGCGTCGCGCAGAATCGCCGCCACCTTGGCGCCCGCCTTGGCGCGGGCGGCGAATGCCGCCGCGAGCTGCGTCGAGCGCTTGCCGGCGGCCGTCACTTGCCGCTTGATCGCTTTCTGGTCGTTCGCCTGTGAGGCGGCGCTGGCGCGCTCGATGGCCGTGCGGAGCGACGTGATGACGTCACCGACGTGGAACAGCTTGGCGACGTGTCGTTGCGCGGCGCTGCCGAGCTTGCGACAGAGGCGACGAGGGGGGCCGGTGAGCTCCTTACACGGCGACAAGTCGAGGGACGGGGATCCCGTCGACGTGATGGGAGCGACCTTGGTGTACGACGGGGCCGGTGGATCGTCGTAGACCTTCTGCAAGTCGACCAGGTGCTGCACGATGCGAGCGCAGATCCCGGCGGCGGGTGCGAACACCAGGCGCCCTGCCAGAACTCCAGGGGTCCCGAGCGCGAACAGCGAGACGGCGGTGCCCGCCGTGAGGCAGGGGGCGAGCGCTTGCGCGAGCTCGCGTCGCATCTGCTGGAGCGCCAGCTGCTTGATGGGGTCGAGCTCCGGCGGTGGGCCACCTCCACCGCCCCCGCCGATTCCGGGCCCCGTTGGACACTCGGGTCCGCTGATCTCGACGGTCGGGAAGAGTAGCGGCGCGCCGTTCCGGTAGAGATACCCGACGCACGTGTCTTCTTCGATTGGAAACTTGCAGTTCCCGCTGCCGCACGGAGGCGAGACGGAGTCGAGCGTTGCCTGCAGGCTCGTGCCGGCGCTCAAGGCGATGCTCGCGCCGTGTTGCTGGTGCTTCGCGCAGGCCGGTACGGTCGGAGCCATCGCGTTGCACGCGAAGCCCACGATCGGTGAATTGTCAGCGCCCGGCCCGCCGCTGATGGTGAGGAAGCTGAGCGGACCACCGACTGCGCCACCGACTTTCACCGCGACCACCGGACGATACTGGAGCTGGAACGAGAGCGTGATGCTGCTCTGGGCAGGCAAGAAGCAGATGGCATTGTCCGCCGGCAGCGTCGACGTTCCACCGCAACCGTTCATGGCGACGAGGTCCCACGGTGGATCGCCGGTGCGCGGGTCCGGCACGACGTCGACCTTGAGCTCAAACAGGTCGAGAAAATCGCCGGGGATCGAGTACGTGCACACCCCTGGGCAGTCGATGCGCGGGGCGTCCGGGCGGTTGCGGTCGTAGACGTGGATGGCCGCGTCCTCGGGAAGCTGCACGATCACACTCGCGGCGCGGGCCGTTCCGCTGAGCGCGAAGAGAGCGAGAGCGACGGCGGTGAGGGGAGGCAGGGTTCGCATGTCCTACTCGGGGGGTAGCCGAACGCTTCGTCGCGTGTCAACCGCCTTTGGATGCTAGGCTCGATCGCGAGCTCGTGCCGACGCCTACGTATCGCGATCACGGCGAACGGGATTCCAACTACGTACATCCGGAAGAAGGGACGCCGGCGACCCTTCCGATCACCCCGAGCCAGTTCGCGTCGCAGCGAGAAGTTAGACGCCCACGCGCTGGACGTCGATGTCGCCGCCGCAGCTGACGTCGAAGGCGCTCGCCGCCTCGCAGGCGCGACGCGCCAGGGCCTCGGCGCCGAGGCCCTGATCGTACAACGCGTGCAGCGCGCCGAGCGCGTACGACGCACCCGAGCCGATCGCGTAGTACTTCTTGAACGCCATCACGCTCATGTTGCTCGAGACGTAGTAGATGCCGGTGCGGTTCGCCACCAGGAACGACGAGTCGAGATCGGCGAAGGGTGACGGGTCGTCCTCATCCGCGACCTGGTCGTTCACGAACTGATACCGCTTGTGGAGCTGGCGCCAGAAGGTGAGGAAGAACGCGAACACCGCGCGTTCGCTCCCGAGACGCGGGCGCGATCCCTGCGCGAGATAGTCGCGCAGGATGTTGTCGTAGACGCCCCACCCCGTGCTCGCGATGTAGTTCGACCCCGTGCGTACGATCTTGCTTGCGCTGTGATTGTCGCGCAGCACCCGGCGATCACCGAAGCTCTCCTGCGAGTCGGCGGCGACGACGATGTGGCCGCGCTTGCGGACGGCGACGGCAATGGACATGGGTGGCGGGGACGGTCGCACGGCGCGCGGCGGCTATCAAGCCCGACTGGAAGTGGTGGATCCGAGTAACGCGCCGATAACAAACTCCAGCCGCGTTGCTGACAGACCCCGCCGTCATCGTCGGACCTCCGTCCGCGCCGTGGCGTCGACGTTCCTCCTCTGAGTACGGGTGTTGTCGTGATCGCGGATGTCGGCGTCGTCGGTCTTCTGCTTCTCACTGGAACCCCGTGAGGCTGTCGATCAGGAGGACCTTAGACGAGGGCGCCTCGAGGCGGGCTCAGAGCCGCCCATACCGTCGGCCTTCGTGTATGATGCGCCGCCGATGGCGCTCACCGCGACCCTTTACAACCTGACCGTTCAGCTCGCGGACGTCGACCGGGGTGTCTATGAGACCCTCGAGTTGCGTATGGCACGCCATCCGTCCGAGACGCTCGACTACATGCTCACGCGCGCGCTGGCCTACTGCCTCGAGTACCAAGACGGCATCGCGTTCTCCGAGGGCGTCTCGGCCGTCGATGAGCCGGCGGTGGTGGTCCGCGATCTGACCGGACGCCTCACGGCTTGGATCGAGGTGGGAGCGCCGGACGCTGACCGAGTGCACCGGGGCAGCAAGCTCGCCGGGCGTGCAGCCATCTACACGCAGCGGGACCCGGTGCGGCTTCTGGCGCAGCTCGATGGAAGGAAGATCCACCGGGCCGCGGAGATTCCCCTGTATTCCTTCGGCCGCGGATTCATCGAGAACGTTGCACGGACGATCGAGCGGCGCACGAAGCTCTCGATCTCCATCACCGAGCGGCAATTGTACCTCGAGGTCGACGGCCGGACGTTCACCACCAAGGTGGAGGCGCATCGTTTGGGCGAACCAACGTAATCAGAAGGCGAACACCACGCCGCATCCGGCGCGAAAGATCGGGCGTCCTGAACGTCGGCCGGCGTCAGTCAAGCGAGCAGACGCCCCAACGTGCTCGCCAACGCCGAGTCGCCCCAATGCTCTTGGTTCCTGATCGCAGCAGGTGCGGATACGAGTGGATCGAGACCTGCAGCGAAATGCCTCAGTACAAGACAGCGACGTAACGCATCGACACGCAGCTCAGCGCTGAGAGGCCGTCCTTGAGGGGTCATGGAGCTGGCGGCGGGCATGTACACTCGCCGCCGGCGAGAGGCCTACAGTGGCAGATAACACATCCTGCTCCGCCAAAAGCGACAACGAACGCGACGATGATCACGAAAACTTTCATGGGCCATCTCCTTTTCGCTCAACGCGCTGCCGTTGCTCGAGGCGACTGCGCTTCCCTTCGCCGCGACTAAAGCGCTTTTCCTCGAGATGGTCTGCCGGGGGATCGGTCAGTCATCAGTCCGCCTCGGGGCCGCGCTCGACCGCTCGGCCGCCTGCCCTGCTCACACCTAATCGCCGCCGGATTACGAAGAGAGCAAAGGGCGCGGGTTGAGGGAGGAAGAGCTGGCTAAGGAATGGAGGCGGGGGGAATCGAACCCCCGTCCGAAGGTGGTCCACCGAGAGCCACTACATGCGTAGCCCGTGAATTGATGTCGCGCGGTCGGCTCCCACGGGCAGGATCCTCGGCGCCATCCGGAGAAGAGTTTCGGTCGCCGTCTTACCGGCGAGGGCGGCGACCTAGCCCGAAGTGTGTCGCCTTATCCACCCCTACGGGCGCAGGGTGGTAAGACGTGACCGCATTAAGCGGCCAGTGCTAGTGGTTCGTCTGCGTTTATAGCAGTCCGCTTTTGTTGACGGGGCCTGCGGAACCCCGGCATGCGACTCTGGCTTCCCAGCCTCCGTCGAACCCAGATCGCCCCCATGGCAACCTGCTCGCGTGAGCCGAGCAGCAAGATGGTTTCATTATAAGAGCCGCCTCCGTACGCCGCAACCGAGCAGTTGCGCCCAAGGGCACCTCCGAGCCCACGTCGGCGTCGCCCGTACGCACCCGCAGCCCTGCCTCGAGTGAAGAGTCTCTTTCCTGCGTTTCGCAATCGGGTGGGTCGCGATTCGCGTGATTGGGACGGAAAAGGAGCAATGGGCACGAGTTCCGGCGCTTCGAGTTTGGCACGAGCGTTGCCCCAGAGCGGTGGAGGCAACCGATGCTGACCAAGCGAAAGAAGGCAGAGCTCCGACGGACGCTGCAGCGGTCGCGGGAGGCGGTCTTCACCAACGTCGCCGGGGCGGAGGTCGACCTCCGGTTCGTCGCCGAGGATCGCGAGAGCGAGATCGAGGAGCGCGCCCAAGAGGAGAGTGCCGCCCATCTGCTGGCGCGGCTCGACGACCGTGGCAAGGAGGAGATCCGGGCGATCGATCGTGCTCTACACCGGCTCGCGGAAGGCACGTACGGCATCTGCGTGCGCTGCAAGAAGCCGATCCCGGTCGCACGACTCGAGGCGGCACCGACGGCCCCGCATTGTGCGCACTGCGCCCGCCAGTTCGAGCGGGCGTCCGACCGCCCACACCCGTCGGGGGGGCCCCCGTCGCGCCCGCGGCCGCAGCTGCCCGCCGATCTGTGTCTCCTCAGCGACAGTGAGCTGGCGGAAGCCCTTCGCGAGCTCGTGCGCGAACACGGACGGATCGACGTGGAGGAGCTGCGAATCACCTGCCGCCACGGCATCATCCACTTGACCGGGACGTTGCCGAGCGAGGCGGAGCGCCAGATCGTCCACAAGCTCTTGACCGACGTCGAGGGGCTGGAAGAGATCGTGGATCGCGTCCGGGTGAGCGAGATGCCGTGGGAGCGTAGCGACCGCGCCGTGCGTGTCGAGCCGCTTCCCGACGAGGTGTCGCGCGAGCTATTCGAGGTGACCCGCACCGACGACGTCGGTCGCGCCGCGGAGGATGGGATTCCCTACGAACCGCCGGACGAGCCGCCGCCCGACGAGGAATGAGGGCTACGGAAGAAAGAAGCTCCCCGGTAGCCGCACCTCGCCGATCGAGTGCCAGCCGTCGAATCCCGTCTTGCAGCCCGCGAGGTCGTCGCATGGATCACCGTAGAAGCAGTGCATGACGAGCGTCTGATTCGCCAAGTCGCTGGCGTCCCCGATCGCATCGGTGATGCCGCACCACAGGAACTTCGCCACGCTGTCACCGATGAGGACGTTGCCGGTGACGGTTGCCCGCTCGGCGTCGAGGGTGATGGCCCAGCGTTCGTTCCCAACGTCCTTGTTGACGAGGATCGCCGTACCATCCGGCGTGAACCGCACCGGTGATTTCGCAGCGGCGGACGCCGCGAGCGCGAGCACCAGAGCCACGGCACCGAATAGAGACTTCGTCATTGCCCTCCCCTCCTTCACCCTCCCCCTCCTTCGGCGGGCACCGCGCGGCTAGCGCCGGTCGGCGCTGCGCAGTGCGCGCGCGGTCTCGCGACGCGCCTCACGTTCCTTGATCGTCTGTCGCTTGTCGTACTGGCGCTTGCCGTGCGCGAGCCCGAGCTCGACCTTGGCGCGCCCGCGTGCGTTGAAATAGAGGCGAAGTGGAATCAACGTCAAGCCTTTGGCGCGGAGTTTTCCTCCGAGCCGATCGAGCTCACGTCGATGAAGCAGGAGCTTCCGGCCGCGCGTCGGCTCGTGGTTGTCGCGCGCCGCGGGATCGTACGGGCTGATGTGGACGTTCATTAGAATCGCCTCGCCGCCGCTCATGCGCGCGAAGCTGTCTTTCAAGTTGGCGCGGCCGTCGCGCAGCGACTTGACCTCGCTCCCGGAGAGCACGAGACCCGCCTCGAAGGTCTCGTCGATGAAGTAATCGTGACGCGCCTTGCGGTTGACGGCGACGGTACGCGGCTCACTCACGCGGCCTCGACGGCGACGCCGTTCTTCTTGCGGATGTGATTCTGCTGATCCACGAGCACGACCGCGGGCTCGTGCCGCAGCGCCTCGGCCTCGTCGAGCCAGGTGAAGCTCGCGATGATGAGGAGGTCGCCGCGGTGGACGCGCCGCGCCGCCGAGCCGTTCACGCAGACGGTGCCGGAGCCGCGGTCGCCGGGGATGACGTAAGTCTCGAAGCGCTCGCCGTTGTTGACGTTCCACACGTGGACGAGCTCGTGGGAAATCATGTCGGCGGCCTCCATCAGGCCGACGTCGACGGTGATGCTGCCGTCGTAGTTCAGATCGGCGTCGGTGACCGTGGCACGGTGAATCTTCGATTTCAGCATGTTGCGGGTCATGCGCTTCTCCTCTCCCGGCTCGCGGCCGGCACGGTGAGCAATCGATTGTCGATGAGACGCGTGCCGCCGATCCAGACGGCGAGCGCGAGGAGCGCTCGGTCGGCGACATCGGACGCCGGCGCGGGCGCGGGTAGGTCTCGGTCGCAGAGGCGCGCGAGTGGCGACAACGTCTCGGGGTGCACGACGGCGGCGTACTCGATCCGCGCCCGCGGCTCGCGCCCGAGGTCCGCGGTCACCGCGGCGACGAGCGCCGCCGCGTTGCGCTCGCCGGCGGCGACGCGCTCCTCCGCGACGGCGAGGGCGCGCGCCAAGCAGGTCGCGGCAGCGCGCTCGGCGGCATCGAGATGGCGATTGCGCGAGCTCATCGCCAGGCCGTCCTCCTCGCGGACGATCGGGGCGCCGACGACGTCGATCTCGAGGTGGAGGTCGCGCACCATGCGCCGGATGAGCGCGAGCTGCTGATAGTCCTTCTCGCCGAAGACCGCGACGCGCGGCTGAACGGCGAGGAAGAGCTTGAGGACGATGGTCGCGACGCCACGGAAGTGTCCGGGCCGATGCGCGCCGCAGAGTGGCAACGCGAGCTGCTCCACCGCCACCGTCGTCTGGGCGCCCGCCGGGTACATGTCGGAGGCCTGCGGCGCGAAGAGGACGTCGACGCCGGCGGTGGCGAGCAGCGCGCCGTCACGCTCGAAGTCGCGCGGGTAGCGCGCGAAGTCGTCGGCGCGGTCGAACTGCGTCGGATTGACGAAGACCGACGCGACCACGGTGTCGGCGTGCCGGCGCGCGATCTCGACCAGCGACAGATGCCCGGCGTGCAGCGCACCCATCGTCGGCACGAGGGCGATGCGCGCGCGGCCGCGCACCTCGTGGCTCCACGCCTGCATGGCGCTCACCTGCTCGATCGTCCGCATCGCCGGGATCCGCCGGGGTCCGTCTCAGCCGACCGCGCGACGGCGGCGGGCGCGTGCCGGCTCGCGGCCGACGGGCGCGACCGGGGTGTGCTCGACGCTGATCGTCGGTGTGACGTCGAGCACCGCGGTGCTCGGCTGCTCGGCGCGCAACAGGAACGAGTGGGCCTCGTCGGGAAACACCCCACCCCGCACCTCGCCGGCGTAGCAGGTAATGGCGTCCGACGCCGCGCGTCCGAGCTCGGCGAAGCGCTTCGCGAACTTCGGGGTGAACTCGTCGAAGAGCCCGAGCACGTCGTGGAGGACCAGGATCTGCCCGTCGCAGTGGCGGCCGGCGCCGATGCCGATCGTCGGGATCGGAATCTGCGCGGTGATCTCCTCGGCGAGATCGGGGGGGATGCCTTCCAGCACGACCGCGAACGCGCCCGCCTCCGCGACCGCGACCGCATCGGCGATGACGCGCTCGCGGTCGCCGGGCGCGCGACCGCGTCGCCGGCCCTGGACGCGGTGGCCGCCCATGCGATGCACCGACTGCGGCGTGAGACCGACGTGTCCCATGACCGGCATGTCGACCGCCGTCAACGCCGCGATGGTGTCGGCCATGGCGACGCCGCCCTCGAGCTTCACCGCCTCGGCGCCGCCCTCCTTGATGAGGCGGCCGGCGTTGCGGAGCGCGTCCTGCACGCTCACCTGGTAGGTGAGGAACGGCAGGTCGGCGACGAGGAGCGCACGGCGGCGGGCACGCGCCACCATGCGGCAGTGGTAGATCGTCTCCTCGAGCGTGACCGGCAGAGTGGTGTCGAGCCCCTGCACCACCATTCCGAGCGAGTCACCGACCAGGATGACGTCGATCCCCGCACCGTCGACGATACGGCCAAACGAGTAATCGTAGGCGGTGAGCGCCGTGATCTTCGTTCCCGCCTCCTTCATGCGCTGGAGGTCGGGCACCGTCACTTTCCGCTGCATAAAAAAGCCTCCCGGACCGATTCGGAAGGCTCGAAGGCTCGAGATGGGCGCTCGCTCGCCACCCGCCTGCCACGATGGCCG
>JBGOSW010000152.1:0-10914 GCA_041476145.1 Binatia bacterium
GCGCTCAACGAGATCGCGCTCGACGCTCGTGTCGGCATCGAAATCGAGGAGACGGCGATCCCGGTGACGGAGGCCGTCGCGGGCGCGTGCGAGCTCCTCGGCCTCGATCCCCTGTACGTCGCCTGCGAGGGGCGCATGATCGCGTTCCTCCCCGCGCACGAGGCGGAACGGGCACTCGAGGTCCTGCACGCACATGCCATGGGACGCGACGCCGTCCGCATCGGTACGGTGACCGAGGGCCCAGCCGGGATGGTCGCGCTCAAGACCCGCCTCGGGTCGCGGCGGCTGCTCGATCTGCTGTCGGGCGAGCAGCTGCCGCGGATCTGCTAGCGGAGTGGTCGAGCGGCCACCGCCGTGTGATCTAGATCATACTGGTACGTACCCCGCCCTGTTAGCCATGACGTCGAGGAGTTCCGGACGGGCGAGAGGGGGACCAGATGAAGGGGCGGAGGGTTCTGATCACCATCGCGGTGGCGCTCTGCGCGCGCGCGCCGGGCGTGGCCACGGCCGACGACGAGTTCACGCTCCGTGACCATCTGAGGCTCTCCGCCTCGGATCGCGTCCGCGGCGAGTTCGTGTCGTGGTTCGATCCCGCCGGACCGAAGTCGAACAACGACTACGACTTCTTCGCAAACCGGTTGCGTGCGGGCGCGACTTTGAGCTTTCCGACGCTCGAGGTCGTCGTCGAGGGCCAGGACACCGAGCTGGTGAATCTACCGGGTGCCGACGCGATCAATGCGGGGCCGGGCACGGCGGGTCTCGGCACGCTCGGTCCCGGAGCCCTCTACTTCGCGAACACCAGGAGCCGCGACCAGGGCGAGGTGTTTCTGCATCTCGGGTACGCGACCGTGCGGGAGTTCGGACTGCCCGGCGTCTCGGCGCGCGTGGGTCGCTTCGGCTACAACAACGGCCTCGAGAAGCCGGCGAAGGATCCGAGCCTGCTGTGGCTGCAGCGCGCTCGCATCTCGCAGCGCCTCATCGGCAACTTCGACTACACCAACGTCGGGCGCAGCTTCGACGGCGTGCAGGCGGTGTACGACCGCGGGCCATTGAACGTCACGCTCATGGGAAGCCACCCCACCTTCGGCGGCTTCAACGTCAACGCCAACAAGGAGATCGACAAGGTCGACGTGGTCGCCGGGACCGCGTCGCTCGTCGAGCCGGACGGATTCGCGCCGACGAGCGCGCAATTCTTCTACATGTACTACGGCGATCGGCGCCATCTTCTGGCCACCGACAACCGAACCCGCGATCTGCCGGCGGGCCAGACCTGCAGCGGGAAGAATCGCTACCTCGTCCGCGCCTGCGACCAAGGTGACATCAGCATCAGCACGATCGGCGTCGACGCCGTACACGTCGTCGACGTCGGGCCGGGCAAGCTCGACCTCCTCGGGTGGGTGGCGGGCCAGTTCGGCGATTGGCAGGCGCTGCACCACGCGGCGTGGGCGCACGTGACCGAGGTCGGGTATCAGTTGCCGGACCTCGCGCTCAAACCCTGGCTCCGCGCCGGCTTCAGCCGCGCGTCGGGCGACACGAACAAAGCCGACCGCGACCACAACACGTTCTTCCAGATGATCCCGACGGCGCGGCTGTACGCGCTCTTCCCCTTTTTCAACATGATGAACGACCAGGATCTGTTCCTGCAGGGCATCGTGCGCCCCATGCAGGGCCTGACGGCGACGGTGAGCGGTCACTGGTTGCGCGCCACGGCGTCGCGCGACCTCTGGTACTCGGGCGGCGGCGCGACGAGCCAGACGTTCTTCGGCTACGCCGGCATCAACGCGCACGGACGCAACGAGCTCGCGTACTTGATCGATCTCGAGCTCAACTACGCGGTCAACACGTACCTCACCCTCTACGCGTACTACGGGCGTGCCTTGGGGCAGGGAATCGTCTCGGCCAACTTCGCCGGTCGGGACGCCGACTACGGCTACGTCGAGGCGACGGTATCGTTCTAGCGGAGCGGGGCCGAATGGCATGGTTTGGATCGAGCGTCGGTGAACAGCGCAGCGACCCCGTGGGTTACGGGACGCCGATCCCGCTCGCCGTCGCCGTGCCGGGGGACGGCTACCATCGCAACCTGATCGCCTGCCAGGTCGCGTGCCCGGTGCACACGGATGCGCGCGGCTACGTGCGCGCGATCGCCGCCGGGTGCTTCGAGGAAGCGTACCTCATCGCGCGCGGCCCGAATCCATTTGCGTCGATCTGCGGGCGGATTTGCGGCGCGCCATGCGAGGCGGCGTGCCGTCGCGGGCGCATCCCGCGCGTCGACGACGACGGCCGCTTCGTGGGTGTCGATCGCCCGATCGCCATCCGGGCGCTGAAGCGTTTCGCGTGCGAGCAAGCGGGGGTCGAGGCACGTCCGCGTGAGGAGGTGCTCGACGCGTTGCGGGGTTTCGTTCCCGACGTCGCCGCGGATGCCGAGGAGATGGCGGCGCTCTTGCGCGCGTACCAGCGGGGCGACTTCGAGCGGGCGCACGGAGAGCCAGTGGCGATCATCGGCGCCGGGCCCGCGGGCCTCTCGGCGGCGCACGATCTCGCGTTGATGGGGTTCAAGCCCGTGGTGTTCGACGGCGAGCCGGTCGCCGCCGGCATGCTCGCCGTCGGCGTGCCCGAGTATCGTCTGCCGCGGGAGCTGATCAAGCGCGAGGTGGCGGTGATCGAGGCATTGGGCGTCGACATCCGCTGCGGCGTCACCGTCGGCAGAGACGTCGGCTTCGCGGCGCTGCGGCGCGACTACGCCGCCGTGATCATCGCGGTCGGTGCGAAGCGCTCGCGGGCCCTCGGCCTGCCCGGCGAGCGCGGACCGCGGGTATACGGCGGCGTCGACGTGCTGCGCGCGGTCGCGGTCGGCGAGGCGATCGATCTCGGGCACGACGTCGTCGTCATCGGCGGCGGCAACGTCGCGTACGACGTCGCGCGCACGGTGGTGCGTCAGGCGGCCTACGACGCCGCGCGCACCGCCGCACGCCTCCCCGGCACGCGCCGCGTCCGCCTCGTGTCTTTGGAGACGCTCGAGGAGATGCCCGCCGACACCGTCGAGATCCGCGAGGGCGACGAAGAAGGCGTGGAGCGGATGAACGGGTGGGGTCCCATCGAGGTGCAACGCGACGGCGACGGCCGCGTGACGGGCGTGCTCTTCCGTCGCTGCGCGCGAGTATACGACGAGCAGCGACGCTTCGCCCCCGTGTTCGACGACGATGATCGCCGGGTCGTGGCGTGCGACACCGTGCTGGTCGCCGCCGGGCAGACGACGGATCTCGGCTTCCTGCAAGACGGCGGCACGGACGTCGAGGAGCTGCGCCCGGGGTGGCCCAAGGTCGACGTCGACACGCTCGCCACGACCGCGACCGGGGTGTTCGTCGCCGGTGATCTCGCCCACGGCACGCGGCTCCTCATCGACGCCGTGGCGTCCGGCAAGAAGGCGGCGCGCGCGGTGTACCGCTACGTGTCCGGTCGGACGATCCGGCCCGACGCGGTGGAGGCGCACATTCCGCTCGAGCGCTACCGGCGCGAGCGCGACTACGAGGCGATCCGGAGGGTCGAGCCGCCGGCGCACCCGGCAGAGCGGCGTCTCAGCGACCCGCAGACAGTTGTCGAGCGGGTGTACGACGTGGAGGCAGCGCGGCGCGAGGCGTCGCGCTGCCTCGACTGTGGCGTCACGCCGGTCTTCGACGGTACGCGCTGCGTACTGTGCGGCGGCTGCGCCGACGTGTGTCCGACCGCCTGCCTCAAGCTGGTGCCGCTCACGGCGCTCGCTGCCAACGCGGACCTCGACGCCGCCGTCGACCATGCGCTCGGCGACGACGCCGATCGTGCCGCGAACTCCGCCATCCTGAAGGACGAAGACCGGTGCATTCGCTGCGCGCTCTGCGCGATGCGCTGCCCGGTCGACGCGATCACCATGGAACGCGTGCAGTTCGAGACCACCTGGAGTACCGCATGACGACGACGCCCGCGACGACCGGCCCGCCGACGCGTTCGCGCTTCGACGCCGAGCCGATGCCGCGACGCGACTTCCTCGGGCTCGCGGCGACGTGGTCCGCCTTCCTCACGCTCCTCTTCGCCTTCTTCGGCGCCATGCGCCTGCCGCGCGCCGCCGTGGTGCCGGTGCCGTCGCGGAAATTCAAGGTCGCGTTGCCCGACACGTGGCCGGCGGGCGCGGCATTCCTGCCGCCGGGCCGGTCGGTGGCGGTCTTTCGCGACGCGGAGGGCGTGTTCGCGCTCTCGCGCGTGTGTACGCATCTTGGCTGCATCGTGAAATCGGAAGCCGACGGCTTCCACTGCCCCTGCCACGGCTCGCGCTTCGCGCCGAACGGCTCGGTCATGAAGGGCCCGGCGCCGAAGGCGCTGGCGTGGCTCGCGGTGTCGCGCGTCGGTCCCGGGACGTATCTCGTCGACGAGGCCAAGGTCGTGCCACCCGGCACCAAGGCGGTCGCATGAGCGCCGCGGCCGACACCGCCATGCGGCGCTTCGCGCGCAACCTCCGCGAGGTGCCGCGACACTTCGCCGACAGCCTGGTGCGCGGCGGGAGGCCGGTGACGGACCGCAGCCGCTCGTCCTTCGTCTTCGGCAACCTCTTCTTGCACCTCCACGCCGTGCGCGTGCACCGCTGGACGCTGCGCTGGGCGACGACGTGGGGCCTCGGGATCATGGCGGCGTCGGGATTCCTCCTGACGCTCGCGACCGGGATTCTGCTGATGTTCTACTACAAGCCGTATCCCGACGTCGCGTACGACTCGATCAAGGACATTCATTTCGTCGTCCCCACCGGCCAGTTCATTCGCAACATTCATCGCTGGGGAGCGCAGCTCATGGTGGTCGCGGTGCTGCTGCACATGACTCGCGTCTTCTACACGGCCGCCTACCGCACGCCGCGGGAGTTCAACTGGGTCATCGGCATGGGGCTGCTGGTGGTGACCCTCGGATTGTCGTTCACCGGCTACCTGCTGCCGTGGGATCAGCTCGCGTACTGGGCGATCACCATCGGCGCCAACATCGCGCAATCACCGCGCGAGATCACCGACGCCCTCAACCTCACGCAGCACTTCGATCCCGGCGGCCTGCAGAAGTTCATCCTCCTCGGATCGGACGAGATCGGCGAAGAAGCCCTGATCCGATTCTACCTCCTCCACGTGATGATCCTGCCGCTCGCTCTGGCGTTGCTGATGGGCGTGCATTTCTGGCGCATCCGCAAGGATGGCGGCCTGGCCAGGCCGGCGGACGCCGACGCGCGTCTCGGGCCGGTCGACTCCGAGACCTATCCGGTGTTCACCGAGGCGCCGACGAAGACCTACCACCTCGCTGCGATCGTGCGCGGGCGGACGCCGCAGGTCGGCCGCGGGCCGGAGAAGACCCTGCCGGCGATGCCGCACCTCTTCTACGCCGAAGCCGCCGTTCTGATGCTGACGATCTTCATCTCGCTGGCGCTGTCGTTGATGTCCGACGCGCCGCTGAAGGAGCACGCCAATCCGGCGGTGCCGGAGAATCCGGCGAAGGCACCCTGGTACTTCCTCGGCCTGCAGGAGCTGGTGTCGTACTCCGCCTTCATGGGCGGGATCGGCATTCCGAGCATCGTCATCGTCGGTTTGCTCCTGATCCCCTACCTCGATCGCGAGTCGGACGGCACCGGCGAATGGTTCGGCGGACCGGGCGGCGTCGGTCTGGTTCTGCGCTCGGCGGCCTTCGGGCTGGTCACCGTCCTCGCCGTCGAGGCGTTCGCGATCCACTTCGGCTGGATCCGCGAGTGGTGGCCGGGCGTGCCGCAGATCGTGATCACCGCGATCAATCCGGGCACGGTGCTCACCGCCGCGTACGGTGCCTACTCGGTTTGGCTGGTGCGTCGTTACGCCTCGACGCGAGCCGGTGCCCTCGGGCTCTTCACCTGCTTCCTCTGCGGCTTCCTGGTGCTCACCGTGGTCGGCACCTACTTCCGCGGACCGAACTGGGACTTCTATTGGTCGCCGTCGCAGTGGCCGGTGCATTGAGATGAGCGTCGACGCCAACAAGCTGCTTCTGCTCGGAGCGAGTCTCGCGACGTTGGTATTGCTCGTCGTCGCCGCGGTTCACGAGGGCTACTGGCGCGAGTGGCGCCGCGTGCAGCGCATCTATCGCGAGCAGCTGCCGGCGCAGCAGGCGGACGAGTTCAACGTGCAACTGCGGCAGGTGTACGTGCCGGCGTTGCACGTGACCGATCGCTGCATCAGCTGCCACGTCGGCATGGCGCCGGGGGAGACCGGCATCAAGGGCAAGCCGGAGTTCGCCGCCCACCCCGACGTCGGCCATGATCCGCTACAGTACGGCTGCGTCGTGTGTCACGGTGGCCAAGGGCGTGCGACGGAGAAGGCCGACGCGCACGGCACGGCGCCGCATTGGCCGGAGCCCATGCTGCCGCAACGCTATGCCTATGCCGGCTGCGGCGGCTGCCACACGCACCTGGCGGTGCCGAACCTGAGCCACGTGACGCGCGGCCGCGCGCTCTTCGAGCGCTACGACTGCTTCACCTGTCACAGTCTCGACAAGCGGGGCGGGACCTTGCGCCCGGGCGGGGCGCAGGGCCTCACCGCACCCGATCTCTCGCGCGTCGGCGGCAGCGGCTTCGACCGCCGATGGTACGACAATCACCTCGCGCATCACGCTGCGGCGGCGAACGGTCCGTGGCGCGTCTCGTTCGCGGAGATCGCGCCCGAGGACCGCGAGGCGATCGACGTGTTCCTGTCGTCGCGCGTCGGTGCCCCGGGGCTCGTCGAGGCGAAGGCGGTGTTCCACTCGCTCGGGTGCCGCGGCTGCCACAAGGTCGGCGGAGTCGGCGGCGACGACGGGCCGGATCTGACGCGCGAAGGCGAAAAGGACCCGCAGCGCCTCGACTACGCGCACGTCCCGAGCGAGAAGACCTTCGCCAACTGGCTCGGGGCGCACTTCCGATCGCCGGCGCAGGTGGTGCCGGGCTCGCAGATGCCGGTGCTCGGTCTCGGCGACGAGCAGATCGATGCGCTCACCTTCTACCTGCTGTCGTTGCGGCAAAGCGACTATCCCGAGGCGTTCTGGCCGAAGGATCGGCTACGCGCGGTGCGCTTCGCGGAGCGCGAGTTCACCGCCGACGGGGCGACGCTCTTCGGCACCTTCTGCGCTGCGTGTCACGGCCCGCACGGCGAGGGTATGCGGTATCCCGGCCTGAGCGCGTTTCCGGCGATCGGCAATGCCGACTTCCTCGCGGTCGCGTCCGATCGCTTCCTTGCGGCGACCGTGACGCACGGCCGTCCCGGCCGCCGCATGCCGGCGTGGGGCGAGAAGGAAGGCGGGCTGCGGCCGGCCGAGGTCGACGCCGTCGTCGCATACGTACGCTCGCTCGGGAACGGCATCCCGTCGCCGCTCGAGACCGAGCCACGGCGCTGGGTGAAGGGTGACGCCGGTGCGGGCGCGCGACTCTTCGCGGACAGCTGCGCCTCGTGTCACGGCCCGGACGGCGAAGGCAAGGAGGGGCCGGCCCTCCACAACCAGGGGCTGCTGGCGAACGCGACCGACCGCTACCTGATCGAGACCGTCCACCGCGGTCGACGCGGCACTTCGATGCCGAGCTTCGCCGCCTCGACGACGGCGCACCAGTTGCTCTCCGACGAGGAGATCGAGTCGATCGTCACCTTCGTTCGCAGTTGGGAGGGAGCATCATGAAGAAACGGAAGGACCTCACGCGGCGAGAGTTCCTCGAGGCCGCGGCCGCGACCGGCTTCGGCGCCTTCATTGCGTCGGCGACGGGCGCGTGGGCGCTCGACGCCCTCGACAACCCACTGGCGCGCTATCCGGACCGCGGATGGGAGACGGTCTACCGCGACCTCTGGAAGTACGATTCGACCTTCACGTTTCTCTGTGCTCCCAACGACACCCACAACTGCATTCTGAACGGCTACGTGCGCCAGGGAGTGGTGACGCGCATCGGTCCGACGATGCGCTACGGCGAGGCCACGGACCTCTACGGCAACGCCTCGAGCCACCGCTGGGACCCGCGCATCTGCCAGAAAGGCCTGGCGCTCACGCGGCGCTTCTACGGCGACCGGCGCCTGCGTCACTGCATGGTGCGCGCCGGCTACAAGCGATGGGTCGAGGCGGGATTCCCCCGCGACGCCGACGGGCGGCCGCCGAAGGAGTACTTCGATCGTGCCCGCGACGAGTGGGTGCGGATGACGCACGAGGAGACGGCGGCGATCGTCGCCGCCGCGTTGCAGAACATCGCCACCACCTACACCGGCGAGGAGGGCGCGACGCGCCTGCGCGCGCAGGGCTACGAGGAAGAGACGATCGCCGCCGCGAAGGGCTGCGGCACGCAGGTGATGAAGTTCCGTGGTGGCATGCCGCTCCTCGGTATGACGCGTGTCTTCGGCATGTACCGCATGGCCAACTCGATGGCGCTCCTCGACGCCAAGATCCGCGGTGTCGGTCCGGATCAGGCCGTCGGGGCGCGCGGCTTCGACAACTACTCGTGGCACACCGATCTCCCGCCCGGCCACCCGATGGTGACCGGACAGCAGACCGTCGAGTTCGACCTGCACGCGGTCGAGTACGCGAAGACCGTCGTCGTGTGGGGGATGAACTGGATCACGACGAAGATGCCCGACTCGCACTGGCTCACCGAGGCGCGCCTCAAGGGCACGAAGATCGTCGTCATTGCCTGCGAGTACTCCGCGACCTCCACCAAAGCCGATCAGGCGATCGTCGTCCGGCCGGGCACGACGCCGGCGCTGGCGCTCGGGCTCGCCGGTGTCGTCATGCGCGAGAAGCTCTACGACGCCGACTACGTGAGGCGCTGGACGGATCTGCCGATCCTCGTCCGCATGGACAGCCTCAAGTACCTGCGGGCGGCCGACGTCTTCGGCGGCGGACCGGCGAGGCTCGACAACCAGACGCACGTGCTCGGCGCCGACGAGAAGCCGCCGCCGCCGGGTGCGCAGCGCGACATGCTGATCGGCGAGAAGCTCCGCGGCGAGTGGGGCGACTACGTGTGGTGGGACCGCGCCGCCAAGGTGCCGAAGGCGCTGACGCGCGACCAGGTCGGTGTCCGCTCGGCGGTGGGGGATCCGCTGCTCGAGGGCAGCATCGAGGTGACCCTGCAGGACGGCAAGACGGTGCGTTGCCGGCCGGTCTTCGATCTCGTGAAGGAGTACGCCGAGCACTTCGATCCGAAGACCGTCGAGGATCTCACTTGGGCGCCGGCGGGCGCCGTGGAGCGCCTGGCGCGCGAGATCGCGTCGCAGCCGGGCACGACGCTCTTCGCGATCGGGATGGGCCCGAATCAGTTCTTCAACAACGACAACAAGGACCGCGACATCTTCCTGCTCGCCGCGCTCACCGGCAACGTCGGCAAGATCGCCGGCAACGTCGGCTCCTACGCCGGCAACTACCGGGTCGCGCTCTTCAACGGCGCGCCGCAGTACGTCAATGAGAACCCGTTCGACGTCGAGCTCGATCCGGCGAAGCCGGCGCGCCCGAAGCAGTACTGGAAGCCGGAGTCGGCGCACTACTACAACCACGAGGATCATCCGCTGAAAGTCGGCACCAAGATGCTGACCGGCGCGACGCACATGCCGGCGCCCACGAAGTCGCTGTGGTTCGCCAACGCCAACTCCATCCTCGGCAACGTGAAGTGGCACTACAACACGGTCGTCAACGTGCTGCCGAAGATCGAGCTGATCGCGGTGAACGAATGGTGGTGGTCGACGTCGTGCGAGTGGGCGGACGTGGTGTTCGCGGTCGACTCGTGGGCGGAGCTCAAGCACCCCGACATGACGGCCTCGGTGACCAATCCTTTCCTCTCCATCTTCCCGCGCACGCCGCTGCCACGCGTCTTCGAGACCCTCGGCGACATCGAAGTCCTCGCGCTCGTCGGGAGGAAGCTCGCCGAAATCACCGGTGACAGCCGCTTCCGCGACCTGTGGCACTTCGTCGACGAGGGCCGCACCGACGTCTACCTGCAGCGCATTCTCGACTTCTCGGCGAACACCAAGGGTTACGAGTTCCTCGAGCTCGAGGAGAAGGCGAAGCAAGGGATTCCGGTGCTGATGATGAACCGCACCAACCCCAAAGCGGTGGGGTTCGAGCAGGTGACGGACTCGCGGCCGTGGTTCACGAAGAGCGGTCGCCTCGAGTTCTATCGCGAGGAGGACGAGTTCATCGATGCGGGCGAGAACCTGCCGGTGCATCGCGAACCGATCGACTCGACGTTCTACGAGCCGAACGTCATCGTGGCGCCGAAGCACGAGGCCATCCGCGCCGTGGGGCCCGAAGCCTACGGCGTACCGCTCGCGGACCTGTCGACGGACACGCGGCAGGGCCGGAACGTCGTGAAGACGTGGGCCGAGACCAAGGCGTCGCCGCATCCGCTGGCGAAGGACGGCTACAGGTTCGTTTTCCACACCCCGAAGTATCGCCACGGTGCGCACACCATGCCGATCGACACCGACATGATCGCGTTCCTGTTCGGGCCGTTCGGCGACGTCTACCGCCACGACAAGCGTTCGCCGTTCGTGGCCGAAGGCTACGTCGACATCAACCCCGAAGATGCCAAGTCGCTCGGCGTCGAGGACGGCGACTACGTCTGGATCGACTCCGATCCGAGCGACCGCCCGTTCCGCGGCTGGCAGAAGAACGACAGGGACTACAAGTTCGCGCGCCTCATCTGCCGCGCCCGCTACTACCCCGGGACGCCGCGCGGCGTGACTCGCATGTGGTTCAACATGTATGGCGCGACGCCGGGTTCGGTCGAGGGGCGCGAGAAGCGCGCCGACGGCCTCGCGAAGAATCCGCGCACCAACTATCAGGCGATGTTCCGCTCCGGCTCGCATCAGTCGGCGACGCGCGGCTGGCTGAAGCCGACGTTGATGACCGACTCTCTCGTGCGCAAAGACATGTTCGGTCAGACCA
>JBGOSW010000153.1:0-10906 GCA_041476145.1 Binatia bacterium
CGCCGCCGAGACGCCAGACGGCGGGAGCCCGCCGGCAGTACTGTTGCGCCAAGGTCAACGAGACCGCCGCGAGACGGTCGCCGACCGCGAGCACCGCCGCACGCGCGTCGGGGTCGAGCGCCTGAAGCTCGGCGCGCAGCGCGGGCGCGCCGGCGTCGAGATGACGGCTCTCGAACCACGCGCTGCGGAGCCGGTCCATTCCCGCCGCACTCAGGGGAAGATCGACTCGATCATCTCGTCGAGCGCGCGCCGCATCTCGCCGTCGTCGGTGAGCGAGCGGCTGACCGCGGCGCCGCATGCGCGGCGCGGCGAGATCCCCGACGTCATGAGCTGTGCGGCGTAGATCAAGAGGCGCGTGCTGACGCCTTCCGAGAGGCCGCCGGCGCGCAGGTTGCGGATCTTCTCCCCGAGCGTCGCGAGCTCCATCGCCGTCGTCATGTCGACCGGCGACTCGTGCGCGATGATTTGCGCTTCCTTGTCGCGCGCCGGGTAGTCGAACTCGAGACTCACGAAGCGCTGTCGCGTCGACTGCTTCAGATCCTTGAGCACGCTCTGGTAGCCCGGGTTGTAAGAGATGACGAGCAGGAAGTCCGGATGCGCTTCGAGGATCTCACCCTTCTTGTCGATCGGCAGGATGCGGCGGTGATCGGTGAGCGGGTGGATGAGGACGATCGTGTCCTTGCGCGCCTCGACGATCTCGTCGAGGTAGCAGATCGCGCCCGTCTTCACGGCTTGGGTGAGCGGCCCGTCGATCCACACGGTCTCGTCGCCCTCGATGAGATAGCGGCCGACGAGGTCGCTGCCGGTCAGGTCCTCGTGGCAGGCGACGGTGACGAGCGACGGCGCATCCCCGGCGGGCCTGAGCGTCGACGCCATGTACTCGACGAAGCGGGTCTTCCCGCAGCCCGTTGGACCCTTGAGCAGCACCGGCAAGCGCTTGCTGTACGCCGCCGTGAAGACCTCCACCTCGTCCGCGATGGGTAGGTAATAGGGCGTGCGCATGCGGAGGCCGCGATTCTAGGGGTGCCGGGGAGCCCACGCAACGAGTCACGCGGTCGGGTAGTGTCCTTAGGACACTACCCGCGCTTGCAGGTGCGCGGCCCGGCGCCGCCGCCTCAGTGCGCGACGTGCTCCATGCTGGCGCCGCTCGTGGCGTCGACGAGATCGATGCTCGTCTCGCCGGTCGTGCCGAAGCGGGTCTTCGCGTCGTCGAGGATGGTCTCGAGACGCGCGCGGAAGAGATTGCGCGCGAACTCCGGCATCGACTGCATCGGAAAGTTCGCGATCGACACGCGCGCCTGCGTCGGCGACGGCCAGTCGATCGCGGTGATCTTCGGGCCGAGGATGGGGTGCCCGCGGAGTCCGGCCTCGACGGCGCCGCGGAAGTCGGTCGCTTGCGCCATGGCGGACGACCCCGGCGCGGCGCCGCCGGCGTCGGGTCGCGCGCCGCTCGCGGCAGCGCCCGCGCCCGTCGATCCCCCGCCGTCGGCGCCGGCGCCCGGCGCCGGACCCATCCGCGGTCCGCGCGCGGGCTCGCCCTTCAGCTGCGCCGTGATCTTGTCGATTTGGGCGCGCGTCGGCTCGTCGGTTGCCAAGCCGCGTGCGGTGGCGAGCGACGCCAGCGCTTGGTCGCGCTTGCCCATCGCTTCGTAGGCGAGGCCGAGGTTGAAGTGCGCCTGGAGGAAGTCGGGATGCGCCGTGATGACCTCCTGGTAGGCGGCGACGGCGCGATCGAACTGCCGCTGATACAGATAGGTCGTCGCCAGGTCGGTGCGCACGCTCGGATCGTCGGGATGGGCCTTGAGGTAGCGCTCGTACTGCTCCGCAGCGGCGGCGAACTCCTGCCGATCGTAGTACAGGTTGGCGAGGCCGTGGATCGCCTCGTCGTCGTCCGGCGCGAGCCCGAGGACGTGCTTGTACGAGTCGACCGCCGCCGCCGCGTAGCTCGGGTCGACCTCCGCGGCGCGCGCTTGGACCTGGGCGAGGCTCTTCCACGCAGCGACGTCGTCGGGAGCGGCCGCGGCCTTCTCGACCAGCCCGGCGATGAACTTCTTCGCTTCGTCGGGCAGCGTCGTCGGCGGATGACCCGCGGGCATGCCGCCGGTTTCCGCGGGCGCTTGGCGACTCGGTGCCGAGGACGTGTGCGTCCCCGGACGCAAGATCGTCACCCACAGCCCGAGGCCGACGGCGAGAAAGACGGCGAGGACGGCGAGCCCGAGAGCTTGCTCGCGCCAGCCGCGCGCCGCAGGGAGCGGGGTCGTCGCAAACGCGCGAGGCGGCTCGGTGTCGTCGACGACGAGCGACACGATCGCGCGGCCGCAGCCGGGGCAGAAGCGTGCGTCACGCGGCAACCGCGCTCCGCACTGCGTGCAGAAGTTGCGTCCAGACGCGTCCACCGGCAGGCCCTCGACCATCGCTATGCCGCGCGCGTCACTTGTAGCCCGTGACCAGCGTCGAGATCAGGCCCGGCGGCAGTACGTCGACGCCGACGCGCGCGAAACCCGCCGCGAGCAGCCAGGCGCGGATCTCGCCGTAGGCATAGTCGCGGCCGCGCGCGAAGAGCAGCATCGCGATCGAGAAGATCGCGGCTGCCGCGGGGCTCGTGCCGGAGTCGTCGGTCACGTGATCCTTGATGAGGACGCGGCCGCCGGGGGCGAGCGCCGCGTGTACCTTGCGCATGAGCGCGCGATTGGTGTCCTCGTCCTCGCCGTGGATGACGTTCGAGAGAAACACGACGTCGAAGCCGCCGGGAAGCGCGTCGTGACGGTAGTCGCCGGCGACGAGGTCGATGCGGTCGTCGAGGCCGGTCTCGGCGAGATGGCGGCGCGTCACCTCGAGCGTCCCCGGGAGGTCGAAGATCGAAATCCGAAGATGCGGGTGGCGGCGGCAGAACTCGACCGGATACGTCCCCGGCCCGGAGCCGACATCGAGCAGGCGCCGCGTATCGGTCAGGTCGAGGGTGTCGGCGAGCACACGCGCGTCGCCGCGCGCCTGCACCAGGCTCGCCATCGCATCGATGAAGAGCGCGGTCTCCTCCGGCGTGCGCTGAAACATGTCGGGCGCGCGTGCCGGCTCGCCGCTGCGTACGGTTTCGGCGAGGCGCTCCCACACCGGCCAGAGCGCGGCGTCGAAGCGGACCATGGCGGTGTAGGAGGTCGGCGACGCCGCGGTGAGGAAGGCGCGCGAGGCGTCGGTTTCGAGGAAGTGGTCGCCGCGTTTGCGCAGCAGCCGCATCGCGACCAGCGCGTTTAGGAGCAGGGTGGTCGCGCGCAGGTTCGTGCCGAGCGCGACGGTGATCTCCTCGGCGGTGCGACCCGACGCGTCGAGCGCGTCGAAAAGCTCGAGCGCCACGGCCGCGTGCAGGATGCGGGACTCGACGTAGCCGCCGTTCAGGCGCGCGAGCTCGCGGAACTCCATCCGGGATGCGTGTATCAAGTCCTTCCCGGACGCGCCAGACAGGCCGCGGCGCCGCCGGACCCGCGCCCGGGTTCGACGACGTCCGCAGCCGTGCGCGCCGGCGGAGCATGTAGTAGAGCCTCCGTGGTGCAGCCCCAGCCGCGAGCGCCCCGTGCAGCGACCGCCGGCGGTGTGCTCGCTCGTCCGGCGGTGCAGGTGGCGCTCCTCGCGGCGCTGGCCGGGGTCTTCTACCTCGCGCGTGCGGCCAAAGAGCCGCTCGACGGCGATCCCGCGATGTACGCGACGATCGCGCGCACCATCGCGCGTACCGGCGAGTGGACGCATCTCACCTTCAACGGCGACCCCTACCTCAACAAGCCGCCGCTGCACTTCTGGCTGAACGCCCTCGTCTTCCGCGTCGCGGGCGCGAGCACCTTCACCGCGACGCTCGTGCCCGGCCTCCTCGGCGTCGTCGACGTCGTGCTCCTCTATGTCGCGTGCCGCGTCATGTTCCCCGGCCGGCAGACCGCGTTCGCGGCCGCGCTCGTCTACGTCACCACGCCCGAGGTGGTGCACTGGAGCCGTGGCGTGCACCTCGAGACGCTGGTGACGTTCTGGGTGCTGCTCGGCGTGCTCGCCGCTTTCTGGTCGGTGCGACAGCATCCGGCGGCGACGGCGTTCGTCGGCGTCGCCGCCGGCGGCGGCTGGCTCGCGAAGGGGCCGCAAGGGCTCTTCCCGGTCGCGCTGGCGCTGCTCTTGTGGATGCGCGAAGGGGTGGCGCGACGCCGCATCCGCTCGTGGTGGGCGCTCGCCGGCGTCACCGTCGCGCTCGTCGCGGCGGTCCCGTGGTTGTGGGCGCGCGTCAGCGAGGGCACCGGATTCGCCGGCGCCTACTTCGGCGGGCAGATCGGCAACGTGCTCTTCGGCCGGCGCGTCCTCGGGCGCGGACCGCTCTGGTATCTCGTGAAGCTCGGGCGCACGTACTGGCCGTGGCTGCCGGTCGCCGCCGCCGGACTCGTGATCCTCGGGCGGCGCTGGCGGATCTCGCTCGGCGCCCGCGCCTGGCTACTCTACACGGCGCTCGTCCTCGTCGTGATCACGTTCGCCGCGGGCAAGAAGAGTCGCTATCTCTTTCAACTCTACCCGGCGCTCGCGGTCGCGGCCGGAACGGCGGTCGCGGCGGCGGCCGAGCGCGTACCGCGCCTCCTCGCCTGGCTCGTCGCTCCGGCCGCCGCCGCCGCGCTCGCGGTCGGGATCGTCGGCGACCACGTATCGCGGGCGCAGGCGCTGCACTCGCGCGAGGCGCTCGAGGTGGCGCGCTTCTTGGACGGTGACGACGTCGTCCTGATCACGCGTGAAACGCAGTGGGGCGAGCCGCAGTTCGGGAAGATCCTCGGCTTCTACGCCCGTCCGCTGCTGCACGCGTGCCGCGCCGCCTGCGACGACGAGGTGGCGCCGGGACGCGCGCTCGTCGCGCGTACCGACGAGCTCGACGCGCTCCTCGGCCGGCTCGCAACCGCCGGGCTGATCGCCGCCGACGCCGCGAGCGCGGCGACCGCGGCCGACACGGTGGTCGTCGCGCGGACCGCCAGCCTCGCACTCGTGCGTGTGCCGCGTCCCGCTGCGCGTTGACTTCGAGGTGGCGACGGACCTAGAAAAGCGCCGGTCTCCCTAGCTTCCGCCAAAGAAGGAGGTTGCCATGGTCCACGTCATTCGGGTCTGGGCCGCGATATCGCTCCTCGCATGGTCGGCCGTCGCCGTCGCGGACGTCGCCCCCGGCGACACCATCGACAAGGCGAACATCGACAAGGTGAAGGGCCTCGTCTCGCCGGCGATCGAGTGGTGCATCAACCACGGGCTGAAGCTCACCATCGTCGCGCCGAAGACGATCGGTTGGCCGAACGCCTACAAAGAGGCGACCGAGAAGTACTCGGGCCAGGTGAAGCTCGCGGAGAACGGGCTTTCACTGACGGGCTACGTCGCCGGCGCGCCGTTTCCGAAGGTCGATGCCGCCGATCCGAAGACCGCGCTCAAGGTGATGTGGAACTATGAATACCGGCCGTATCCCGGTACCGATGACTTCGTCGAGTACGACTTCCCCGCCGACACCGGCACGATCGCGAGCGGGCCGATGGCGGTCGAGCGCCACTACTGGATCGGCGAGTCGCGCCGCATCTACTACAACGGCCGTCTCTACGTGGATCCCAAGCCCGAGCTGCCGAACCCCGAAGGCATCCGCTTCAAGGAGGTGCTCGGGCCGCTGGTCGCACCCTTCGACCTGAAGGGGATCGGGGCGCTCGAGTATCGCTACATCGATCCCGCCAAGCAGGACGACACCTGGCTCTACGTGCCGTCGCTGCGGCGCGTGCGCCGGCTCTCGACCGCGCAGCGCTCCGACGCCCTCTTCGGTCAGGACACCGATCCCGACTCGTACTGGGGCTACAACGGCCACATCGCGTGGTCGGAGTGGAAGTTCCTCGGGGAGAAGGAGATGCTCGGCATCCTCCACGGATCGCACTATCCGGTGAAGCGCTGCGAGGGCGATGCCGACTTCGCGTTCTGCGACGACTGGGAGAAGCGCAAGATGTGGGTCATCGAGGGTGTGTCGAAGCTGCCGCAGTACGCTTACGGCAAGCGCGTGATCTTCATCGACAAGGAGGCGATGGTCGTCGCCTACTCCGACATCTACGATCGCAACCAAGAGCTGTGGAAGGTGTGGATCGACAATCACCAATTCCGCACCCAGGCGTTCCCGGGCGGACCGAAGTACGATGAGGAAAGGGACTGGTACGCCGGCCTCGTCATGGCCGACATGCAGCTCCTGCACGGCACCTACGTGCCGCACCCGGGCGACGAGGGTAAAGAGGGCTGGTACTTCAACAAGGGCGCCGAGTCGCGCACCAAGTACAAGCCCGACGGCGCCGTGCCGGAGTCGTTCACGGTCGCGAAGCTGATCGAGCAGGGGCAGTAACGAGAACGCGGGGCAAGCAGAGATCGCTCAGGGCGGCCCGGTCTCCCAGGTGATCGCGCGCTCGCCGCGCAGGAGCGCGCGCAGCGCCAAGAGCGGCGCGACGTTCACCACGCAGAAGTAGAGCGGGATCGTCAGCCCGGGCACGTGCACGTTGCGCTCCTCGAGTGCGTAGGCCACGCCGGCGAGGGCATAGAGCCCGAGCTGTGCGACGAAGAGCCAGCGGAACGCCGGCCGGTCCAGCAAGAACGCGTTCGCGGCGAGCGCGATCAGGAGGAAGATCGGCACCGCCCAACGCAGCACGCGGTGCGACAGGACCTGGAGCGTGAACCACGGGTGGCGCAGCGGATTGAAGAAGTCGCGCATCGCCCACTTCGAGCGCAGCCCGCGCGTGATCACGCGCGCGCGCCGGCGGAGCTCCGACCCGATGGTCCGCGACTCCGCCGGCTCGTAGACGAACGCGTCGTCGGCCACCACCGCCCGGTAGCCCTGCTGCACCACCTTTATCGCCTGCGCGACGTCGCTGATCATGTCGGCGGCGAGCGGCGTGTACAGGCGTCGCCGGAGCGCGTAGCAGCAGCCGGCGTTCCCGAGCACGGAGTGGAAACGGCTCTCCTGGCGGCGGAGGAAGCTCTCGTAGTTCCAGTACAGCGCCCGGCCCTGGTCGACCGAGGCGGCGGTCTCGACGCCGTAGATCACGCTGCCGGTCACCGAGCCGACCTCGGGGTCGGCGAAGTGCGCCACCAGCGCCCGCAGCGACTCCGGCCGGTAAACGGTCGTGGTGTCGGAGAAGGCGAGGATCTCGCCGGTCGCGGCCTCGATCGCGCGGTTCTGCGTGATGGTCTTCCCGACGCGTCCGGGAACGTGCAGCAGGCGAACGCGGTCGGCGAATCGAGTGCGGACGATCTCGTCGGTGCGATCGGTCGAGCCGTCCGAGGCGACGATCACCTCGAGCTTGTCGGCGGGGTAGTCGAGCGCGAGCGTGTTCGCGAGCTTGTCGGCGATCGCCGTCTCCTCGTTGTAGGCGGCGATGATGAACGACACGGTCGGCAATTGGGGTGCCTTCCGCACGGGACGCGGTCGAAGCCACGCCAGCAGGAAGATCAGGCACGGGTAGCCCACGTAGACGTAGACGACCATGCCGATCGCCCCCCAGAACACCGCCGCCGCCATCGCCCCGCGGTCTTAGCGGCGCCGCGCCGGCGAAGGCAAGCCTGGCGAGCGCGCGCCGCGTGCGCTACACACGTCGCGCGGTGGCGACCTGGCGGGTGCGAGAGGCGAGCCCAGCCGACGCGGACGCGATCCGCGCCTGCATGCTCGAAATCTTGGCCGAGACCGGCGGCCAGAAAGGGCCGGGCTTCGGCGCGCCGCTCTGGGAGTGGCAGTACGCGCGCGGTCCGCATCCGGCGTTGGTCGTGGTCGCCGAGGACGGCGGGCGCTTCCTCGGCTACTACCACGTCCCGATCGTCGACCTGCGCGTCCACGGCCGCCCCGTCCTCGGGGCCATGGTGCAGGACGTGGCGACGCTGGCGGCGTACCGCGGCCAGGGGGTCTTCCGCGAGATGGGAGCGTGCGCGCTCGACGGCATGCGCCGCCGCGGCGTCGGCCTCATCTATACCTTCCCGAACCACCGCAGTCTGCCGAGCTTCGTCCGCAACCACGCCTACACGATCATCGCCCGGGTGCCGGTGCGCATCCGGCCGCTCGACATCGGGGCCGTGCTGCGCACGCGGCTCGGATCCCTCGGCGCCCTCCTCGGCGCCCCCGCAACCGCGGCGTGGCGCGCCCTCGCCGTCCGAGCCGGCAGCCTCGCCGCCGGCGAGGAGGTGGTCCGACTGACGACGCCGGGCCCCGACGTCGAGGCCGTGGCGCGCGACTTCGCATCGGGCGTCGCGGCCGCGCTCGATCGCACGGCGCGCTACGTCGCCTGGCGCTTCCTCGAGAAGCCTGCCGGCGAATATGCTCTCTGGGGCCTCGCGCGCGGCGGCGAGCTCCGTGCCTACGTCGCGACGCGCCTGGCGCCGCTCTTCGGCACCACCTGTGCGATGGTGATGGACCTGGGCTGCCGGCATGGCGAGGACGCGGCGCTGCTGCGCTTGCTGTCGGCACGCCTCGACGCCGAGCGCGCCGCCGGCGCCGCGCTCGGCGTCATGATGGGGCTCCACCCCTTCCTGCCGCAGCTCGCTGCCGTCGGCTTCGTGCGCGTGCCGGAGCGCTTCAACCCGCGGCCGTTCAACCTGCTCGGCAAGATCCTCGCACCGGACGTCCCGGCCGACGTGCTCACGCCGGCGGGCTGGATGATCACGCTCGCCGACTGGGACGTGATGTAGTCAGGCGAGGCCGAGGACGTCGCGGATCGGCGCGAAGCGGAACGCGCGCAGGAGACGACGCACCTTCGCCTCCGTGCGGCCGAGCCCTACATAGTGGGTGCTGAAGCCCCGCTTGCCGGCGGTCTTGAGGCGCGGTTGCCCGGGGTCGACCTCCCACGGGTGGATGTAGACCACCGCCGGCTGCCCTTCGGCGCGGTTCACGCGCCGCATGCCCCAGGCCATGTACGGGTACGGCAGCATACGGAGATAGCCGCCGCCGCCGAGCGGCAGGTTGCGGCCGAGAAGCGGCGTCGTCGTGATCGGGAACTCGGTCAGGCGCCGTCCGTCGCGTTCGCGGATCACGTACGGGAAGCGTTGCGCGTCGGGGAGACCGTAGAGCGAGTCGCGTACCGGGAAGACGCTCGAGTCGTAGCGGAAGCCGAGCTCGAGGAGCACGTCGAGCGCCCACAGCGACCGGCTCGTGATCGAGAAGCTGGGGGCCCGGTAGCCGAGGACCGGCGTGCTCGTGATGTCCTCGAGGATGTTCTTCGCGCGGCTCACGTCAGCGCGGAACTCCTCGGGGGTCTGCTCGTAGATCAGCTTGTGCGCGTAGCCGTGCGACGCGACCTCGTGGCCGGCGGCGGCGATCCGGCGGACGATCTCGGGATGACGCTCGGCGTTCCAGGTGAGCACGAAGAACGTGCCCTTCACCCCGCCCGCCTCGTCGAGCAGCGCCAGCACGCGGTCGGTGTTGGCGGCGACTCGCGACTCGTAGCGGTCCCAGTCCTCGAAGCCGAGCACCGCGGCGAAGTCGGCGACCTGGTACCAGTCCTCGACGTCGACCGAGAAGCCGTTCAGCAGATCGTCGGAATTGGTCGGCGCCTGCATGAGACCGGTCGTCACCGTACCATCGGACCCGGCGAGACGAAAGCTACGACGATTTTCGTTGACCGTCGCACGCAGCTGAGCGCACCATCCCAACCCAAACCAAGCGGGCGCGGTATGCGCCCGATCCAAAGGAGGATCGCCATGTCGAAACTTCACGCTGCTCTCGCCGCCACGGCCGTCGCCCTGCTCGCCGCCGCACCGAGCGCCCGAGCATTCGACATCACCGGAAGCTGGTCGGGGACGTACAAGTGCAAGGGCAGTCTCGACGGCGTGAAGGACTCCTACGAGGACACCCTCGAGGCCGGCATCACCCAGGTCGGCACGGCGGTCGGTGCCAGCATCTCGTTCACCGGCAATTTGTTCTCTTACAACGGTCTCGCGGTCGCCAACGCGACGAAACCGGACAAGGGCGACCTCATGATCGCCATCTGTGGGACCGACGACGATCTCGGCGCGGGAGTCTACGACGAGATCGGCCGCCTCACGGTGACGACGAAGCCGTCCAAGGGCAGCGGCACGATCAAGGGCACCTCGAACTACGCGAGCACCGGGCCGCCGCAGGCCTACACCTGCAAGTGGCAACTCAAACGGACGTCGACCGTCGACCCGGCGGTGGCAACGAGCTGCCCCTGAACGCGCGGTCGGTGCCGCGTCGCCGCGACACCCGCTAGGTGGTCAGGAACATCGCGACCGAAGCGGCGGTCATCGCCGCCGCCGTCGTCCAGCCGAGCGTGCGGAGGAGCGGTCCGTTGCGGCGCTCCCCCATGATCGTGGCGTCGCTCGTCAGCAGCACCACCAGCACGATGAGTGGCGGCGCGAGTACGCCGTTCACGACCGCCGACCAGAAGAGCATCGCGACGGCGTCGAATCCCGCGTAGTCGAGCGCCAGGCCGAGCGCCATCGCGAGCACCAGGATGACGTAGAAGCGCACCGAGCGGCCGGGCGGATCGTCGAGCGTCCCCGGCCACTCGGCCGCCTCCGCGACTGCGTAGGCGCAGGCGCCGGCGAGGACCGGCACGCCGAGCATGCCGGTGCCGATCAGGCCGAGCGTGAAGAGCCAGTAGGCGCCGGGACCGGCGAGCGGTCGCAGCGCCTCCGCCGCCTGCTGCGCGGTGGTGATCGAGGTCTGCCCGTGCGCGTGCAAGGTCGCCGCGGTGGTGAGGATGATGAAGTACATGACGAGGTTGGAGAAGAACATGCCGGTCAGGACGTCGGTTCGTGACAGGCGGATCTCCTCGTCGGTCGCGCCTTCGCGCTCCGCCTCCGTCACGCGTCCGAGCGCGCGCTCCACCTCCACCTCTTGCGCCGCCTGCCAGAAGAAGAGGTAGGGCGAGATGGTGGTGCC
>JBGOSW010000154.1:0-10895 GCA_041476145.1 Binatia bacterium
AGACCGCATACCTCAAGGCGCACTACCGGCACGAGTTCATGGCCGGACTGCTCTCGCTCGAGATGGGCGAGATCGACAAGACCTACAAGAACATCGCCGAGTGCCGCGCCCACCACATCCCGATCCTGCCCCCCGACATCAACGAAAGCGGCGAGCGCTTCACG
Source organism: Binatia bacterium (assembly GCA_041476145.1). Classification (GTDB taxonomy): domain Bacteria; phylum Desulfobacterota; class Binatia; order UTPRO1; family UTPRO1; genus DP-19. The sequence goes on from JBGOSW010000154.1 coordinate 165, forward strand.
GTCACCGACAAGGGCATCCGCTTCGGCCTCGGCGCCGTGAAGGGCGTCGGCTCGAAGGCGATCGACATCGTCCTCGCGGCGCGGCGCGAGGGCGGCCCCTTCACCGACCTCGCCGACTTCGCCAACCGTGTGCGCGGCCAGCAGATCAACCGCCGTGTCCTCGAGTGCCTGATGAAGTGCGGCGCCTTCGACTCGCTCGGCCTCGCGCGCGCGATGTTGCTCTCCGAGACCGAGAGCGGCGGCCCGGCGTACCTCGATCGGGTGCTGCAGTGGGCGTCGACGGCGGCGGAGTCGGCGGGGCAGATCACGCTCTTCGCGCTCGGCAGCGTGCCGCCCCCGCCGCCGCCCTCGGGTATTCCCGAGTGGTCGGACAAACAGCGCCTCGCCGCCGAGAAGGAAACGGTCGGCTTCTACATCACCGGGCATCCGCTCGATAAGTTCGAGCGCGACCTCCGCCGTCTGACGACGGCGCCGATCGCCGAGCTCGGCGCCCGCGTCACCAAAGACCGTGAGAAGGTCAAGGTCGGCGGCGTCGTCCACACCCTCAAGCTCAAGAACAACAAGAAGGGCGACCGCTACGCGACCTTCAACCTCGAAGACAAGAGCGGCACGATCGAGGTGATCGTCTGGCCCGAGGCGTACCGCAAATACGAGGCGCTGATCGCCTCCGACGAGCCGCTGTGCGTCGGCGGCCTCCTCGAGGTGAGCGAGGAGCGCTGTCAGATCATCGCCGACGACATCGGCGCGCTCGCCGCCGTCCGCCAGCAGAGCGTGCGCGAAATCCGCTTCCGTCTCGGCGAGGCGGCGCTCACGGCGGAGCGTGCCACCGCGCTCGCGCGCATGCTCGAGGAGCATCCGGGAAACTGCATCGCCTCGATCGAGGTGCTGGCGGACGCGTACGTCGCCAGCGTGCGGCTGCCGCGCTTTCGCGTCGCGGCGTCGGAGCGCTTGGTCGACGCCGTCGAACAGCTCTTCGGCGAGCGCGTCGCGTTTCTGCAGTGAGCCCTCCGGGGTGAGCCTCGGGATCGACACGGTCTTTCTCGACGCCGGTGGCGTCCTCGTGCATCCGAGCTTCGGGCGGATCAGCGCCGCGCTCGCGCGCCAGGGGGTAGGGATCGACGTGGCCGCGCTTGCACGCGCCGAGCCGCATGCGAAGCGCGAGCTCGACGTCGCGCGGCGCATCCAGGCGACGAGCGACTCTAGTCGGGCGTCGCTCTACTTCGAGCTCATGTTGGAACGCGCCGGTGTCGCGACCTCGGCGGCGACGGCGGCCGCGATCGCGGAGGTGGAGGCCTACCACGCCCGCGAGAACCTCTGGGAGGACGTCCCGGCCGAGGTGGTACCGGCGCTCGCGCGGCTGCGCGCGCAGGGGCTTCGCCTCGTCGTGGTGTCGAACGCGAATGGGAGGCTACGAGCGGCGCTCTCGCGGATCGGTCTCGCGGCGCACGTCGACGACATCATCGATTCGTTCGAAGTGGGGTGCGAGAAGCCCGATCCCGCGATCTTTCGTGTGGCGCTGGCGCGCGCCGCGACGCCCCCCGAGCGGGCGCTGCACGTCGGTGACCTCTACCACGTCGACGTCGTCGGGGCGCGGCGCGCCGGCGTGCGCGCCGTGCTGCTCGACGCCGCGGACCTCTACGGCGACCACGACTGTCCGCGCGTGCCGACGCTCGTTGCGCTCGTCGACCTGATCGAGGCCGGCGACCCGCGCCCTTTCGATCCGCCGCCCGCTGTGCCACCATGATCGCGTGACACGGCGGCGTAGCACGGAGCGATGAAGGGCGGCACCCAGATCGTCGGCCGTCCGGCCGAGCGCGCCGTCCTGGTCGGCATCGCCTACGCGTCGCGCCGGGACGAGGAGCCGGGGATCGGCCCCGAGGAGTCGTTGCGCGAGCTCGAACGGCTCGCCCGCACCGCCGGCGTCGAACCGGTCGCGACCGTCACCCAGACCGTGCGGCGCATCACGCCCGCGACGTACATCGGCGCCGGCAAGGTGTTGGAGCTGAAAGAGGCGGTTGTGGTGGCGGGCGCCGGGGTCGTGCTCGTCGACGAGAGCCTGAGCCCGGCGCAGCAGCGCAATCTCACCGAGCAGCTGAACGTGAAGGTTCTCGACCGCAGCCAGCTGATCCTCGACATCTTCGCGGCGCGCGCGCGCAGCCTCGAAGGGAAGCTGCAGGTGGAACTGGCGCAGCTCGAGTACATGCTGCCGCGCCTGACGCGCGCCTGGACGCACCTCTCGCGCCAGGCCGGCGGGGTCGGCACGCGCGGACCCGGCGAGACGCAGCTCGAGGTCGACCGCCGGCGCGTGCGCGAGCGCATCGTGCGCCTGCGCCGGCGCCTCGACGAGGTCGAGCGTACCCGCGAGCTGCACCGCCAGGAGCGCGCCAGCGTGCCTTACGTCACGATCGCCCTCGTCGGCTACACCAACGCCGGGAAGTCGACGTTGATGAACGCGCTCACGCATGCCGGTGTCCTCGTCGAGGACAAGCTGTTCGCGACGTTGGATCCGACCGTCCGCCGCCTCGACCTACCGCGCGGCGAGCGCGCGCTCCTCGTCGACACCGTCGGCTTCATCCATCGCCTGCCGCATCAGCTGATCGAGGCCTTCAAGAGCACGCTCGAGGAGGTGCGGCGCGCCGACCTCCTGGTCCACGTCGTCGACGCGACGAGCGCGGAGGCCGAGGAGCAAATCCGAGTCGTCGAGCGCGTCCTCGACGAGATCGGCGCCGGGGCGACGCCGACCGTGCTGGCATGGAACAAAATGGATCGCGCCCAGGCCGAGCCGTCGCGAATCGTCGTTGCCGAGCGCGCACACCTCGTCGGCTCGTACGCGATCGCGGCGGCGAGGGGACGCGGACTCGCGGAGCTGCTCGCGGGCATCGAACGCTGGATCGAGCGTGAACGCGTGCGTCTCGAGGTCGCGGTCCCGGCGTCGCGCGGCGATCTCGTCGCCTGGCTGCATCGCGGCGCGCGCGTCGTCGCCGAGCACTACGTCGACGGCACGGCGGAGATCACCGCGCTCGCGACCCCGAAGATGGCGGCGCAGATCCAGAAACGGTTGCGGGAGCTGGAATGCTCAATCTCCCCAACTTCCTGACCCTCGTCCGCATCCTCACCATCCCGGTCTTCTTGATCCTGCTCATGAGCGGGCGGCCGGGGGCGGCGCTCGTACTCTTCATCTTCGGCGGCGTCACCGACGCGCTCGACGGCGCGATCGCCCGGCTCACGGACAGCAAGACCGAGCTCGGCGCCGTCCTCGATCCACTCGCCGACAAGCTGCTGCTGCTGAGCTCCTTCTGCGTGCTCGCGCTCTTGGGTGCCGTGCCGAATTGGCTGACGGTCTTGGTGATCATCCGCGACGTCATTCTCCTCGCCGGCTACTTCACGCTCTTCGTGGTGAGCGGCGAGCGCATCGCGGTGCGCCCGAGCGTCATCGGCAAGGCGACGACGTTCTTTCAGCTGGCGTCCGTCACCGTCGTCCTGATCGGCTTCGTCTGGCCGGGTGCCGCCCCGGCGGGGGTGCGCACGACGCTTTTCCTCCTCGCCGGGACGACGACGACGGTTTCCGGTCTTCACTACATGGTCCGCGGCCTGTCGTGGCTGCAGCAACGCGGCACGCCCGCGGCGCCCGGTCCTGGAGCCGGCGGTTCGGGATCTGCTATGGGTGCCCGCCCACAGGGAGGGATGTCATGAGGATCGTGAAGAGACTGCTCGCGTTCGTCGTCGGCGCCGCCCTCGTCTTCGTCGTGTTGCTCGCGCTCGGCATCCGTCAGAACCACCTGCCGCTCGACGATCCACCCGGGTCGTTCGTCCGGCTCTACGTCTACCTCAACACGCACGTCGCCGAGACCATCGAGGGCTCGCCGTTTCCCGAGCTCCGGCCGCGCACCTACACGCTCGCGGCGGACCCGCTCTTCGCCAAGGTGAAGGACGCGATCAAGTTGCTGCCGCGCTGGGAGATCGTCGAAGCGGCGGAGGACGCGCGCCAGCTGCACGCGGTCGTGACCAGTTCGCTCTTTCGCTTCAAGGACGACGTGACGGTCTCCGTCGTGCCGCAGCCCGGCGGGCAACCGGTGGTGACGGCGCGCGCCGTCTCGCGGGTGGGGAAGGGCGATCTCGGCACCAACACGCGGCACCTGCTGGACCTCTACGACGCCCTCGAGCAGGTGGGCGCGCACGGCACGGTGGAGCGGATGTCGCGCTAGAATTCGCGTGCCTGCAACCATGTGCGATATGGTGGCGGGATGGAGATCCCGTCGGTGAGTGCGCTCCTGCCCGTCGTTCGTGAGGCGGGCGAGGTGGCGCGCCGGCACTTCCAGAGCGTGACCGCCGAGCGGAAGGCGGATCGGACGCTCGTCACGGCGGCCGACCGCGACGTCGAGAGTTATCTCGTCGAGCGGTTGCCGGCATTGGCGCCCGGCGTGCGCATCCTCGGCGAGGAGTTCGGCGTCGCGGGGAGCGCCGACGCGGCATGTACCCTGACGCTCGATCCGATCGACGGCACGTCGGCATTCGTCGCCGGCCTGCCGACCTGGTGCATCACGCTCGGCCTCGTCTGCGACGGCGCCGCCGTCGGCGGCATCACGTATCTTCCGATGACCGGCGAGACGTACGTCGCCGAGAACGCCGAGGCGCGGTGGAACGGCCGCGTCCTGCCGCGCGGCCGCCGTCCCCCCACCGAAGGCGATCTGTTCATCGTCACCCACTCCGACCTGCATCGCGGTCGCGGCATCCAGTTCACCGGCAAGGTGCGCGCGCTCGGCTCGACCGCGTACCACATGGCGCTGGTGGCGCGCGGCGCCGCGGTGGCGGCGCTGCTCGGCCACGCGCGCATCTGGGACATCGCGGCGGGCGCGGCGCTGCTGGCGGCGGTCGGCGGCGAGCTGCGCTATCGAACGGGAGAGGCCGTCGATCTCGCGACGCTCCTCCGCGGCGAGCGCGCGCCCGACCATCTGGTCGCCGCGGCGCCCGGCATGATGGACGAGGTGCTGCCGCTGCTCCAAACGCGGTGAGGCGACGGCGATGGAGCTGATCGGACGCACCGCGCTGGTGACCGGCGCGGCCCGGCGCATCGGGCGCGCGATCGCGCGCGGCCTGGCGACGCGCGGCGCCCGCATCGCCGTCCACTACGGCCGCTCCGCCGCCGACGCGGCGGCGCTCGTCGACGAGATCCGTGGCGCGGGCGGGACGGCCGAGGCCTTCGCCGCCGATCTCGCCGACCCGGGCGCCGTGCTGGCGCTCGCGGCGCGCGTCGAGGCGGAGCTCGGCCCGGTCGACGTGCTCGTGAACAACGCCTCGGTCTTCTACGCGACGCCACTCGACACGCTCGGGGAGCGTGAGCTCGACGACAACCTCGCAATCAACCTGAAGGCACCGTACCTGCTCTCGTTGCGGCTCGGACGCGCCATGCGCACGCGCGGCGCCGGCAAGATCGTCAACATCGGCGACGCCGGCGCAACGCATCCCTATCGGGACTACCTGCCGTATTGCATCTCGAAGGCCGGTGTCGTCGCGCTCACCGAAGGCATGGCGCGCGCGCTGGCGCCGGCGGTGCAGGTGAACTGCGTCGCGCCCGGCCCGATCCTGCTGCCGCAGGGCGCCTCCGCCGCGGACGAGGCGGGCATCCTCGCGCGGACGCCGCTTGCGCGCTTCGGCGGCCCGGACGCGGTCGCCGCCGCCGTGATCTATCTCGTCGAGAACGACTTCGTGACCGGCACGACGCTGGTCGTCGACGGTGGGCGGAGCCTTGTCTGACGTGCCGCCGTCGTCACGGTGCCGGCGAGAACGGTCGGTCGCGCCCCTCGAGGAAGGCGGCAACCTCGTCACGGCGCCCGTGCACGACCGCCTCCGCGAAGCGCGCACCCTCCATCAAGTGCAGCGCGCCGCCGGCGTCGCGGTAGAACGTCGTCAGCGCGAAGAGCTTGTCGCCGAGCAGCGCGAGACCGTAGAGGTGGTTCGGCTCGAGCACGCGCGCGGCGCCGGCCCGCGGCTCGATCTGCCGCAAACCGGCGGGGAGGGTGCCGTAGGTGACGGCATCGAGCGTCGCCGGCGGCGTCGCCTCCATGCATTGCGCCGACCACGAATCGCACACGCTCGCCGCCCACGCGTAGCGGTCGGAGCCGTCGGGGGGCATGAAAGACACGTGGCCGTCGGCGCGGCGCGCGTCGTCGTAGTCGATGAGCGCGACGACGCGCACGGCGGTCGGCGGAAAGCGGAAGCTCGGTGGATCCGACGCCGTCACCTCGAGGGGGCGCGCGCTCTCGTGCAGCAGCGACAGCAGGACGCGCTCCTGCATGCGGCGGCAACCCGAGGGGGCGACGATCGCGAACACGATCACAGTCATGGTGACGAAGAGGAGGGTGCGCACGCGCGGGATCCGGCCGGTCGGATACGCGAGCTCGGCCGGCGGGTCAAGGCGGTGGAAGTCGGATGCGTTACCTGATCGGACGCCTGGTGTGGGCGCTCGTGATCCTCGTCGGCACGACCGCGATCACGTTCACGATCGTCTTCCTCGTACCGGGGGATCCGGCGCGCGTCGTGGCGGGGCCGCGCGCCGACGCGGCGACGATCGCCTCGATACGCCGCGAGCTCGCCCTCGACCTGCCGGTGCACGTCCAGTACGGGCGCTACCTCGCACGCCTCGCACACGGCGACCTCGGACGCTCGTACGCGACACGCCAACCGGTCGGCGAGATCCTGGCGCGGCGTCTGCCGGCGACGGCGCTCCTCGCCGCCGCCGGTCTCGGCATCGCCGTCGTCCTCGGTCTCGCCGGCGGACTGGTGACGGCACCGCTCGCCGGCACGTGGGTCGACCGCGGCGCACTCGTCGCCTCGCTCGCCTTCCTCTCGGCGCCGGTCTTCTGGATCGGCATGCTCGCGCTCTACTACGTCGGGTACCGCTGGCGCCTGCTGCCGCTCGGCGGCGCCGGCGACGTCCGTCATCTCGTGCTGCCGGCACTCGTCCTCGGGAGCGGCACCGGCGTCTACTACGCGCGCTTGCTGCACACCAACCTCGTCAGCGTCCTCGGCGCCGACTACATCCGCGCCGCGCGTGCCCGCGGCGCCGGTCGCGGGCGTGTCCTCGCGGTGCACGCGCTCCGCAACGCCGGCCTGCCGCTCCTCACCGTGATCGGACTCGACTTCGCCGCCTTGCTGAACGGCGTCGTGCTCACCGAGACGGTCTTTCACTGGCCGGGACTCGGCCGGCTGGCGTTCGACGCCGTGCTGAACCTCGACGTGCCGGTGATCATGGGAACGGTGCTGCTGAGCGCGGTCCTCGTCGTCGCCAGCAACCTCGCCGTCGATCTCCTCTACCGCGTGGTCGACCCACGCATTCGGCTCGGCTGACGTGCGCGGCACCGGCGCTCTCTTGCGGCTCGGGCTGGTGATGGGCGCGCTCCTGGCGCTCGTCGCGGTGGTCGGTCCGAGCGTCGCGCCCTATGATCCGGCGGCGCCGGTCGCGCCGCAGCTCGCCGAGCCGATGCCGCCGGGCGCGCCGTTCTACCTCGGCACCGACGACCTCGGGCGCGACGTGCTGTCGCGGCTCCTCTACGGCGCGCGCATTTCGCTGCTCGTCGGTCTGGTGGCGATGGTCGTGACGATGGTGATCGGCACCGCGGTCGGCCTCACCGCCGGCTACTTCGGCGGTCTCGTCGACGTTCTCCTGATGCGCGCGACCGACGTCATGCTGGCCTTCCCCGGGTTGCTGCTCGCGGTCGCGCTCGTCGCCGTGCTGCGGCCGAGCGTGTGGACGATCTTCATCGTCATCGGCCTCGTCAGCTGGACCGGCGTCGCGCGCGTCATTCGCAGCGAGGTGTTGTCGCTGCGCGAGCGCGACTTCGTCCTCGGCGCCCGCGCGCTCGGCGCCCGCCACGGGCGCATCCTGCGGCGCCACGTGCTCACCAACGTCATGCCGACGATCGTCGTCATCGCCGCGCTCAGCACCTCGGGAACGATCCTTCTCGACGCCGGCTTGAGCTTCCTCGGGATCGGCGTGCCGCCGCCGACGCCGACCTGGGGGCGCATGATCCAGGAGGCGACGAGCTACTACCGCGTCGCCCCCTGGCTGATGCTCTTTCCCGGCGCCGCCGTGCTCTACGCCGTGCTGACGTTCAACTTCATCGCCTACGGGCTCGCCGGCGACGGGCGGGCGCCGGGCGCGTGATCGTGACGCCGGGGAAGCGGACGGCGCCCGCCGCGCCGCGGGTCACACGGCGCGCCCACACGATCGCGATGCTCATCCTCGCGCTCGCCGTCGGCTGCGAGCGCGACCGTCTCGACTGGCCGGCGCGCCTGCCCGGCGAGCGTCGCGGCGGCGTGCTGCGCCTCGCGGCGCCCGAGGACGTGCCGACGCTCGATCCCGCCCTCGGATACGACACGCGCTCGTGGTTCTTCGAGCAGCACCTCTTCGAGACGCTCGTCGCTTACGACGAGCGGGCGGCGCTCGTCCCCGGCCTCGCCGAGCGCTGGGAGGTGTCCGCCGACGCGCGGCGCTATCGCTTCACCCTGCGTCGCGATCTGGTGTTCTCCGACGGCACGCCGCTCACCGCCGGCGACGTCGTCGGCAGTCTCGAGCGCGTCCTCGATCCCCGGACGCGCTCGCAGGGTGCCGAGTATTTCCGCGGCATCGTCGGCGCGGAGGAGTTCGTACGCGGCGAGGCCTCGCACGCCGCCGGGCTCCGCGCTCCGGACGCGCGTGTGGTCGACATCGAGCTCGCCGATCCCGATCCGCTCTTTCTCCACAAGCTCGCGTTGCTTTTCGCCGCCGTCGTGCCGGCGGAGCGTGCACGCCGACTCGGTGACGATTTCACCACGCAGCCGCTCGGCAGCGGGCCGTTCGTGCTGCGCGAGTGGCGCCGCGGCGAGCGCATCGTACTCGCCCGCAACCCACGCTACCGCGACCGCGAGCGCCCGTACCTCGACGGCATCGTACAGCAGCTCGGCGTCAATCCCGAGCTCTCGTGGCTGATGTTCGAGAGCGGCGAGCTCGACGTCACCGGAATTCCCCCCGCCGACTTCCCGGCGGTGATGCGCGATCCCGAGCAGGCGGCGCTGACGATCCACGCGACCGCGCTCGAGACCATGTTCGTCGGCCTCAACTGCGAGATGCCGCCGCTCGACGACCGGCGTGTCCGCCAGGCGCTCAACTACGCCGTCAACAAGGCCGACGTGATCGCGCTCTTGAACGGCCGCGGCGTCGAGGCGCGCGGCATCGTGCCGCCGAACATGCCCGGGTACCACGTCGAGCTCGCGGGCTATCCCTTCGATCCCGAGAAGGCACGCGCCCTCCTCGCCGAGGCCGGGTTCGCGGCCGGCTTCGCCACCGAGATCTGGACGCAGGGCACCGACACGGATCTGAAGATCGCACAGAAGCTGCAACAGGACCTCGCCAAGGTCGGCGTCCAGCTCGCGATCAAGAGCGTCGCTTGGGCGTCGTTTCTCGACGCCATCCGACAGCCGAAGACGGTGCCGGTGTTCGACCTCGGGTGGTCGGCGGACTTCCCGGACCCGAGCAACTTCCTCGACGTCCTCTTCCATTCGGGCGGCGCCAACAACCACGCCTTCTACGCCGATCCCGCGGTCGACCGGCTCCTCGAGGAGGCGCGGACGGTGCTCGACGAGACCGCGCGCTTCGCTCTCGACGCCGACGCGGAGCGCCTGATCGTCGCCGCCGCGCCGCTGCTCCTGCTCTACCATCCGATCACGTACGTGATGCACGATCGGCGCGTGCACGAGTATACGATTCACCCGTTCCTGCCGGCGCGCGTGACCGACGTCTGGCTCGACCCCGAGCCGGCACGCTGACGGGTCGAAGATCGACGGTGGGGATCTCAGCGCTCAGGGAATGAGGGCGGGCGCGTACACGACGCGACACGGCGGGCCGTCGGCGAACCAGTGCCGCCAGGCGCCGCGCCCGTCGAGGAAGGCGAGCGACGAACAGCGCGTGCCGAAGGTTTCGGTGTGGACGCAGAGCGACCCGAGAGCGTCCGGGAGGCGTGGATCGAGCGCGATCGTGTGGTCGGAGAGGATCGCGCGCAAGGCGTCGCGGAAGGCGCCGACGTCGCCGTCACGTTGAAACGCCTCGCCGGCGCGCGCGAAGCGCTCGTGCGAGCGCGCCACTTTCGGGCACGTCGGATCGCCGACGTCGAGGTTGCTGAGCACGTGCACGCCGGGGTCGAGCGCTGTGAAGTGCATGCCGTCGGGACGATTCTGCGCCACGACGGCGGTCGTCGCGTCGGCGACGAGCAGCGTGAAGGCGTTATACGTGTCCGGGTCGATCGCGCCGAGGGCGCGCGTGGCCTCCGCCGCCGAGGTCGCAGCGAGGATCTCGAGAAGGAGCAGCCCGCGCGAGCGCTTGCCTTCGATCGGGGCGTCGACGGTGCGGCGATTGAGGAGACCGGCCGCGATCCCGCGCTCGGAGATGCCGAGCCAGGTGCCGCCGGCGAGGAGATCGCGCCCGCCGACGACGCGCGGGGCGGCGGCGAGCAGCATCGGCGCCGTCGCCGGGCGGGCGAGGAACTCGTCGCGGTTCGCCGCGAGCACCAGTGGAAACTCCGCGAATCGCCGCACGTAGATCGCCAGCGTGCACACCCGGCGGAGTATAGACGAATTGTGTCGTCGATACCCGCATGGTAGCGTCCGCGCAGGAGTTTTTTCGAAGGAGAGCCCGTGAGTTTCCCATCCATCGAGGACGTGATCGAGCGTTTCGCCGCGCAGCAGTACATCTGTAAT
>JBGOSW010000155.1:0-10843 GCA_041476145.1 Binatia bacterium
CCGCTCGGGACTCACCTGGCGCCTGATGCGTCGGTGCCCGTATCTGGTGACGGGACTGAGGCGGGCAGGGTTCACGGGTGGGTGGCTTGACGACTCGATGCTTGGAAAGGAGCCCTCAAGTCGAAGAAGTTGACGAACGCCCGGTGCCTACCCGCAACCGACCGGTGGTGATGTCGCGGTGATGCTTCACGGAGTCGCCACCAGGCACATGACGACTTCGCAAGGTGCTCGGCATCACCGAGCCTCAACGATGCTGAGAAGCTACATGCCCTTCATTCCCACCATCGTCTTCGCCTTGCCACCTTCCGTCATCTTCCCGTCCATGGTCATCATCTGGCCCTCCTTCATGCGCGTCTCTTTTCCGTCCGGCATTATCATCGTGCCGTCAGGCATGACCCTGTAACCGGTGGTTGTCATCATCTCATGGTCCATCGGCCCGGTCGCCTTTCCGTCCTGCATCATCATGACCTTGCCAGCCTTCATCATTACGCCAGTCATCTCTGCGGCCACAACGCTGGGGGCAAGAGGGGACATTGAGAAGAACGCGATAACTAGGAGTGTTCTGTACGTCTTCATAGGTTACTCCTCCACTTCTTGAGTTCTTGGGCTTGTCGATGCACCACGGGATGAAGTCGACCCGCAGGGCGGTGCGGGGGCGCGCGCCCACCTCGGACTTTGCCCCTCACGCCTGCCGACAGGATCCTGAGGAGCGGCATCGGCCTCGTCGACTGCGATGCTCGGCATCCCGGCTGTGACGACGAGGAGTACGGCTGGAATGGGAACGGTCGCGTATCTCATCGTGGGGAGACTTCAGCAATCGAGGTGCCGAAAGAGCTGGCCGAATTCTTCAGTGCCCACCTGAGTTCCGGTGCATGAAGCCACGCATCGAATGCTCAGAACGCGAGCACTGCCTGCTCAAGCGACACCGTTCGCGGCAACGTTCCGAGAACGAGACGCGCGCCTTCGGGGCGGCGTCCCCGGCCGCGACCTCGAGCACTCGGTCGGAGATGTCCCTTGCTGAATTGATCAGCTCAAAGGAAGAGCGGTCGGCTCCTTCCCCCTTCGGGGAGCTTGGGCGAGCTCTGAGCACAACATGATCGCCTTCGGCGATACGGAGAGCGACCTGGGCGCACGTCCGCGGCCTGAGGCACGGGACACGGTGCTACCGTAGCCCGGCATTTACGCGGACCGAAGAATCCGGTCGCTGATTGCCGCGGATGGGAACCGTCCGCATTTCGCGTCGCAGGATTAGGAGCGAGATCGGCATCGATCTCGTGAAATGACGGATCGCTGGCGCGATCGCCTGGCACACCAATTGCGATGCTCTGCCGCCAGGAGGAACGTTCATGCTGAGGTTTGCCGTCTTGATCGCGGGGATGTTGGTTCTGCCGGCCCTGAGCCATGCGATGTCGGGTATGCAGATGGCGCGCGACGGACACCGCGTGATGATCAGCAAGGACGTCGGCGACGAGCGGTGGGCGATCATCTACGACATGGATGACCACACGGCGATGGGGAACGTCTTCTTCCAGTCCGGTGGTCCCCCGGCGTTCGTCTGGTGCATGGAGACGGGTGACGATGGCAATCCCGACCGACGGCATGCGGAGATGAGGTTTGCGTGCTATGGCGCCGATCCCTGTTCCGTCGAACCGTGCAGCTCAGAAGAGTGGCGCTTCATCGACGACGTGATGCTCCCCGGCGGATTCTTCATGCCGCCGCAGATGTCGGGTTCGGGGATGATGTCGCCGATGAACAGCATGCTCACGAGGTGAAGGGGGTGAAGGTGAGGGTCACCCTTCGCACCGGGGAGCAAAGATGATGCAACACCGCCGCATTGAGCAGCGCGAGGAACCAGAGGTGGTCGCAGGGAAGAAGGGACGATCATCACGCCGTTCGATATGGCGGTGCTGAACGATCTCGATCGCTTTTACATACGCCGTAGGTAGGCCATGCGCGACGCGCTTGTCGAGCACAAGCCGTACATTTCGACGTTGGCCAGGATGTGCCAGAAATTCGCGACTGGCGATGGAGTGGCACGTGACGCAAGTCGGTTGTCAGTGAACGGCGGCACGTCGCGCCCATGAACGAAAGTGCGCACGATCGCATGCCCCCGCAGATGTGGGCCTTCCTGGGCTCCATCGCTGCCGGCGCGTGTGCCCTGACGTTCGTCTTTCTCGGCGAGCTGAGGTGGGCGGTGTCGTGGCTGGTCTTGGCGATCGGCGCCGGCGTTGCGGCTCGCGTCTGGAGTCATCGGTCTCCGGCGCCGATGCCACACTGGATCCGCTGGGTACTATTCCTTCCCCGCACGTTTCAATCCGCCGATCGCCTGAAGGCCATCCTGCAGCCGCGACCGGGCGAGCGCCTGCTCGAGATCGGTCCCGGCGTCGGCATTCATGCGCTGCCAATCGCTACCGCCTTGGCGCCCGACGGCATCCTCGACGTGCTGGACGTCCAGCGGGAGATGCTTGAGGGCCTGATGCGGCGGGCGGGGAAGGCCGACATCGGCAACCTCAGGGCAGAGATGGGGGATGCCCAGCGCCTGCCGTACCCCGATCGCAGCTTCGAAGCCGCGTATCTGATCAGCGTGCTCGGGGAAGTGCCGGACGAGCATGCAGCGTTGTGTGAACTGTACCGAGTCCTGAAACCAGGAGGGCGGCTCGTCGTTGGCGAGATTGTCGCCGACCCAGATTTCATCTCGGTGCGGACATTGAAGGAGCGGGCGGCAGCCGCGGGATTCGCATTTGAGCATCGGCTCGGGCCCGGCTTCGCGTACTTCGCGTCGTTCCGGACGGCGATGTGAGCTGAACGGAAGAACAACGGGAGCGCACCTCCATGGACGGAGAGCGGCCGATCCAGATACACCCCGCGTCGGGTCCCCCAGTCGCCCGGCGCCCGTTCGAAGCGCGACGGTCGGCCGAAACCGATGCCGGCTTGCAAGCGCTTTCTTCGAGTTGACGCGAACGGTCCTCATGTTTGGTGCGACCTCTGTCGGTCCGATGGCACGAATGAGCGCCGCGATTTTCGTGGCAAGCTCGCTCGCGCTGCAGCCGGCATTGGTCGGCTGCAACCGTGCCGAGCGGCCCAGCGAGGTGACCCGTCACAGCGCGTCCACGACGACCGTCGGCTGGCCGACCCGTCTCCTGGTCGATCGCGCTTCGCTTCCGAGGACCGATCGGGAGTTCCTGTGGCGCCTGGCGCGCGACACATGGCGCGGCCTGGAGGCGCTCATCGACGAGCGCACCGGTCTCCCGTGGGATCACGTGCTGCTCCGGGGTGGATCGACTGACGCGGTACAAGCGCACCCGGGCGATTACGTCACCACGTCGAGCATCGGCCTCTATCTGGTCGCCGTCGTCGCCGCACACGAGCTCGGTTTCCTTCAAAAGCGCGACGTCGAAGCGAGGATTGGCAGGGTCATCGATGCCCTCGAGCGTCTCGAGACCCATGGCGGCTACTGCTTCAATTTCTACGAGACGCGGTCGCTCCGGCGCGTGGGAGACTTCGTGTCCTTCGTCGACTCTGCGTGGCTGTCGGCGGGCTTGATCGTCGCGCGTCAGGCACTGCCCACGGTCGCGGAGCGTGCGACACGGCACCTGCGCCAGCTCGATCTCGGCTTCTTCTACGATCCGACGGTGCGACTCATGTCCCACGGCTACTACGCGGATCGCGCCGCGCGGGCGTCGTACCACTACGGCGTGTTCTTCACGGAGGCACGCCTCGGGAGTTTGATCGCGCTCGGCAAAGGCGAGGTGCCGTGGGAGCACTGGGCCCAGCTCGAGCGCGACTTCTCGGGCTGCGAGGTCGCTTCCCTGCCGCTATCGTTCGGGGGCAGGCATCGCGGTGCGACGCCCGCGGGCGCGTTCGGCTGCCGGACCTGGGAGCGCTTCCACTTCGTCCCCTCGTGGGGCGGGAGCATGTTCGAAGCTCTGATGCCGGCCCTCCTGTTCGACGAGGCACGCCACATGCCGACGACCCTGGGGGCCAACGCGCGCGTTCACGCCACCATTCAGAGGGCCTACGCCACCGAGGTGCTGGGCTACCCCGTGTGGGGTCTGTCGCCGAGCGCGCGGCCTTCGGGCGAGAACTACGACTATGGCGAGTTTGGAGTGGCGGTGCTCGGGGTCCAGGGTTATCCGGCAGGGGTTGTGAGCCCGCATGCGAGTGCGCTCGCTCTTGCAATCATTCCCGAAGAGGCGGTCGCAAACCTCCGCGCCCTCGCCGATCGGTACGACATCTATGGGCAGTTCGGTTTCTACGACGGTGTGGACCCTGCATCGGGTCGCGTGGTGCACGCCTATCTCGCCCTCGACCAGGCGATGATCCTGGTGGCCGTTGCCAATCACCTCACGGCTGGCAAACTCCAGCGGCTGTTCGAGCACGATCCGATCATCGAGGCTGCGCTCGCGATGCTTCGCGCACGGAGCGAGCTGGTCGCACGTCGCGCCGAGTAGCCGACGAGAGACGGGACTGGGACGATGGACCTTCAACGTATCAAGCGGAAGTATCGGTGGAACGTGCTGGTCTACGACGCGGCGGTCCGGCGGCCAACTGCCCGGTTGCGTGCGCGTGCGGTTGAGCGGCTCGTGCTCCGCCGGGGTGAGACCGTGCTCGACTTCGGTTGTGGGACGGGCTTGAGCTTCGCTCTACTCGAACGAGCGCTCGGCGCCGAGGGGCGGATCGTCGCCGTCGACGTGAGTCCGGACATGCTCACGGCGGCACGCCACAAAGTTGCGGAGAACGCCTGGACCAACGTCGATACGATCGAGGCCAACGTCGAGACCGCGCCGCTCACGCCCGATTCGGTGGACGGCGTCCTCTGCTTCTACACGCACGACATCATGACCTCGCCGCGCGCGCTCGACGTGGCGCTCGGCGCGCTTCGTCCAGGCGGCCGCTTCGTTGCGGCCGGTGCGAAGGTGGCACGCGGTCTCCGCGGAGTATTCTTGAACCCGCTCATGCTCGCCGTGTCGCTGCCGGCGATCACGAACGTCGCGGGGCTTGATCGTCCGTGGGCACTGCTCGAGACTCGTCTCGGCACGCTCGAGGTCGAGGAGCATCTCGGAGGGACCGCGTACCTCGCGTGCGGCCGCAAGCGTTGAACGAACGCCCAGGAGCCTAGATCGTACAATCGTGTGACCCTGCACGCTCGCGAACTGTCGTGAGCACTGTGTCTGCGCGCTCGGCACGTCTAGGCACCGCACTCCTGGAGTAAGAACTCCTGGGTGAGCGGCGCTAGCTGTGACGACAATCTCGCTTCGCGCGCAACGTACTAGGCGGCGGCGACGGGCCGTTGCTGAGTGACGACGGCTTCGACGTGCCTCGCCCACGCATTCAACGCCTGCCGTTTCTCGTCGAGAAACTCGTGACGCACATAGACTCTGCGGATCCCCGGTAGCACGTGACCAAGCACCCGCTCGATATGGTCTGCGGATACTCCGAGCTCGGCCATTCCCGTCGCCGCCGTACGACGGAGGTCGTGGAGCTTCCAGCCCGACACCCCGGAAGCAGTCGAAAGTGCAGTAGCGAACTTCGAGAACCCTGAAATCGGTCGTCGATGGTTTGTGGTGAACACGAACGGTCCCGTTCGGGGTAGGCCCTGCACTAGATTGATCGCTTGCGGCGAAAGAGGAACTTCATGCGACTGCCCGACCTTCGTGCGCTCGAGACGCCATACGCCGACCTTGAGGTCGAGATCGATCCACCGCATCCCAGCAATCTCGCTCCGCCTTTGGGCGGTGAGCAGGGACATGCGTATGAAGGCCGCGAACACCGGTCGTAGTTGCTCAGTGGAGTTCCATAGCTGTCGCAATTCCGTCTTCGTGAGCACGCGCTCTCGGGAGCGCTCTTCGCCTCCCGGCGGCTTGAGCCGCACGGACGGGCTCGCATCGATTACTCCACGATCGAGCGCGAAAGCGAAGACGCGTTTGACGACCGTCAGAGTGCGGTTGGCCATAACCGGTGCTCCGCGGTCTGCGATCTTGTCCAACAACTGCACGATGTCGCGTCTCGTGATCTGCTGGATCGGCTGAGCTGCCCAGTACGGTCGAAGTTCTCGATCGATGATGCGCCGAGTCTCGCGGTACGTGCGAGTTCGTGCGGCGGCCCGTTCCAGGAACTCGTCGGCGACTGTTCCGAAACTGGGCGGAGCAGTGACCGTAGGTTGCGCTACGCGCGGATCCTCCCCGCGCGCAATCTTCTCCAGCGCCTCGCGTGCGGCCGTGCGCGCGGCGGCAAGAGAGACCGAGGGAAATCGACCGAGCGTGAGTCGTATCAGTTTCGACCCTCGCGGGCGGGTCATCAAGAACCAGCTTCGAACGCCTCGTCCGGTGACGCGCAGGCCGAATACAGGCACAACGGTGTCGAAGATCTCGAGCCGAGCGTTGACGTCATCCGGAGGCTTGACCTTGCGGGCAAATACATCTGTGATCGTCTTGCGCATGGTGTTCTCTCCCAATTCGCGATCGCCATACGGGCGCCGGGGTAACAGCCGGACCGGCTGGCGTGAAACGCGATGGCACCTCCTGTCCGCTCAAACCCGCGGCAAATCAAGACAAAAGTGCATACGAATATGCTATCGGAACGGAATGAAACTTCGTGAAACGCCACGAGCGCTGCCTTTTAAGCAGCGGGTCGCTGGTTCGAGTCCAGCACGGCCCATTGTTATTCTGCTGAGTTACACCTCGGCCTGGTCGGTCGTCCGCTTCGCAACCGACTTTCCAACCCCGTGAGGGCGCTCGGGGAACGTTTGGAGGGCGCAGGATGAACCTTGTCGGGACGCTCCTGAGACGGGTACGTGAAATAAGCGTGCGGTCTCAGCGCTCGCGGCTGTGGGTGACCACGGTTGTCGTGTTGCTGTTCATCTGTGGAGTTTACGTGGTCGGCAGCCGAACATGGCATCGGCTCGTCATTCCCGGGGAACCCGGAGCCGCTGCGTGGGGCATGCTCGATTTCCGGGACGCGATTTACTACCCGGTCGTTGCCCTCCTGGATGGCAATAACCCATATGACGCATCCGCCTACCTCTCGACGTATCCAGTCGGGAATGTGTTTGCGCTCTATACTCCCATGACTTTGCTCGTCCACCTGCCGTTTGGATTGTTCCCGTTCATCCCATCCGCGGTCGCCTACTTCTTCTTCAGCATTGCGCTCATGGTTTGGCTCGCGCACGTGACGCTCCGTATGTGCGGGCTCGAGTCGTCCACGGCGGCGATCTTCGCGCTGGCCTTTGCCATGGTGATCAGCCAGCCGGGTCAATGGAATTTGTTCCTGGGGCAGTGCGGTGCCCTGGTCACGGTGGCGGCATACGGTGCGCTGCACCTCGCCCGGCGCCGGCCCTGGTTCGCGGGACTTTGCCTCTCTGTTGCAGCGATCAAGCCGGCCACCGGCGTTCCATTGGCGCTGCTGATGCTCGCGCGCGGCGAGCGCCTTGCCGTGCTCGTCGGCGCTGCCTCGGCCGTGTTGATCGGTGGGATACCGTTGATACCCATCGTGCGTGGCGCTGGTGGTATCGGGGCATTCCTGACGTCGCTGAGCGGCGCCTACGCCGGCTTCACGTCGAACCCGAGCGCCGCCGCCGCGACGAGTCCGTACCGCGTTGACATGGCGGCAGAAGTGAGTCGGCTGCTCGGGTGGTCTGTCAGCCTCAATGCAGAGCTCGTCATGATGCTGGCCGTGCTCGCGGTCGGCGCCATGGCACTGCGCCACCTTGCCGAGCGCAACGACGATGATGCCCGGTTGCTTTCGTCCAGCCTCGTGTGTGTTGCCGTCCTCATCTCCGTGTATCATCCGTCGAACGAAGCGCTCCTGCTGGCCCTCCCGATCGTGATGATGGGCCGCCGCTGTCTCGCGGAGGGTGTCAGGGCGTCGCCCCTCGAGTGGCTGTCGTTGGGCGCGGCAGCGATGCCGGCCGCGAACTATCTCATCATGGGCAGTGTCGTGGCTCGCATGCGCCCGGGCGGGATCATGTGGTTGACGGCCACTTCACTCAGCGGCGGCGCGCTTCTGGTCGCCTTTTGCGCGCTCTGCGGGCTCGCCTGGAGGCCCATGGAGGCGTACGAATGAGGATGCTGCGGAAGCTCGTCGCGGTCGGTGTGGCGTTGGCGATCGTCGCCGTCGTCGGCTTCGAGGTTCCCGCGATTCGCGACCGGCTCTCGCCTCGCTTGACGCGGGTGATCGCCTTCCTGTTCGTCGACCTCTTCACGACCCGGGGCACGTGGACGGAAGGGCACCCGGCGCCGTCGTCGAAGATGGAGGCGCAGAGCGCGGTCGTCGGCGGGAAGCTCTACGTGTTCGGAGGATTCGCGGGCACGAACGCGCAGTCGATGTCGCCGGTCGAGCCGAGGGTGAGCGTCTACGACCCGGTCGCGGACGCGTGGTCGCGTGCGACCGACATGCCGATCGACGTCACGCACTGCAATGCCGTCGTCGTCGATGGGACGGTGTGGTTCGCCGGCGGCTATCGCGGTCCGCATCCGGGGGTCACGGTGGCGAACGTGCAACGCTACGACGTCGCGTCGGACTCGTGGAGCGCGGGGCCACCGCTGCCGGTGCCGATGGCGGCCGGCACGCTCGTGCTCGCCGACCGGACGCTGCACTACATCGGCGGGTTTCTCGACCGCGACGCCACCGTCGCGACCCACTGGGCGCTCGCGGTCGACGGCGGGACCACGTGGGAGCCGCGGGCGCCGCTCCCCGCGCCCCGCGGGCATCTCGCGAGCGCGGTGGTGGGCGGTCGCGTCTACGCGATCGGGGGCCAGCGGCGTCACGACACCGATCCGGAGGATCTCGACGCGGTCGCCGCCTACGATCCCGCGCGCGACACGTGGACCGCGGTCGCGAGCCTCCCGACGCCACGCTCGCACTTCGAGTCTGCAACCTTCGTGCACCACGGCCGCATCGTCATCATCGGCGGCCGCAACAACACACGCTGGCGTCCGCTCAACCGCGTCGCGCTCGCCAACGTGACGACCTACGATCCGGCGACCGACACCTGGACCGAGCTCCCGGCGCTCCCGATGGCGTTGCAATCGACCTGCGCGCAAGTCATCGACGGCCGTCTGATCGTGACCAACGGCTGCGTCATGGACGGCGTCGCCGGCCAGACTCGCACGTTTCTCGCGGAGTTCCCCTGACGGAAACGGCCGAGGTGGTTCGGTCCCATAACGCTTGACGAGCACTTTGTCCCCGCTTTACTTAAGCTTGATCCGAGACTTTCAGGCGACCGTGACGGCAGTGGACGAGTCCGACACCCGAGCATGCCGCTGAGATCGATCAACGTCGCGGCCCCGCATGCGATGCGCTCGATGTTGGTCCGATGAGGGCGCTCCGCTCGCTCGTCGTCGTTGGGGTGACGTTGGCCATCGCCGCCGCGCTCGCCTTCGGCATTCGTCCGATTCGCTACCGGCTCTCCGACGAGGCGACGCGTGTGCTCGCCTTCCTGTTCGTCGACCTCTTCACTACCCGGGGCACATGGTCGGAAGGGCACGCGGCGCCGACGCCGAAGAGGGTGGCTGAGAGCGCGGTCATCGGCGGCAAGCTCTACGTGTTCGGAGGCTTCGCGCCCATGAATGCGGCGTCGATAGCGCCGGTCGAGCTCAGCGTGAGCGTGTACGACCCGGCCGCGGACGCCTGGGGGCGAGCGGCGGACATGCCGCTCGACGTGACGCACGCCAATGCCGTCGTCGTCGACGGGACGGTATGGATCGCCGGCGGGTATCGCGGTCCGCAACCCGGGCCCACGGTAGCGAACGTGCTGCGCTATGACGTGGCGTCGGACTCGTGGCGCGAGGGGCCGCCACTGCCGGTGCCGACGGCGGGCGGAACGCTCGCGCTCGTCGGCCGGACGCTGCACTACGTCGGCGGGTTCCTCGACCGCGACACCACCGTCGGCAACCACTGGGCGCTCGCGGTCGACGGCGGGACGACGTGGGAGTCGCGCGCGCCGCTCCCGGTGCCCCGCGGGCATCTCGCGAGCGCGGTGGTCGGCGGTCGGGTGTACGCGATCGGGGGCCAACTGCGTCACGACACCGACGCGGTCGACCTCGACGCGGTCCACGCCTACGATCCCGCACGCGACACGTGGACCGCGGTCGCGCATCTCCCGTCACCGCGCTCGCACTTCGAGGCGTCGACCTTCGTCCACCACGACCGCATCGTCATCGTCGGCGGCCGCGACAACACGCGGTGGGGTGGGCTCAAACGCCTCGGGCTCGCCAACGTGACGACCTACGATCCGGCGAAGGACATCTGGACCGAGCTCCCGGCGCTCCCGCTCGGGTTGCAAACGACCGTCGCGCAAGTGATCGACGGCCGTCTGATCGTGACGACCGGTGCCACCGGGGAAGAGATCGACGGTCAGCCGCGCACGTATCTCACGAGCTTTCCCTGACGCGCCGGCCGATCGACGCCCGGGCGGGCATCACCGATTACGGCGTCGCGGCCGCGCCATAGTCCCTGCCGAAATAGATCTCCTCTAGCGCGCCCGTGCCCATGAAGGCCGCGGACTCGAGCGGATCGGGAATGCGATGAAGGACCGGTCGCAGGTGCCGGAGGTACGTGAGCACGGCGCGGCGGTCCTCCTCCGTCCAATGCGAGTACGCCGTCCAGGGCATCGCTCGATGGAACAGGGTGCGGCCGTCGCGCGCGACGCCGCTCCGCAACACGCGCAACACGTCCTCGTCCGGGACATGACCGAGTCCGGTGGCGGTATCCGGCGTCAGATTGCTCGCCACGACGGTCGTGTTGTCGGCCAGGAGGTACTTGCCTCCGCCCGCCAAGTACATGCCCGGCAGCGACCCCTGCGGACCCGGGGTGTGATGGCATCCGTCACACGCCGAGATATCAA
>JBGOSW010000156.1:0-10799 GCA_041476145.1 Binatia bacterium
ATTCTGCTGGCGCGGCTGGTCTCGATGGAGCTGCTGCACCGCGGCGATGCGGCCGTCAAGGAGGAGAGCCGAGTATGACGAAGAAAGAGCTGATCAAGCGCGCGCGGGGTTTCGCGAAGCCGTTTCGCGTCGACGACGGGCGGAGGTTCCGCCTCAAGCGCATCGATCCGGGCGACACGCTCCATCTCGGCTCCGAGGACAAGCCGCGCGCGAAGGAAGCGCTCGTGAATGGCATCGACGCGCTGGCCGAGCTGCAGGACATGCTCTATGCGCAGGACCGCTGGGCGGTGCTGCTCATCTTCCAAGCGATGGACGCGGCCGGGAAGGACGGCACCATCAAGCACGTGATGTCCGGCGTGAATCCGCAGGGCTGCGAGGTCGTCTCCTTCAAGGCACCGTCGGCGGAGGAGCTCGATCACGACTATCTCTGGCGCTGCATGCGGTCGGTGCCGGAGCGCGGCCGGATCGGCATTTTCAACCGCAGCTATTACGAGGAGGTCCTCGCGGTTCGCGTACACCCCTCGTTTCTCGAGGCGCAGAAGCTGCCCCCGGAGCTCGTCACGCGGCACGTCTGGGACGAGCGGTTCGAGGACATCCGCAACTTCGAGCAATACCTCACGCGCAACGGCGTCGTCATCCGGAAGTTCTTCCTCCACGTGTCGAAGGCGGAGCAGAAGCGGCGATTCCTCGAGCGCCTCGAGAATCCGGAGAAGAACTGGAAGTTTTCGCCCAACGATTGCAAGGAGCGCGAGTTCTGGAGCGACTACATGCGCGCGTACGAGGACTTGATCCGCCACACTTCGACGAAGGAGGCGCCCTGGTACGTGGTCCCGGCCGACAACAAGTGGTTCACGCGCCTCGTGGTCGCGGCCGCCGTCGTGGACACGCTCGACTCACTCGATCTCGCGTACCCGCGCGTCGACAAGGAAAAGCGCCGGCAGCTCGACGCCGTGCGGCGGGGCCTGCTCCGCGGAAAAGGCTGAGCCGCGCGCGGCGCTCCCATGACCGACGGCGAGGAAATCGGCCGCTGGCGGCGCGTCTTTCCACCGGCGGGATGGTTGCCGCAGTACCAGGCGCGCTGGCTCGGGTCGGACTTGATCGCCGGCGTCACGCTCGCGGCGTACGCGATTCCAGTCGCGCTCGCGTATGCCGGGCTCGCGGGGCTGCCGCCGCAGGTCGGGATCTACGGCTATCTCCTGGGCGGGCTCGGATACGCCCTGTTCGGATCCTCGCGGCACCTGGCGATCGGACCGACGTCGGCCATCTCGTTGATGGTCGGCGGAACGGTGGTGGAGATGGCCGGCGGCGACGCGCTCCGTTACGGGCAGATTGCCACGCTCGCCGGACTCGTCGTGGCGGCGCTCTGCGTCGCGGCGTGGGCGCTGCGGCTCAGCTCCCTGACGAGCTTCATCAGCGAGACGATCCTGCTCGGATTCAAGGCCGGCGCGGCGTTGACGATCGGCGCGACGCAGCTTCCCGCGCTCTTCGGAGTGTCCGGGGGTGGCGGCCGCTTCTTTGCGCGCGTGTATGCGGTCGCCGCGCAACTCGGAGGGCTCGACGTCGCGACGACGGCGGTGGGCATCGCGGCGATCGTCCTCCTGCTCGGCGGCGAGCGGCTGCTGCCGGGCCGCCCGGTCGCGCTCGGCGTCGTCGTGCTCTCCATCGTGGCGATGTCGCTGACGCCGCTCCGCGACGCCGCCGTCGCGGTCGTAGGCGCGATCCCCAGCGGGTTGCCGACGTTCGGGCTCGTGCGGCTCAGGCCCCGCGACGTGGACGGCATCGTTCCGCTCGCGTTCGGCTGTGTCCTGCTCGCCTACATCGAAGGGGTGTCCGCGGCACGCACCTTCGCGGCGAAGCGCGGCTATCCGCTCGACGTACGACAGGAGCTTCTCGGACTCGGCGCGGCGAATCTGCTCGCCGCCTTCGGCGGCGGATATCCGGTGGCCGGCGGGCTGTCACAATCAGCGGTGAACGAAAAGGCCGGCGCCAAGTCGCCGCTCTCGCTGGTGTTCGCGTCGGCGACGCTCGCGATCTGCCTGCTCTTCCTCACGGGCGCGGTCGAGCGGCTTCCGCGGGCCGTCCTCGCCGCCATCGTGCTCGTCGCGGTGAAGGGCCTCATCGACGTCCGCGCGATCGCACGGCTGCGGAGCCTCAGCCGCTTCGAGTTCCGCGTCGCGATGATCGCGCTCGTCGGCGTGTTGTTCCTCGGTATTCTGAAGGGCGTCCTGCTCGCGGCGGTCGCCTCGATCCTGATGCTGATCCGGCGCGTGGCGGATCCCCACGTCGCATTTCTCGGTCGCGTCCCGGGCACCCGACGCTTCTCGGACCTCGCGCGCCATCCCGAGAACGAGCGCGTCGACGGCGCGCTGCTCTTTCGCGTCGAGGCGTCGCTCCTCTACTTCAACGTCGAGAACGTGCTCCGTGCCGTCCTGGAGCGGGTGCGCGAGAGCGGCCCGAAGCTCGTCGTCTGTGATCTCTCGACATCTCCAAACGTCGACGTCGCGGGCGCGGCGATGCTCGAACGTCTCGCCGACGCGCTGGCGTCACGCGGCGCCGCGCTCCGCGTCGTCGACGCACGCGGCGCGACGCGCGATCTGCTGCGCGCCGAAGGATTGGAGGAGAAGATCGGCAGGATCGATCGCTTCTCGTCGGTCGCCGACGTGCTCGACGCGTTTCACTCGGCGGCGCCAGACACCACGGAGGATGCGTATGCCAGTCGACGCCCGTGAGGAAGCTCCGGATCTCGTTCGCATCACCCTGCGAGGCCGCATGGCGCCGGCCGATCAGGCGGCGTTGCTGTACTTCGTCACCAAGGCGATCGAGCGCGCGGGACGCATCCGTTTGTTGATCGTCCTCGACGGCTTCGAAGGCTGGACCACCGGCGAGGAGTGGGGCGACGACGCGCTTCGGCTGGCGAGCGACACCCCGATCGTCAAGGCGGCGTTCGTCGGCGAAGACCGCTGGAAGGAAGAGGTGTTCGCGTTCGTCGCGCGGCCGTTCCGGAAGGCGCCGATCGAGTACTTCGAGGACGAGGCGGCGGCGCGGTCGTGGCTGAGCGTCTAGACGCTTGACGCCCCAAGATCCGCTCGGCGCGCGAAGCGCTCTCAGTACCTCAGGACGATGTCGGCGGGACTCGCGCTCACGGTTACGCCGTCGGCGACGAAAACCGACGGCGCCATGCCGATCGCGTTCACGCCGGCGAGCGCCCGCGGCCCGGCCGGATCGGGGACGGCCCGGCCGACTTGTCGCCCACCGCTCCCTCGTGCTTTGAGGCAGGACGTGGAACCGGCGCGGCTGGATACGCAGCAGAAAGCTCTGCAGCTGAACCTCGATACCTCGAAGTACGGCACCCTGGCCGAGATCGGCGCCGGACAGGAGGTGGCGCGCTGGTTCTTCCGCGCCGGCAAGGCCGCCGGGACGATCGCCAAGACGATCTCGGCCTACGACATGGGCGTCAGCGATGCGATCTACGGGCGCAGCCATCGCTACGTCTGCCGCGAACGTGTCACCGCGATGCTCGACCACGAATACTCCCTCCTGCTCGAGCGCCTCGTCGAGCGGCGCGGCGGCGACACGTGTTTCTTCGCCTTCGCCGACAGCGTGGCGACGCGCGCCCCGGGCCGCGTCGCCGGAGACGGGTGGATGGGAGTGCGCTTCCAGCACGCCCCCAACAGCGAGCCCTCCGAGATCCTCGTGCACGTGAGCATGCTCGACCGGGCTCGCGTGCACGAGCAGGAAGCGTTGGGCATCTTCGGCGTCAACTTGATCTACGCCGCCTTCCACCACCACGACGACCCGACGGTGCTGCTCACCTCCCTCCTCGACGGCCTGTCGCGCGAGCGCGTCGAGATCGACCTCATCCGCTTCCACGGTCCGGCCTTCGCTCGCGTCGACAATCGCCTGATGAGCCTGGAATTGGTCGAGCAGGGCCTGACCGACGCCGCCATGTTCACCGCGGCGGGCGAGGTCGTGCAGCCCTCGGAGATGCTCTACAAGAACCCGGTGCTGGTCGAGCGCGGCCGCTTCCGCCCGATCACGCATCTGACTCTCGACATCCTGGAGCGGGCGCAGGCGCAGTTCGCCGCCGAGCCCGAGGTCGCCGGCGCGGCGCCGGTGGTTCTCCTGGAGATGACGCTGCGCGACCTCGCCGGCGAGGGCCAGGTCTCGCACGCCGACTTCCTGGCGCGCGTCGACACCTTGCGCGCCGTCGGCAAGGCCGTTCTGGTCTCGCGGTTCCAGCGCTACTTCGCCCTCGTCGACTACCTGTCGCGCTACACGCAGAACCGGATCGGCATCGCCGTCGGCGTGCCGAGCCTCGTGGCGATCACCGCGGACAAGTTCTACGACGATCTCCCCGGCGGAGCCCTGGAGGCCGCCGGGCGGCTGTTCCGGCGCAACGTGAGATTCTACGTCTACCCGACGCGCCACCCGCAAAGCGGCGCTCTGATCACGGCGGAGAACCTGACCGTGCCGGAATCGGCCAGGCCCCTGTACGCGCTGCTGCTACAGAGCGGTTTCCTCGTTCCCATCCCCGACTTCAATGCCGACTACCTCTCCATCCGCCACGACGAGGTTCTGGCACAGATCCAGAGCGGTGACAGGCGCTGGAAATCCATGGTGCCGGCTGCCGTCGCCGAGGCGATCGAGCGCGAGCGGCTCTTCGGCTGGCGCGCACCCTGAAGCGCCGGGAATCCCAACATGAACAGCCTCGAAGAGGCTACGGTCTGGGATGTCACCAACCCCTCCGGAGTGCGGGCGCTCAGGATCCCTTCAACGCCTCGATGTGATCCCACAATCCCAGCGTCTTGAGAATCTCCGGGGATGAGTCATCAACCCCGAGGAGTTGGTGGCACGCGCCGCAGTCCTGCGTGATCGTGTCCTGCCCGTCCGCCGTCGTGTGCGACCCGTCGTGGCACCGGAAACAGCCCGGGGTGTCCACGTGCCCGAGGTTGTTGGCGTAGGTGCCCCACGTCACGCCCAGCTCCGGGAAGACGTTGCGATTGTAGATATCGAGCATGGCCTGCCCCGCCTTTGTGACGTCGGCATTCCGCTGTGCGTACACCTGCGGGTAGGTCTGGCGATAGTACGCCTCGATCGCCGCCGGAATCTTCTGCGCCGCCTCCGCACTGCTCACGTACGTCGCCTGGAGCACCGTCAGGCCCTGCTTCTTGATGAACGGCAGCGTCGCCGAAACGGCCCCGAGCGCTAGCGCCCGATTGAGGGCGCGGTCCGGCAGCCAGAACGCGTGCGTGGGCCGGTCATGGCAGTCGACACATTCCATGGTGTGCTTCGGGAGACCCGCCGCCTGTTCGGGCTTCGTTCCCTGCGCGAGGTAGGTCTTCGTTTCGCCCGTGCGCAGGTTGCGCTGCTCGACCCACGGGATCGTCTGCCGCTTCGGGTCGGACGCGGCGTAGCGGACTTCGAAACCACCGGCGAAGTGCGCGTGATGGATGCCCTGCATCGCACTGCCCCCCACGAGCATCATGAGCACGGTGTACGAACCGGAATTCGGCTCGTCAGAGGCATAGCCGGGAACGACGATGAGGCGCGACGCGACGATCTTCTCCGTCCAGTGACAGCGCTCACAGGTTTCGCTCGACGGCACCAGGCGGCCCGACTCGAGCGCCGACGGAATCGGCCGCGCGAAACTGTTGGTGAGCGTTTGCCACATTTGGCGCGTGCCGCTCATTTTCGCTTCGACCCATCCCCCGGCACCGGGCGCAACGTGGCATTCGGCGCACGCCACACTGGCGTGGTTCGAGTCCTGGTGCCCGACGTACTCGGGACGCATCGAGTGGCAGGTCGCGCCGCAGAAATGCGGGGTGTCCATATACTCCACCGCCCGATACGTCAGCTGGGTTCCGACCAACAGATTGACCGCGATCGTGACCACCAAGAACAGGATCAGTCGGTGCAGCGCCGTCTTGCGATCCATGACGACGGCTTCCAGCCGCTTCTGAATCCGCCATCGCCCAAGGACGATTCCGGCTGCTGACAGAGCGACCCCTGCCACCAACACGAACGGCAAGATCAGGTAGAGGACGGCGCCCTTGTACGGATTCTCGACGTCGCCGTGCAGCTCGGTCGGCAGCACGAACAGCCAGGTACTGATGGCCGTGATCCCGAGTACGAGGCCGAGCCAGGTCAGCCAGTGACTCGTCAGCAACACGATCCACGGCCGGTCGCGTTCCCAGTCGGGAACCGCCGGCGCGCCACTCCGCGGCGTGCGGTCGTCGTGATCGTCCATTTACCCTCCCGCGCAACCGCGTCGATCTTCTCGCAGTGCGCCCCTCGAGATGCCGCCCTTCATGCCGTGTCTCCCCGTGGACCCGCGCTGCGGTGACCGGTGCCGGTCGCCGCCGAGCGAGCTCGACGAGCTCCATGCGATGGCGCGCTAGTTTGCTGGACGAGACATGTCAATGGGAAGAGATGCCAGCGCCGGGCCGACCGCCGCGATGCTCGACGGCGCGCTCCTGTCCATTTTATCGCGAATGAGGCCGTTCGCGGGGTTGGTCTCATGCAGATAGTACTGCAACGTCGTCAACTGAAGCCGATTGAGATCCTCGTCGGTCAGTAGTCGGTTTCAGTCGTCCTTCTCTGTCATCGGGTCCAAGATCGCTGCCGCGGGAACGCCGTTCGCGGCCCTGGGAAAATCAACGCGTCGCCGAGGCTCGCTGAGCCGGTCGCGGGCGAATAGCGGGCGGAAGGACCGATCCGGCATCGAGTCGATCGCACCGCAACTCGCCAGTCCGAAGGTCTGCTTCTTGCTTCTCGTTCGCGCAGCGCGAGCAGCATGCCCACCGACGCGGCATGCGCGGACGAGGGAGGAACCGGCATGGCCCTGGGCTACGGCACGTGCTTCGTGCGTCTTCTGGCGCTAGCGGCCGCGGTGATATCTTTCGCGCCGACGGGCTTCGCCTTCGGTCAGCAAGAGGAGGTCTCTGCGGCCGGTGCCACACGTCGCGACGGGTTCGCGTCGCGATCTGGGCTCACTGGCAACTGGGGCGGTGCGCGTGACACCTTGGCCAGGTACGGGCTGAACGTGGACGTCGACGTTACATACACATTTCAGGGAATCGCCGGGGGCGGGTTCGCTGGACCGCTGTTCGAGAGATTCTCCGACGAAGGCGAGAGCGGAAATACGTTTTCAGGAGATCTGAAGCTGGCGCTGGACACCGCCAAAGCAGGTCTGTGGCGCGGCGGCTCCTTCGAGGCGCGACTGGAAGGACGCGCCGGGCGCTCGGTGTTGCAGCGCGCTGGGACCGTATCGGCGGTCGATAACGACGCGCTGTTCCCGAATGTCGTCGACCGCTTCGACGACGAAGCGCTCGCGCTCACCAAGCTGACCTTCACGCAATACGTCGGCGAAAAGGTCGCCCTCTTCGGCGGCTTGCTCGACACGGCCGAGGGCGATGAAAACGAGCTCGCGGGCTCGGCGTTGTCCAACTCGCACTTCCTCAACTCGGCAATGCTCTACTCGCTGGTCGAGGACGCCACCGTGCCGAACGTGTCGCTGGGAGGCGGTGTGCTCCTCGAGCCGACCGAGGGCGTCTCCGCCTCGTTCTCGGTGTTCGGCACGAAGGAGACCGCGGGCAACGACCCGTTCGCGCACACCGCCGGGACGACCTTCTCGACCGAGGGCACGTTCGCGCACACGCTCCGGGAGCGCCCCGGAGCGCAGACGTTCGGGTTTCTCTATGGGATCGACGCCAGTCGGACCGCCATCGCCGTCGACCCGCGTCTGGTGATCGCGAGCGTCTTGTCGGGCCGGCCCGTTCCCGCCACGACCGATGACACGTGGGCGGTCTACTACAACGCGCATCAGTATCTGCGAGGCGACGGTGAAGGCGGCTATGGGATCTTCGTGCGGTTCGGTGTCTCGGACGGGAACCCGAATCCGGTGAAATGGAACGTCGCCGGCGGCCTGGGCGGGAAGGGACTCTTGCCGCGACGCGAACGAGATACCTGGGGACTCGGCGCTTTCTACCTGGGAATGAGCGACGAGGATTTGCTGAAGGGCCTCAAGGTGGGCGACGAAGTCGGGGCGGAGCTCTTCTATAACCTCGCCGTGACGCCGTGGTTCCACGTCATCCCGGACATGCAGCTGATCGATCCCGCCCTTCCGCGCGCCGACACGGTGTGGGTGCTCGGGATACGGACCCATCTCGACCTCTGACGGTAGAGCACGTGCGCTCGTTCGTTCGGCGTTACCTGGATCCAGTCGATCGGTTGGGTGAAATCCTGTTCGGCCTCATCATGGCGCTCGGCTTCACCGGCGCGGTGCGGCTCGGAGAGGAGAAAGCGGATAATCGCGCTTTATTCATCGGAATCCTCGGATGCAACCTGGCGTGGGCCGTCGTGGACGGCGTCATGTACGTGCTCACCACGCTGTTCGAGCGCGGACGCAAGGCTCGTCTGATGCGCGATGTGCGTTCCGCCCCGACTGACGCCGCAGCCCTGCGGCACGTCGACGACGAGCTCGGAGACCGCCTCGCGTCGCTGACGACGCGGGAGGAGCGCGAGCAGATCTATGGCTGGGTGCTGGAGATCGTCCGTCGCGGACAGTCCGAGCAGCCGCGCATTCGTCGCGAAGACGTGCTGGGCGGAGTGGCCGTCGCGCTGGTCATCGTGCTCGCCACGCTCCCGGTCGTGGTCCCCTACCTCGTGATGTCGAACCCGAACCGTGCGGTTCGGGTGTCGAACCTGATCGCGCTGACACTGCTGTTCCTTCTCGGCGTGTGGTGGGGGCGGATCGTCGGCGCGAGGCCGTTTCGCATCGGCGCCGGTGTGACGCTCGTCGGCATCGCGCTCGTGTTCATAACCATCGTATTGGGGGGATAGCCCTTCACTCGACACCGGGGAGAGCATGATAACTATGCATCAGCTCCAGATCGAGACGCGTCGTAATCCGCTGCTGTGGCTGCTGACGTTCGTGCCCGCGTTGTTCGTTTGCGACGAGATCGCCCCCGAATCGCATACGTTGATCTTCGTCCTCTCCATCGTCGCCATCGTGCCGCTGGCGGCATTGCTCAGTCATGCCACCGAGTCAGTTGCCGCCAAGACCGGCGACGCGGTCGGAGGACTGCTCAACGCGACGCTCGGCAACCTCACCGAGCTGGTGATCGCGCTCGCCGCATTGCGAGCCGGGCAGTACATGCTGGTGAAGGCGTCGGTGGCCGGTGCGATCGTGACCAACACGTTGTTCATGCTGGGCGCGTCGTTCCTGCTCGGTGGCCTCAAGCACCACATGCAGGAGTTCAATGTGGCGACGGCGCGGCTCCTGTCCATGCAGTTGTTCCTGGCGACGGTGGCGTTGTTGGTGCCTTCGGCGCTGAGCAGCGCGGATTCTTCTGCGCAGACGGCGGCCTTCGTGCGGCACCTGAGCTTGTGGCTGGCGCTCTTGCTGGTCACGATCTACGGTCTGGGGCTGCTCTTTTCGCTCAAGACGCATCGCGCACTCTTCGGCGGAACAGGAGACGGGGAAACGGAAGAAGTCCCGTGGCCGATGGGCGCGGCGCTCGCCACGCTCGTCGCGGTGACGGTGCTCGTCGCGATGGTCAGCGAGGTCTTCGTCGAGTCGGTGCAGGGAGCGGCGCTGGCGCTGGGGATGACGCCGGCCTTCGTCGGATTCATCGTCGTGGCGCTGGTGGGCGGCGCCGCGGAGATGGCGTCGGCGTTCTCGGGGGCGCGAAAGAACCGGCTCGACCTCAGTGTGGGCATTGCGCTCGGCAGCGCGGCGCAGATCGCGTTGTTCGTGGCCCCCGTGCTGGTGCTCGCGAGCTACGCCATCGGGCCGTCGCCGATGGACCTGCAGTTCTGGCCCGGGGCCGTGGTGATGATGTTGATCGCCACGCTGACCGCGTCGCTCGTGTCCAACAGCGGCCGCGCCGCCTGGTTCAGCGGCGTGCTGGTATTGGGCGTCTACCTGATCTTCGCCATCACGCTGTACGTGCTGCCGCCGCGGACGCAGTGAGCCGGCCCGATTCCGCCAATGTTCGCGCTCGAATCACAAACAGAGGTCGACGCCGCCGTTGCCGTGCGGCAGCGATCACCCTGGGTACGCGGTGCCGGTTGGGACGGCTTCTGGATGCTGAGCGGGCTCTGGCTCGCGCCGATCATCCTGTGGCTCTCCCACGGCTACGCCGACCCGGAGGAGAGCCCGCTCGATCTGCTGTACTTCGTACTGACGGCGCTGTTTTGGATCGGTCATCGGTTGTGCAGCACGTACCTGGCATACTGCACGGAAGCCTATCGGCCTCTCGTGCGCACGCAGCCGGTGCGATTCGTCGTCATCCCCCTGCTCGTGACCGCCGGATGCTTCGCTGCCTTCCTCGCCCCGGACGCCGCGTCGCCGTGGAGCCGTGAGCAACGCGTCGTGGCGTTCGCGATCATCGACTACGTCTTCGTGACGTACCACTTCGCGACACAGCATTTCGGCGCGCTTTCCCTCTATCGCACGCGGGTCGGACGCGCGGCGTGCGCGCGCACGCGCAACATGGATCGGCTGTTCGCGCTGGGCGTCGGAGGCGTGCTCGTCGTCGTGGCGGACATCCTCGCCGGAGCGGTCGCCTACCAAGACCAGTGGGTCGATCGATGGCTCTTCCCTGGGTGGCTCGTGTCGGCGGAACACGGGATCCGCGCCGGCGCCACGCTCGTGCTGCTCACCGCGACGGCCGGCATGCTCTTCGCGGAGCTGCGCGCGCCGCGATGGTCGGCGCCGCGTGTACTCTACGTCCTGGGGGTCGCGTTGATGGTCGCGCTCGCCCTACGCCCGCGAAGTCCGTTTCTCTTCCTCGTGA
>JBGOSW010000157.1:0-10790 GCA_041476145.1 Binatia bacterium
GTATCGAGGTCGGCGCCCGGCACCACCGTCAGCGTGAGATTGCCGCGCGCCGGGCAGGTACAGTTGGCCGAGCACTGGCCGGGGCAGAGCGAATCGTCGGTCCCGTCACAGAGCTCGCCGGTCTGGCGATGGTTGTCGCCGCATACCGGCGCGCACTGGCAGTCACCCTGGCACGTGCCGAGACACGTCCCGGTACCGTTGCCGTCGCACTCCTCCCCGGGATCGATCTGGTTGTTGCCGCAGAATGGCCCGCAGGTGCAGTTCGCCTGGCACGCACTCGCCGGGCACGCTCCGCCGGATGCGGCGCCGTCGCATTGCTCGCTACCGTTGACGATACCGTCGCCGCAGAACGGCCCGCAGGTGCAATCGGACTGGCAATGGCCGGGACAGGCGGCATCGTCCGCCCCGTCGCACTCCTCGCCCACCTGCGTGACGCCGTCGCCACAGCTCACCGCAGCGCACGTACAGTTCGCCTGGCATTGCCCGGGGCACGCCGAGTCGTCGACGCCGTCGCACTGCTCGCCGGGTCGGTTCACCTGCTGATCGCCGCACTTCGGGCACTGACAGTTCGGGAGACACGCGCCCGGGCAGGCGCTGTCGTTCGCACCGTCGCACTGCTCACCGGAGTTGACGACGCCGTTGCCGCACTGCGCGCCGCTCTTGAAGATACGCACCGGGAGCGCCAGCGCTCCCGGACCGGGGAGCCCGGCGACGGTGTTGATCGCGCTGCTGGTGGTCGGCGCGATGCAGAATGTCGCGGCGAGGACGGCGTTCTGGAGACCGGGCGTCCCGGTGCGGACGATCGGGTCGAGGAAGCAGTTCCGGAACTCCCCGACGCACGTTTGGTTCGGTTTGCACGTGCCGCAGTTCCCGGCGGGCGGCGGCATGCAATCGGTATCGGAGGAACAGCCACGGAACCTTTCGGTGCTGCAGAACCTGTCGAACGGGCCCGCCTCGCAGATCCCGTCGTTGGGATTCGGATCGGAGGTGTCGGGCGAGCACACGACGTCGCTGCAGTCGTTCGGCCTCGTCGCCTGCCCCGATCGGCCGCACGAGCCGCTCGGGCATTCCGAGATCGTCGTGCAGGCCCTGCCGACATTGGTGCCGCCGATGCACCGCTTCCCTCCGCACGCGGCACCACCCGGACAATCCGCGTTGGAGTTGCACGGCTCCGCCGCGGCGGTCGCGCACGTGTCGCAGAAGCAGGTTCGCGACGTGAAGTTCGGTGCCGTGCACTTCGGTCCGGTGCCGAGCATCGTCGTCCCCGTCGTCGCCGTGTCGAAGACGACGTTGAGATTGCCGACGTTCGCCGCGCGCGACGGCTCGCAATCGAGGCTCATCGGGCCGAAGATCTCGTTGTCGCCCTGGACGTCGCAGGGTTGCCCGTTGCGGACGCCGCCGCTACAGGTGCCGCCGCGCACACCGTCGCGCGGCGTCGGATCGTTCCGACAGACCGGACACGGCTGCTCGACCGCACTGCCGTTGTACACCGCGGCCTCGAGATGGACGACCGCCGCGCCCTCGCCGGGGTGCGGTCCGGAGTCGGCGATGTTCGCCGTCCCGGTGAGCGCCGCCGTGTAGCGGTTCACGATGCACACCGGCACTCCACCCGAGGAAACCGGCAGCGGCGGACCGTAGAAGCACTGACACGACTCGCCGCTACCGCTGCACGTGGACGGCGCCTCGGGATCGCAGGTCGTGAAACTGCTCGCGTCGCGGTCGGCGAGGTTGTAGCAGAAGCAGTTCTTCACCGCTCCAGGGAACAGCACCGGACCGTCGAGCGTGCACTGGCCGCAGGTCGGTGATGCGGTGTTGGTGTCGCAATTGCTGAGACGCGCGGCGCTGAGCGGCGCGGCGTCGTCGGCGATGAGATCGTGCGCCTGTCCAGTCCAGCCGGTGTCGAGGTCGACGCCGGGTTTGCCGACGAAGCTCAGCACCTCGGGAATCGGGTTTGGAAGGATGCACGGCCCGCCGGGAGTCGGCGTCACCGCCGGTCCGCTGCCGTCCGGCGTCGGCGTCGCCGCCGGTCCGGCGCCGCCGTTACATTCCGCCGGATAGCTCTTCCGGGTCGGTGCCGCGAGCGCGTCGAGACAATCGACCTTGAACTCGCTCACGCAGTCGACGCAGTCGACGAGCTGACTCAGGTTCGTGACCGCGCCCCCGCACGACGCGCCGCCGGGAATCGTCACGTTGGGGCAGCTGCTCGCAAAGCCGATGGTCGCCGGCGTCAAATCGTCGCTCGTGCCGCACAGACGGTCGGCACCGCCGCAGGACTTGCAGATTCCGGCGCGTTTCTTCGATTCCGCCTTCGCGATCGCGGGCGCCGCCCGCGCCGCATCGGGGCACGAGCCGGCAACGCTTCCAGTGAGCGCGCCGTCCTCGCACCTCTGCAACGCCTTCGACTTGGTCTCGAAGAACTTCGCCGTGTACGTACCGATCGCGCGCTGACACTTGAGGACGGCGGGGTTCGACGTCCCGAGGTCGGCGCCGCCGTAGTAGAGACCGATAGCCTGGTCGACCGCCGCCTCGTCGACGCAGACGAGACAATCGCTCACGCCGTTGCAGTCGGTGACGGCGTTGGCGCAGGAGCCGTGCTCGAAGTTCGGGCACGCGCCGCCGCTCCAGCCGATGCCGCCGAGCGCTTCGTCGTCGCCGCCGGCACCGCAGGTGCGATCGCCGCCGCCGCAATCTTTGCTCAGCGCCAGCCGCAGCTTGCTCTCGGCCTTCGCGATCCTCGCGGCAGCGGCCGCATCGGGGCACGGGCCGCTGCTGCGGTGGGTGACGACTTGGTCCTCGCACTTCTGTAAGACCTTCATCTTCACTTGCGCGAAGGCCGCCGACGCCTTCGCAACGGTCCGCTCGCACCTCAAGGCGTCCGCGTGGGCGGCAGCGGCGAGACCGACGACGAGCGTCGCGGCAGCGAGAATCGCGAGTCCATGCACGTCATGCGCGCGACGACGGCTCTGTGATCGCATTCGGCCTCCTGGGCAGTGGGAGTACGGCACTCCGACGTATCGGCGGCGAGGCTACGGACAAGGGCGCCGACGCGTCAATTCTGCGAACCCGGGCCGGTACCGACGATCTTAGGGGAGGACGGCACCCCAAACGACGTGAGGTTCCGCACGTCGCAACGCGACGCATGGCGCATGAGAAGCTCGGGGGGTCGCTCGTCCGCTCGCCGAAATGTGCATCGACGCCTACCCCTCCCGCACGTATCGTGGCGTGCAGATTTGACAATCTCGGCAGTCGTCTCTAAGGAGGCGCCCATGGCGGCACGATCGATCGGCTCGGCAACCATCAGCTTCGGCCTGGTCTCGATCCCGACGCGTCTCTACGTCGCGACCCATTCCGAACGGATCGCCTTCAACATGCTGCACGAGGTTTGCGGCACACGCATCAAGCAGCAACTCTACTGCCCGCACTGCGCACGGGTCGTCGAGCGCGGAGAGACCGTCAAGGGCTACGAGTTCGAGAAGGGCCGCTTCGTGACGTTCACCGGCCCCGAGATCACGGCGCTCGAGGCCGACGCGAGCCACGCGATCGACATCCAAGAGTTCGTACCGCTGGCGAGCGTCGACCCGATCTACTTCGAGAACGCCCACTACCTCGGACCGGACAAGGGCGCGGAAAAGGCCTACCACCTCCTCGCCGAGGCGATGCGCGCGACGGAGAAGGTCGCGCTCGCGCAGTTCACGAGCCACGGCAAAGAGCAGCTCGTCCTCATCCGGCCGTACCAGGCCGGCCTGGCGCTGCACTCGATGTACTATGCCGACGAGGTACGGCGCTTCGACGACGTCGAGACCGGCGGCGACCTCAAGATCCGTCAGGGTGAGGCCGAGCTCGCGCGCAAGCTCATCGATCAGCTCTCGACGAAGGCGTTCCATCCCGAGCAATACGAGGACACGTATCGCGATCGCGTGAAGGCGGCCGTCGATCGGAAGGTCGCCGGCGAGGAGGTGCGGATGCCGGAGGCATCACCCGCCCGCGCCCGCGTCATCGATCTCATGCAGGCGCTGAAGGAGAGCTTGGCAGAGCGCGGTACGAAGGGTGAGAAACGATCGCATGCTGCCGCGATGCGCGCGCCGGCCGGGAAGCGACGCCCCGCCGCATCGGCGCGCCGCCGCGTCGACGCCAAGGCCGAGCGTCGCGCCCACAAGAAGTAGGTGATCGCGCGCGGCGCTGCGGATCCGCGCGTCCGCCTCGATACGGCGCAGGTCGCCCGCATCGTCGGGGTCGCTCCGCGCCGTCTCCGCCAAGCCGTGGGGGCCGGTCTGGTCACTCCCCGACGCGACGGCCGCGGTCGCTTGCGCTTCGACTTCGTCGACCTCGTGCTGCTGCGGACGATGCGCGGTCTTCTGGAGAAGCGTGTCCCGGTGCGACAGATCGGTGCCGTCCTCACGTCGTTGCGGCGGCAGATCGGTGAACGGTCGATCACGCGCCTGTCGGTGTACGCCGACGGGCGTCGCGTCGTCGCCTGGGACGGCGCGAGCCGGTGGCAACCCGACTCCGGACAGTTCCTCTTCAATTTCGACGCCGGGCAAGTGCTGCGCGGCGCGCGCAAGGTGGCGCGGCTGCGTGTACCCGTCCCCCCGCGCCGCGCGACCGAGCTCAGCGCCGACGATTGGTGCGATCTCGCGATCGAGCTCGAGGAGAGCTCGCCCCTCGAAGCCCGGGCGGCGTATCATCATGCGCTCGATCTCGAGCCGACGCACATCACGGCACACATCAACCTCGGGCGGCTGCTGCACGGCGACGGCAACCTCGCGAGCGCCG
Source organism: Binatia bacterium (assembly GCA_041476145.1). Classification (GTDB taxonomy): domain Bacteria; phylum Desulfobacterota; class Binatia; order UTPRO1; family UTPRO1; genus DP-19. The sequence goes on from JBGOSW010000157.1 coordinate 4,774, forward strand.
AGCTCCACTACCGCGCCGCGACCGACGTCGAGCCGGAGAACGGGCTCGCGTGGTACAACTTGGGCGTGCTCCTCGAGGACGCCGAGCGTCCGAAGGATGCCCTGCCCTGCTACGAGAACGCCGTTCGCCACCAGCCCGACCTCGCCGACGCTCACTACAACCTCGCCCTGCTCTACGAGCACGCGAACCGCCAGCGCGACGCCGTCCGCCACCTCCTAATCTTCCGCCGCCTCACCCACCGACGCCGCTGATCCCCCCGCGAACCCGTCGCGCGGCGCAGCCGCGCAAGGGAGCACCGCGGGCTTCGCCCGCGGTGCGACGCCCACCGGAGCACGACCCGGTCGTCGCGGACGGCGCGCTCCGCGCGCCGCGCGCACGGGGGCTACTTCGATTGACAAACGTGCACCACCACCCTACGAACCCCCGCGTGCACACCGACGAGCTCGCAACGCTGGACGCAACCGCGCAAGCGGAGCTCGTCCGTCGCCGCGCCGTCACCCCACGCGAGCTCGTCGACGCCGCGATTGCGCGCATCGAGCGAGTGAACCCGCGGTTGAACGCGGTCATCACTCCGCTCTTCGACGACGCGCGCGCGGCCGCCGCCGGCCCGCTTCCCGATGGGCCGTTCACCGGCGTACCGTTCCTCCTGAAAGACCTGATCGCGACCTACGCCGGCGCCCGCATGACGGCGGGGGCGGCGGTGCTCCGCAACTACGTCCCGCAGTACGACAGCGAGCTGGTGCGTCGCTACAAGCGCGCCGGCCTGATCGTCGCCGGGAAGACGAACACGCCCGAATTCGGCATTCCGCCAACGACGGAGCCGGTCGCCTACGGCGCGACGCGCAACCCCTGGGACCTATCGCGCTCGCCCGGCGGCTCGAGCGGCGGCTCGGGCGCCGCCGTGGCGGCGCGCATGGTGCCGATGGCGCACGGCAACGACGGGGGCGGCTCGATCCGCATTCCGGCCTCGTGCTGCGGACTCTTCGGTCTGAAGCCCACCCGCGGACGCACTCCCCTCGGCCCGGACTACGGCGACATCATGAGCGGCCTCGTCTGCGAGCACGCCATCACGCGCTCGGTTCGCGACAGCGCCGCGCTCCTCGACGCGACCGCCGGCGCCGACGTCGGCGATCCTTACTGGGCGCCGCCGTCGGCGCGTCCCTTTCTCCAGGAGGTCGGTGCCGATCCCGGCCGATTGCGTATCGGGTTCAGTACGCGCGCCACCGTCGGTGTGTCCGTCCACCCGGAGTGTGAACGCGCCGTACGCGACGCCGCCGCGCTCTGCACGGAGCTCGGCCACACCGTCGAGGAGGCGGCGCCCGCCTTCGACGACGTCATGTTGACGCGCGCCTTCATCACCCTCTACGCCGCGTCAGCCGCGAAGAACGTGGCGACGCTCGAACGCGAGGGACTGAAGCCGACGCGCGAGCAGTTCGAGCCGATCACCTGGGCGCTCCACGAGATGGGCACACAGGTGAACGCGGGCGGGTATCTCCTCGCCCTCCAGGACCTGCAACGCGTGGCGCGCGACGTCGCGCGCTTCTTCATCACCTACGACCTCTGGCTGACGCCCGTCCTCAGCGAGCCGCCGCTGCCGCTCGGCGCCCTGGACGCCGGTTGGGAGGAGCCGCTCAAAGGCTTCTTTCGCGCCGGCGAGCTCTGCCCCTTCACCCCGATCTGCAACGCCACCGGGCAGCCGGCGATGTCGGTGCCCCTCCACTGGAGCGCGGACGGCCTGCCGGTCGGCTCGCACTTCGTGGGGCGCTTCGGCGACGAGGCGACGCTCTTTCGTCTCGCCGCGCAGCTCGAGGCGGCGCGGCCGTGGGCGGCGCGGCGGGCGCCGGTGTCGGCCTGAACCTCGCGCCGATGCGCGTCGACGTGAGCTGCGTCAAGTGTGAGCAGCGTCACCGCGTCGACCTCGGCGATCCGGGCGGCCGTTCCGTCGAGGAGTTCCTGCACCTCGTCTCCGAGCGCTTGTCGCACAAGCCGAGCTTCCAATGTTTCGGGGGCCACCTCGAGCTCGCGCCGCCCCTGCCGCGCTTTTGGACGATCCATTGGGAGACGCTCGGCGACTGACGCCGGTTCACCGCGGCCCGGAACCTGGTTGCTTTCCGTCCCGAGCGCGCTATGAGGGGCGGCATGAGGCTCCTCACCACGGTGGCAGCCTTGGGATTGCTCCTGGTGCCGCTCTCCAGCGGCGCCGGGGAAAGCAATGACGCATTTTCCGACGAGGCCAAGCAGCAACGCGCGGCGCGCCGCGCCGACTCGCAGGACCGTCAAGAACGCGAAGAACGTGTCCAAGAGTTGGAGCAGCAGCACGAGATCGAACACCCGGCGATCATCGACGACGAGCCGAAGGACGACCTCGAGGACTGACCGCCGGCGCGCGCCGCACCACGCTCACAGCAGATGGCGCGTGAGAAACGTGTCCATCGCCGCGTTCGCCTGCTGATTGGCGCGTCCCCGCCAGTCGAGCTGAAACGCGTGCGGCGCACCCTCGAGCAGCAGCAGCTCGCTCGCGCGCCCCGCGCCGGTCAGCGCGCGATGCATTCGCTCCGATTCTCGGTGCGAGACGAGCGTGTCGCCGGTGCCGTGGACGAGCAGGACCGGCGCGGTCACGGGCGCGGTCTCGACGTGATGTAGCGGCGACGCCAGCCGCACCCACTCGGGATCTTCGCCGCGGGCGCCGAGCAGCGCCCCGATCATGTCGAGCTCGGGAGGAAGCACGGCGCGGCGGCCGAGGTCGTAGGGACCATAGTGGGCGACGACCGCCTGCACGTCCTCGCCGACGTCGCGCAGCGCGGGGTCGGAGAGCGCCGGCGCGAGGCCCGGCACGTCGCGCGCCAGATGCGCGAGCATCGCCAGGTGCGCCCCCGCCGACAGACCGAGAAGGGCGATGCGCTCGGCGTCGATGCCGAGCTCGTCGGCGTGGACACGCACGTGCCGCAGGCCGTGACGGACGTCGTCGAGCGGCGCCGGAAACCGATGCGCCGGCGCCAACCGATACGACAGCGCGATCGTCGCGATGCCGTGACGCGCGAAGTGCAGCGCGTTGCCGGCCGCCTGGCTCGGATCGCCGTGCATCCAGCCGCCGCCGTGGACGAACACGACCACCGGCGCCGGCGCGTCGACCCGCACCGGACGGTAGTGATCGTAGCGGAGCGGGATGCCGTCGACCTCGGCGTACACGACGTCCTCCCGCAGCTCGTGCACGTCGGAGCGGCGTGGAATACCCGGGACTTGTCGAGGAAAACGCATCGAGTCTCTCGTCGATACGTGCTTCGCGGCGGAATGTCGACCGGCGTGCGTCCTCAGCCGCCCGTGCGGTGACGGAACGCGCGTGAGCGCCGCGTCGAGTCGTGGAGCTCGAGGAAAAGGAGACCGCGCACCACCATCGTATAGGCGACCAACAGCGCGACGAGCGCGAGCTTCAACCATGCGAGCGCCGGCGCGACCGGCAGCGCCGCCACGCAGAGGACGAGCCCGCCGAGGGCGAGCGTCACCGGGAACCACTCGATCCAGTTTTCGCCGATGAAGACGTAGCTCTGTCCCAGCAGCTCCAACGACGAGCAGCGGCCGAGATAGATCAGCTCGGGCACGGCGTTGAAGAAGACGAGGACCACGAGATTCAGCGCCAGAAGCAGAATCGGCCCTTGCGGGATGGTCGCGAGCACGGGCGCAAGGAGGCGGAACGCGATCCAGACGACGAAGGTCACGCCGACGACGTCCCACATGTACTTGCCGGCACTGCGCCGGAAGTCCTCGAGCGTGACGCGCGAGGTGCGCACCATCATCTCCACCAGGTACAGAAGGGATCCGACGCACGCGGCCCAGACCAGGCTCAGCAGAAATCCACCGAGCACCCCGAGGAGCGGCGCCAGCGCGAGCGCCGCGCTCATGGCCAGCGCATAGACGAACAGCGAGCCCAAGACCGGCCAGTTGCGGAGCGTGAGCTCGGCGGCCCGGGTGAGCGTGCGGCGATACAGCGCGAGCGTGACCGTGAGCCAGCTCACGGCGCTCCGAGGATGCGGCGGAGGTCGCGTGCGGGCTTGCCACGACGGATCGTCAACGCATAGTCGAGCGCGCGCCCGAGAGGAAACGCGACCGCGGTCGCGACCGACACCGCGCGCAGGAGCGGCAGCCCGCTCGCGAACTCGAGGAGCAGCGCCACGCTCACGACCACCGTGATGCCGGTGCCGAGCGGCACCCGCCACCGGTGCGTCGGACGTTCGAAGCCGAAATCACCCGCCAAGCGTCCGGTACGTGACGTGAGGAGCGAATGAACGAGGACCGGCTCGCGCGCCGCGCGCGCCAGCAGCTCCTCGAGCACGATCGAGGCGCGGACGCGGTAGAGCGTGATCGTCGGCGTGCAGAAGATCGCGGCGACGGCACCGAGGGCGAGAGGCCACAACGCGGTGAGCTGCACCGCGCTCCGCATGCCGAGGGCGAGGACGACGAGCGGCGTCACGAAGTAGTGTCCGGCGACGTCGGCGAAGAAGAACGTCGCGTCGCTGGTCCCGCTGGCCCGCGCCACCTCACCGTCGGAGCAGTCGAGCACCTCGGCGACGTATGCCAGCGGGATGAAGAGGAGCGCGACGCGAAGATCCGGGCACGCGAGGCAGCCTGCGGCGAAGACACCGACCACGATGTTCATCGCGCTCACCGCGGCCGCCGGCACGCCGCGCGCGAGGAAAAACCGCGTGAGGTGCTTCGACACCGGCCGGCAGAAGCGCTGCGTGAGGCCGGTGCTCTCACGCGGCTGCACGGCCTCGATCGCCGCGAGACTGACCGGGGGCACGCCCTCGCGGCCGCTCACCGGCGCCCCGTCATACGGCACCTCGCAAGCGACGTGTACCCAGCTCGCCCGGGCGCCCCCCGCGGTAGCCTTGCGACACCTCGCGTCCGACGACGTGCTCGATGAACGCCCAGACCTTGATCGCGCGTCCGAGGAGGTCGAGGAGCAGAAACGACGGCAGCTCGCGAGAGTGGTCCCCGAGGCCGAGTCGGCGCAGCGCCGCGACCCGGCGCACGAGGACGCCCGCGTGGATGGTGAGCGGCGCGACGCAGGGGACGGCGAGCGCCGGCGACCAGTGCGATGCCACGAGCGCCGCCGGCACGCCGCCCACCAACGCCGCCGCGAGCGCCGCCTGCATCGCGGCGTCGCCGATCGATATCTGCGTCATCGCGCCACGCCGGCTGCGCAGCATGGTGGTCGCGAGAACGGCGAGCGTCCACGGCACCAAGGTCGTCGCACGCGCCGTCGGCACGTAACCGATGGGGCATCCGCGCGCCGCGAGCGCGCGACCGAGATAGAGATCGTCCTTCGCGCCCCTCCGCTCGGGGAAGAGCGTCGCCAGGTCGTGGGCAGCGAGCGTCGCACGCCGCAGCGCAACCACCTCGCCGCTCAGCGTGCCGTCGAACCGCAGGTCCTTCAGGAGCTTTCGGTTCAGCTCCCAGTAGCGCGAGATCCAGGTGTCGAAGCGCGGCGTGGCGGCGCCGTGCACGGCGCGCTCGGCGCCCACGCGCACCGCGCGCGCCAGCTCCGCGACCGCATCCGGGGCGAGCTCGGTGTCGGCGTCGAGCAGGACGACGATCGGCGCGGTGGCGCGCGCGCAGCCGATCTGGAGGGCGACGTTCTTGTTGCCGTGCTGCAGCCGCACGATCTCGAGGCGCCCGAACCCGGCGACCGCGCACTCGGCCGCGCCCGCGGTGTCGTCCTCACCGGCGGCGACGACGATCACCTCGAGCGCCCCCGCACCGACGCTCTGGCGCGCGAGCGCCGCGAGACAACCGCCGATCGCGGCCGACTCGTTGCGCGCCGGAATCACGACGGACACTTCGAGGGCCATCGCGCCCTCCCTTAACCTCGATCGCCTCCGAAGGAAAGAAAGGCGCGGCGCGGACCGCGGATCAGAAGGCGCTCGCGCTCGAGTACTTGCCGGTCACGACGACGCCGAACGGCCCGACCGACTGCCCGTGCACCACGACCAGGAACTGCTCGGTGTCACCGCTGCCGA
>JBGOSW010000158.1:0-10758 GCA_041476145.1 Binatia bacterium
GGCCGCAGTTCCGCAGCCCGCTCATCTGGGACGTGTTCGCGGTCTCCACCTACCTGACGGTGTCGCTGATGTTTTGGTTCGTCGGCTTGATCCCCGACCTGGCGACGCTGCGCGACCGCTCGGCGAGCCGCGTCGGACGGGCGGTCTACGGCATGCTCGCGATGGGCTGGCGCGGCTCGGCGCGGCACTGGCACCGTTACGAGACCGCGTATCTGCTGCTCGCCGGGCTGTCGACGCCGTTGGTCGTGTCGGTGCACACCATCGTCAGCTTCGACTTCGCGGTCTCGGTGGTGCCGGGATGGCACGCGACGATCTTCCCGCCCTACTTCGTCGCCGGCGCGATCTATTCCGGGTTCGCGATGGTGATGACGCTCGCGATCCCGATCCGCAAGTTCTACAACCTCGAGGACTTCCTTACGATGCGCCACCTCGACAACATGGCGCGCGTGATGCTCGCGACCGGCTTGATCGTCGCCTACGGCTACATGATGGAGACGTTCATGGCCTGGTACGGCGGCAATCCGTACGAGAGCTTCATGATCCTCAACCGTTTCAGCGGTCCGTACGCGCCGCAGTACCGGCTGCTGATCGCCTGCAACGTCGTCATCCCGCAGCTGCTGTGGTTCCGGCGCGTGCGCGCGAACGTTCCGGCGCTCTTCGTCGTGTCGCTGATCGTCAACCTCGGCATGTGGCTCGAGCGCTACATCATCATCGTGGTGAGCCTGCATCGCGACTTCCTGCCGTCGTCGTGGGGGATGTACAGCGGCTCGATCTACGATTGGTCGATGCTCTTCGGCTCGATGGGGCTTTTCCTGAGCCTGCTCTTCCTCTTCATCCGCTACCTGCCGATGATCTCGATCTTCGAGATGCGAACGCTCGTGCCGGGGGCCGAGGTGGAGGAGGAGGCGTCGTGAAGCGGCCGCCGATCTACGGGCTTCTCGCCGAGTTCGACACCCCGACCGAGCTCGTGACCGCGGTGCGCAAAGCGCGCGCCGCAGGCTATCGCGTCATGGACGCGTACTCGCCGTTTCCGATCGAGGAACTCGCGGAAGCGCTGCACTTCCACGATCGCCGAGTGTCCATGATCGTGCTCGGCGGCGGCGTCACCGGCGGCCTCGTCGGCTACCTCCTCCAGTACTGGACGTCGGTCGTCGAGTACCCGCTGAACGTCGGCGGGCGGCCGTTGCACAGCTGGCCGTCGTTCATCCCGGTGACCTTCGAGACCACCGTCCTCTTCGCGGCGCTCTCCGCCGTCCTCGGGATGCTCGCGCTCAACGGGCTGCCGATGCCCTATCATCCGGTCTTCAACGTGCCGCGCTTCGCGCTTGCCTCGCGCGATCAATTCTTCCTCTGCATCGAGGCCGTCGATCCGCACTTCGATCGCGAGATCACCCGGCGATTTCTCGAGCGTCTCGATCCGCAGAGCATCGCCGAGGTGGCGCACTGATGCGCGCCGTGCTGGTGCGGGCCGTGCTCGTCGGCGTCGTCATGCTCGCGGGCGGCGGCTGCCGCCGCGACATGCAGGACGCGCCCCGCTACGATCCCTACGAGGCTAGCACGTTCTTCAAGGACGGGCGCGCCTCGCGCCACCTGGTTGCGGGCACGGTGGCGCGCGGTCAGCTCCACGAGGACACCGCCTTCTACACCGGCAAGTCGCCGGACGGCTACGTGAGCGCGCTGCCGTTTCCGCTGACGCACGCCGTCCTCGACCGCGGTCACGAGCGCTACGATATCTACTGCTCGCCCTGTCACGACCGCGCCGGCACCGGCGCCGGGATGATCGTGCAGCGCGGCTACAAGCCGCCGCCGTCGCTCCACGAGGATCGGCTGCGGCGCGTGCCGCTCGGCTACGTCTTCGGCGTGATGACGAACGGTTTCGGAGCGATGCCGGGCTACGCGCCGCAGGTTCCGGCGGACGATCGTTGGGCGATCGCCGCCTACGTTCGCGCCTTGCAGCTCAGCCAGCACGCGAGCGTCGACGACGTCCCGCCCGCCGACCGTGGCGCGCTCGACGCGCCGTCACCGGAAGAGGCCCATGGCGCGTCTTGATCCCGCCATGCCCGGGCTCCGTCTCGCGCCCGACGACGTGTTCGTGCGCGTGCAGCGCGTCGCGGGCGCCGTCGGCGCGGGCGCGATCCTCCTCTGCGTCGCCGGCGCGTTACTCGACCCGGCGGCGTTCTTCCGCGCCTATCTCGTCGCGTATCTCTTTTGGTTCGGCATCGCGCTCGGCTCTCTCGCGATCCTCATGGTGCAATACGTGACCGGCGGCGCCTGGGGCGCCGTCGTGCGCCGCATCCTCGAGTCCGGCACCCGCACCTTGCCGCTCATGGCCGTCCTCTTCGTGCCGCTCGCCTTCGGGCTTCCGTACCTCTACGTGTGGGCGCGGCCGGAGGCGGTCGCGCACGACGCCCTGCTGCAGCACCAGCACATCTACTTGAACGTCCCGTTCTTCCTCGTCCGCGCCGCGTTCTACTTCGCGGTGTGGATCAGCGTCATGCACTTCCTCAATCGCTGGTCGCTCACGCAGGATACCCGTCCCGAGCCGGGTCTCGAGCGCCGTCTCGAGATGCTGAGCCGCGCCGGCCTCGTGCTCTACGGCTTCACCGAGACCTTCGCCGCGATCGACTGGGCGATGTCCCTCGACCCACACTGGGCGTCGACGATCTACGGCATCCTGCTCATGGGCGGGCAGGGGCTCGCGGCCTTCGCGTTCGTCATTCCGGTGGCCGCGATACTCGCGCGTCGTCCGCCGCTGTCGCGCATCATCACGCCCGATCAGTTCCACGACCTCGGCAAGCTCATGCTCGCGTTCGTGATGTTGTGGGCGTACTTTTCCTTTTCGCAGTTCCTGATCATCTGGTCGGGCAATCTGCCCGAGGAGATCCCCTGGTATCTGCGTCGCATCCAAGGCGGCTGGCTGTGGGTCGGCATCCTCCTCGCGCTCGCGCACTTCATGCTGCCGTTCGTCGTCTTGCTGTCGCGCGACGTGAAGCGGCGACCGCGGGCGCTCGCGCTCGTCGCCGGCATGCTCATCGTCGCGCGCTTCGTCGACACCTTTTGGCTGGTGCGCCCGACGCAAGGGTCCGCGGGTCTCGAGCTGCACTGGCTCGACTTCGTCACTCCGTTCGCGATCGGCGGCCTCTGGCTCTGGGTATTCGTGTGGCAACTCGGGACCCGGCCGCTCGTCCCGGTGAACGATCCCTGCCTGCCGGCGCTGGAGGCTGCGTGAGCGACGTGCGCGACGTAGGCGTCGGCCACGAGTCGCGCGACGTGCGCGTGCAGCCGATCGTCCTCGCGTTCGTCGGGCTCGCGGTCGCGGCCGTCCTCGCGCAGGTGCTGATGTACGTGCTGCTGGGCGCGTTCACCGCCCGCGAGAAGCGCGCCAGCCAGCCGGCGAGCCCGCTCGCCGCGTCCCACGGGCGCCAGGCGCCGCCCGCGCCGCGGTTGCAAGTGGCGCCGCGCGACGACCTCCGGCAGCTGCGCGCGCGTGAGGACGGGCTCCTGCACGGCTATGCGTGGGTCGACCGCCGGGCGGGTGTGGCGCGAATTCCGATCGAGCGCGCGATCGAGCTGCTGGCGACGCGCGGCCTACCGGGGGCCGCCGTGCCGGCGGCCGCGGCGAATGCCGCGCCCGACGCTGGTACGACGCCATGACGACCTCCGCCGTGACGTGGCGGCGCCGTCGCGCGATGGGCACGGCGCTGGCGCTGCTCCTCCTGATCGCGCCGCACGGCGCGGCGGAGACGGCGCAGCCGGCGGCGAACGACACCGGATCCGCCGCGGGAGGCTCGCAGCCGCCGCTTGCGGACACGCGCCCACCGGCGCTGCGCGAGGTCGCGATCGACCAGCGGCTCGACGCGCAGGTGCCGCTCGACCTCGCGTTTCGCGACGAGAGCGGCACGCCCGTCAGCCTCGGTCGATACTTCGGCAGGCGCCCGGTGATCCTGACGCTCGTCTACTACCAGTGCCCGATGCTCTGCACGCTGGTGCTGAACGGGCTGGTGCGCGCGCTCCGCGTCCTCGCCTTCGATCCCGGTCGCGAGTTCGAGATCGTGACCGTGAGCTTCAATCCGCGCGAGACGCCGGAGCTCGCGGCGACGAAGAAGGCGACCTACCTCGGTGAGTACGATCGGCCGGGCGCCGCCGCGGGCTGGCACTTCCTCACCGGCGACGCCGATGCCATCGAGCGCCTCGCACGCGCCGTCGGCTTTCACTACACCTACGTGCCCGAGGAGCAGCAGTTCGCGCACGCCGCCGCGATCATGGTGCTGACGCAAGACGGGCGGGTCGCGCGCTACTTCTTCGGCCTCGAGTACTCGCCGCGCGACCTGCGCTTCGGCCTCATCGACGCCGCCGATCGCAAGATCGGTACCGCCGTCGATCACCTGCTGCTCTACTGCTACCGCTACGATCCGGCGACCGGCAAATACGGCGCGATCGCGATGAATCTCGTCCGCGCCGGCGGGCTCGTGACCGTGCTCGCGCTCGCCGGCTTCGTGTTCGTGATGCGCCGGCGCGAGACGCGTCCGGTGGGGAGAAGCTGAGCATGCTCGAGAAGCTCGGGCTCTTTCCGGTGGCGGCCTCGACGCACGCGGGACGCGTCGACGCGCTCTACCTCTTCCTCATCGGCGTCAGCGCCTTCTTCGCGATCCTCATCGCGACGCTGATCGTCGTCTTCGCGTTCAAGTACCGCCGCCGCTCCGACGACGAGCAACCGAAGCTGATCGAGGGCTCGCTCGCGCTCGAGCTCACGTGGAGCATCGTCCCGTTCGGCATCGCGATGATGATCTTCCTTTGGGGCGCGCAGCTCTTCGTGTCGCTGAAGACGCCGCCGCAGAACGCGCTCGACGTCTTCGTCGTCGGTCGGCAGTGGATGTGGAAGGTGCAGCACCTCGAGGGTCGGCGCGAGATCGACGAGCTGCACGTGCCGGTGGGGCGGCCCGTGAAGCTGACGCTCACCTCCGAGGACGTGATCCACAGCTTCTTCGTTCCGGCGTTTCGCATCAAGCAGGATGCGGTCCCCGGGCGCTACACCGAGGAGTGGTTCGAGGCGACCGCGGTCGGCAGCTACCATCTCTTTTGCTCGCAGTACTGTGGAACGGAGCACTCGCGCATGATCGGCCGCATCGTCGTCATGGAGCCGGCGGACTACCAGGCCTGGCTCTCCGGCGAGGGAGCACCCGGCGCGAACGCGGCGGCGGGCGCAAACGCGACGCCGGCTGCGGCCTCCGTCGCGGCTGCGGGCGAGGTGCTCTTCAACAATCTCGGCTGCGTCACGTGCCACAAGAACGAGCCGAGCGCGCTCGGCCCCCCCTTGGCCGGCGTTTTCGGGAGCCGGGTGCCGTTGCAGAGCGGCGCCAGCGTTGCGGCCGACGAGGGCTATCTCCGCGAGTCGATTCTCAACCCGGACGCGAAGATCGTCGCCGGCTACCAGCCGGTGATGCCGACCTTCCAAGGACTGGTGAGCGAGGAGGACCTCTTGCAGCTCATCACCTACATCAAGACGTTACGGAGCTCATGAGCGACACCAACTATCTGAACGTCGACTACGGGATCCGCTCCTGGCTCCTGACGGTCGATCACAAGCGCATCGCGCTCCTCTATCTCGGGTCGATCACCGTGATGTTCTTCCTCGGCGGCGTCTTCGCGCTGATGATCCGACTCGAGCTCCTCACCCCCGCCGCCGACGTCGTGCAGGCGGACACCTACAACAAGCTCTTCACCATGCACGGCATCATCATGGTGTTCTTCTTCCTGATCCCGTCGATCCCGGCGACGCTCGGGAACTTCCTGGTGCCGATGATGATCGGGGCGCGCGACCTCGCGTTCCCGAAGCTCAACCTCGCGAGCTGGTACATCTACCTGGTAGGCGCGCTCTTCACGCTGTGGGCGGTGTTCACCGGCGGCGTCGACACCGGGTGGACGTTCTACACGCCGTACAGCACGGTCGGCGCCAACACCAAGGTGATCCCCGCCGCCGTCGGCATCTTCATCAACGGCTTCTCGTCGATCCTGACCGGCCTCAACTTCATCGTCACCATTCACCGCATGCGCGCCCCGGGCCTCACCTGGTTCCGCCTGCCGCTCTTCATCTGGGCGACGTACGCGACCAGCGTCATCTTCATCCTCGGTACGCCGGTGATCGCGATCACGCTGGCGCTCGTCGGTGTCGAGCGCGCATTTCACATCGGTATCTTCGACCCGGCGATCGGCGGCGACCCGATCCTCTTCCAGCACCTGTTCTGGTTCTACTCGCACCCCGCCGTCTACATCATGATCCTGCCGAGCATGGGTGTGGTGAGCGAGCTCATCACCTGTTTCGCGCGCAAGTCGCCGTTCGGCTACTCGTTCATCGCCATCTCGAGCCTGGCGATCGCGTTCCTCGGCTTCCTGGTGTGGGGACACCACATGTTCGTCTCCGGGCAATCGGCGTACGCGAGCCTGATCTTCTCGTTCCTGAGCTTCGCAGTCGCGATCCCGTCGGCGGTCAAGGTCTTCAACTGGACGGCGACGCTCTACCGCGGCTCGATCGCCTTCCAGGCGCCGATGCTCTACGCGCTCGGCTTCATCGGCCTCTTCACGATCGGCGGGCTCACCGGCCTCTTTCTCGCCTGCCTCGGTCTCGACGTCCACGTCCACGACACCTACTTCGTCATCGCGCACTTCCACTACATCATGGTCGGGGGCGCGCTCATGGGGTACCTCGGCGGCATTCACTTCTGGTGGCCGAAGATCACCGGACGGATGTATCCCGAGGCGTTGTCGAAGGTCGCCGCGCTGGTCGTCTTCCTCGGCTTCAACCTCACCTTCTTCCCGCAGTTCATCCTCGGCTATCTCGGCATGCCGCGGCGCTATCACGTCTACCCCGACGAGTTTCAGGTGCTGAACGTGATGTCGACCGCCGGCGCGTCGGTCCTCGGCCTCGGCTACCTGCTGCCGATGGGCTATCTCCTCTGGTCGCTGCGCTACGGGGCGCGCGCGCCCGCCAATCCGTGGCAGGCGACCGGCCTCGAGTGGCAGACCCCGTCACCGCCGCCGACCGAAAACTTCGCGGTGACGCCGATCGTCACCGCACCGGCCTACTGCTACGCGGGCGAGGAGGCGGAAGGTGTCTGATCACGTCGGCATGCTGCCCGCGGCGACCGCCCATCAGTTCGACGATGCCGTGCAACAGCACGATGCCTCCGGCCTCGGGATGTGGGTCTTCCTCGTCACCGAGATCCTCTTCTTCGGCGGGCTCTTCACCATCTATACCGTCTATCGCTCGCTCTACCCGGAGGCCTTCGGGCACGCGAGCGCCACCCTCGACATCACCCTCGGCGCCATCAATACCGCCGTGCTGATCGGCAGCAGCCTCACCATGGCGCTCGCCGTCCACACCGCCCAGGTGAGCCGCAACGGCCGCCTCGTCGCGCTCTTTCTCTGCGCCACGATCGTCCTCGGCAGCGTCTTCCTCGGCCTCAAGGGCGTCGAGTACGCGCAGAAGTTCCACGAGCATCACGTCCCCGGCCCGTCGTTTCACTACGACGGCCCCGACGCGCAGCACGCCGAGCTCTTCTTCTGCCTGTACTTCCTGATGACCGGCCTGCACGCGCTCCACATGGTGATCGGCGTCGGCCTCCTCGCCGTCCTCGCCGTCATGGCGCTTCGCGGCCGCTTCGGGCCGTCGTACTACACGCCCGTCGAGCTCACCGGCCTCTACTGGCACTTCGTCGACATCGTGTGGATCTTTCTCTTCCCGCTGCTCTATCTCATCGAGCGCCACTCGTGACCGGGGAGGAGCACATGACCGAGCACGCCGCGCCGCACGACCACGTCGTGCCGTTGGCGGTCTACTTCGGCGTCTTCCTCGCGCTGTTGGCGTTCACGGGGATCACGACCGTCGTCGCGTTCGTCGACCTCGGGCGGTTCAACGTCGCGGTGGCGCTGACCATCGCGGTCGTCAAAGCGTCGCTGGTGCTGCTCTACTTCATGCACCTGCGCTACACTTCGCGGCTGACGCTCGTGTTCGTCGGCATCGGATTCTTCTGGCTCGGCACGATGATCGTGCTCACGATGAGCGACATCATGAGTCGCGGCTGGTGAGGAGTCCCACCGCCCACGAGGCTCGCGATGCGTTATTTCTTTGTCGACACGATCTTTTCGACGGATGCCGGTATGAACCACCCGAAGAAGGGGGTTTGCGCGGCGCCTTGCGGGTCCCTCTTCAACACATCGATGACCGTTTGTTCGTCCGTCAACACGGCTTCTGCTGCCCCCGTCGAATCGGGATCAAAGTAGAACCCAAGATGATGGCTCGCATCGGCGATCAGACGTCCGCCGATCTGCGGGAGAAAGCCCTCTTGCGGCGCGCGTTGGTTGACGGCGATGAAGCCGTCCCATTGCTGCTGACGATTGAACCCGATCCACACTGCGTCGCGCATTGCATCGATATCGAAGAAGCGATCCGAAATCAGCACGTTGCCCACACTGCCAAACGCGGGATCGTCGCGCCTTGGCAGGGCGGGGTCATCCCCCGTGCTGTCGCTGCCACCGCCGCTACCTCCATCGCCACATGCCGCGCACACCATCACGAGAAGAAGAATCCATTTCTTCATCTTCGTCACGTCCGTCCTTTCGCGAGGCTCATTCCCTTGCTGCCCTCGCGCACTGAACTCGCCGGCAGACACACCGGAACCAGTCGTGTTCAGCTGCTGCCGGTCTTCATTCGTATGCACGAGGTGCGATTGAGTGTCGGCAAGCGATCGGCATGCTTGAATCCGCCGGTTCCGGATGACAAGTGCGTCTAGCATACCTTCGTTTCCACAGATGCCACTGGCGGGGGCGAATAGATTCATGAGAAGGCCACTCGCAGTATCATATGATGCACAGAGAATACGGTGGTGTCCGTCGGAGACCCGAGATCGATGGCAGCGTTCGTTCCGCGCTACGCCGACAACGCCGACGATTGCGACCGGTTCGCGACTCGGATGCGAGGTTTTCAGATGACCCAATCTAGTCGTTGGCTCGCGGGCGAACAGGGACCGTGCTGGGTTTGCGGGGTAGTCGACGGCACTGCCAAAGCCTCCGTCGTCTCCGCAACCGGCGACGTTCTCGTTTTGATCAGCCCGGTGCCGTTGAACCCCGGACACGTCCTGGTGGTGTCGCGCCGGCACGTGCGCGATCTCTACAGTCTGCCCGACGAGCTCGCCGGTCCGATCTTGATGACCGCGGCGCGCGTCGCCCGGGCGGCCAAGCAGGCCTTCTCGGCCGACGGCATGGTGCTGCGCCAACACAACGACGTGGCGGGCGGGCAGGAAGTCTTCCACTTCCATCTGCACGTGATTCCGCGCTTCGTCGGCGACGACGTTCGGTTCAATGCGCCGCCACGACTCATCACCCGAGGTGAGCAGGAGGCGCTTGCGGAGCGTCTCCGTCTCGGTACTCAGCTCCGCCTGATTCTCATGACCGCCCTCGCCACTTCACGTGTGGAGTCATGGCCGAGCCTGCCCCTCGACGCTTGGGGCGGGACGTACGCGACACTGCACCTGTGGACCCAGATCGTCGGCAAGGTTCGCCTTGCCCAGAGTCCTTGGACGAATCACTCCTGGCACGTCACGCTCTACGTGACGGCACGCGGGCTCACCACGTCTCCCATCCCCTACGGCGCGCGGACCTTCCAGATCGATTTCGATTTCGTCGATCATCGGCTCATCGTGCAGTCGAGCGACGGCGGCGCCGCTGGGTTTGCGCTCGAACCGCAATCAGTCGCGGCGTTCTACGCCCGCCTCATGGCGGAGATGGGCAAACTCGACCTTCAGGTCGGCATTCATCGGACACCCAACGAGGTCGCCGACCCCATCCGCTTCGACCAGGATGAAACGCACCGCGTGTACGATCGCGAGTACGCCAACCGATTCTGGCGAGTGCTCGTGCAGGCCGACCGCGTGTTCAAACAATTTCGTACTCGATTCATCGGCAAGTGCAGTCCGGTGCACTTTTTCTGGGGCGCCCCCGATCTGGCGGTCACCCGCTTCTCCGGACGGAGAGCTCCCGAGCATCCGGGCGGGATTCCGCACCTCCCGGACTGGGTGGCCCGAGAGGCGTACTCGCACGAGGTGAGTAGCTGCGGGTTCTGGCCGGGTGGAGGTCCCGTTTCCCATGCCGCGTTCTATTCCTATGCCTATCCGGAACCGGCGGGGTTCTCCGCGGCCCCCGTCGAGCCTGGCGAAGCATTTTACAGCACCGATCTTCGGGAGTTCCTTTTGCCATACGACGTCGTCCGGCAGTCGCCGGCACCGGACGAGACACTCCTTCGGTTTCTGCAGACGACGTATGAGGCTGCCGCGAATTTGGCGAAGTGGGATCGCCCTTCGCTCGAACGCGGCCGCGATGTGAAAAGCGCCGTCTAATGTTGCGCGACGGCGCCGCGCACGCTGCGATCGACGCGGCGATCGATGGCGCCGAGCACGCCCGTCAAGCCCTTCACGACCAGCCAGCGGAGCGGCTCGGGCGGAAGCGGGATCCCGCGGCGCGACCAGAGGGTGTGACCCGGCCCATCGCGCCCGAGGGCGAGATCCGCGACCATGCTGCCGGCGTAGCTCGCGAGCGCGAGGCCGTGCCCAGCATAGCCGGCGGAATACAGGATGTTGCCGCGCCTGCCCGTGCGGCCGACCGCCGGCAGGAAGTCGAGCGCGAACGCGATCGGACCGCCCCAGCGGTGCTCGATCGGTAAGTCGCGGAGCTCCGGGAAGCGGTCGCGGAACGCCGTCTCGATCA
>JBGOSW010000159.1:0-10678 GCA_041476145.1 Binatia bacterium
CACGTACTCCGCTTGGTCCTGCGTCCACGGCACGATGTCGATCTTCTCGCCGCGCAGCTCCTGCACCACCGACTGGACGCGCGTGCCGCGCATGCCGACGCATGCCCCGACGGGATCGACGTCGCTGTCGTTGGAATAGACCGCGATCTTCGCACGGCCGCCGGGCTCGCGCGCGGCGCCCTTCACCTCCACGATTCCCTCGTAGATCTCCGGCACCTCCTGCTCGAAGAGTTTGATGAGGAGGCCGGGGTGCGTGCGCGAGAGGACGATCTGCGGACCCTTGCTGGTGAGCTCGACGTCGAGGATGAAGGCGCGGATGCGATCGCCCTGCCGGTACCGCTCGCGCGGGATCTGCTCCTTCTCGGGAAGGATCGCGTCGGTGCGGCCGAGGTTGACGATGATGTTCTTGCGCTCGAAGCGCTGCACGATACCCGAGAAGAGCTCGCCCTTCCGGTCCTTGAACTCGTTGAAGATGATCCCGCGCTCCGCCTCGCGGACACGCTGAATGATGTTCTGCTTCGCCGCCTGGGCGGCGATGCGTCCGAACTTCTCCTGGGACAGCTTCGAGAGCAACTCGTCGCCGACCTCGGCGTCGGGATCGAGCGTCGCCTTCGCGTCTTTCACCGTGATGTGGTTCGCGGGTTCGGTGACCTCGTCGACGACGGTCTTGATCTCGAACAATTCCACCTCGCCGATGTCCGGGTTGAACTTGGCCTCGATCTGATGCTCGAGCCCGAACGTGCGGCGCGCCGCCGACAGCATGGCGTCTTCGAGGGCGGCGATGATGATGCCCTTGTCGATACCCTTCTCCTTGCTCACCTGCTCGATGACGCGGTTCAAATCCGGTAGCATGCTGCTCCCTCCTAACGCGCGCCGGAGCGCTGGCCGGCCTGACGCTCGGTCCGGCGCGGATGCGCCCGGCCGCCGGGTCCAGGCGTGAACTGGTGCTGGTACTGCGCGCGCGCGATGGCATCGAACGTGATCGCGTGAGGCTGCGCGTCGTCGCCGGTGACGACGATGCCCTGGTCGTCGACGGACGCCAGCACACCGCGAAACGAATGTCGGCCCGCGATCGGTTGGCGCGTCCGTACGTACACGCGCTTGCCGACGAAGGCGGTGAAATGCGCCGGCCGTGTCAGCGGTCGGTTGATGCCCGGCGAAGACACCTCGAGCGTGTACGCCCCCGGCACCGCCTCGGCGTGCGCGTCGAGGACGTCCGAGACCTCCCGACTCACGCGCGCGAGCTCTTCGAGGGAGACGCCGCCGGGCTTGTCCATGAGCAGGCGCAAAACCGTGCCGCGGCCCTCACGCCGGTGCTCGACATCGACGAGCTCCAACCCGGCGTCGAGCGCGATCGGCTCGACGATTTCCCACACCCGCATCGTTTTCGGATCGGTTTCCATGCTTGCTCTTTCACGCACCGCGACGCAGCGAGCCAGGCCTGCGCGACCGGGGGCCGAGAGCACAACACCAGTTCCGTTCAGGAAACCCCCGCCGCGGGGAAGGCTAGCCGACGCTGATTCGCGCCCCAAAACGAAAAAAGCGGGCACGGGCCCACTTTTTTGGCCAAAAACTACCTCGGGGATAACATGTGCCGGCGTCCCGCGCAAGCGAGGGCGGGACCGAGTACCCAACCCTCCGTCAGCCGGCGGCGACGCAATCACCCATAGATCTCGTCGATCAGGGCGCGGAAGCGCTCGGTCACGACCTTGCGCTTGACTTTGAGGCTCGGCGTCAGTTCGCCCGTCTCCTGGGCGAAATCGCGGTCGAGGATGCGGAAATATTTGATGCTCTCGTACGATGCCAGCTGCTGGTTCACGGTCTGCACCTCGGCCTCGATCAGCTCGACGATCTTCGGATGCTGCACGAGAGTCCCGCGGTCCTTCACCTCGAGCCGTTGGGTCTGCGCGAAACGCTCGACCTCGTCGAGGTCGACGGTGACCAGCGCGACGCAGTACTTGCGGTTGTCGCCGATCACCACCGCCTGGCTGATGTGCGGCTGCGTCTTCAAGAGGTTTTCGATGTTCTGCGGCGCGACGTACTTGCCGCCGGAGGTCTTGATGAGATCCTTCTTGCGGTCGGTGATGCGCAGGAAGCCGTCGGCGTCGATCTCGCCGATGTCGCCGGTGTGGAACCAGCCGTCGCGATCCCAGCTTTCGGCCGTCGCCTCGGGACGGTGGTAGTAGCCCTGGGCGATGTTCGGACCCTTGGCGAGGATCTCACCGTCCTCGGCGATCTTCAGGGTGACGCCGTCGATTGCCGGACCGACGGTACCGAACTTGAAATGATCCGGACGATTGACGGTGAGGGTCGGCGTCGTCTCGGTGAGGCCGTAGCCTTCGAGGATGAGGATGCCGGCGGCATGGAAGAACTCCATGATCTCGCGTGCCAACGGCGCACCACCCGACACCATCAGGCGCACGCGGCCCCCGAGGACTTGTCGGATGCGCGAGAAGACGAGCGCGTCGGCCACCGCCGCCTGCGCCCATACGAGGAGCGGCACCGGCCGGCGCTCCTGCTCGGCGAGGCTGCGCTCGCGTCCGACGCCGACCGCCCAGTCGAAGAGCGCCTGCTTGACCGCACCGCTCGACTCGCGGGTGCTCATGATGCGCGCGTAGATCTTCTCGAAGATACGCGGCACGGAAGGGATGACGTGCGGCTGCACTTCCGCGATCTCCTGCGCGAGGGCGTCGATCGACGAGGCGAACGCGGTCGTCGTACCGACCCACAGGCCGTAGTATTCGAGCATGCGCGCAAACGAGTGGGCGAGCGGCAGGAAGAGGAAGTCGATCTCGCCCTCGCGCGCGAGGTCGATTGCCCCGACGGCCTCGAGCGACGCGAGGTGGTTGCCGTGGGTCTGCATGACCCCTTTGGGCGGACCCGTCGTGCCCGAGGTGTAGACGATCGTCGCCAGATCGTCCCGTCCAAGCCCCGCCATGCGCGCCGCCAGCGTCTCCTCGAGACGCTCGAGCGCCGCGCGCCCGCGCGCACGGACCTCGCGCAGGGTCACGACGTCGTCAGCGTCGGGGTCGCCGTCCATGAGGATCATGCGCTCCATCTCGACGGCGCATCGCGTCCCATCGAGCTCGAACCCCTCGCGTTGCGCCGTACGGATCTTCTCCAGCTGCTTCGCGTTCTCGACGAAGCACACGCGCGACTCCGAGTTCGCGAGAATGTAGCCGCACTCGTGCGGCAGGTTGGATTGATAGATGGGAACCGACACGCCGGCACACGCGTACACGGCGAGGTCCGCTTCCATCCATTCCGGTCGCGTCGAAGCGAGGATCGCGACCTTCTGTCCCGGCGTGATTCCGAGCTCGACGAGGCCCGCCGCCGTCTCGCGGACCGCGGTTGCCACCTCCTCCCACGTCACCTGGCGCCAGGTACCGTCGCGCTTCACGGTGTAGCGCGGCTTGGCTGCCCGTATCGCCGCGCGATCGAAGAACATCTCGGCAAGATTCCGATACGCCATCCGCTACTCCCTGCTCAGGCGCCGCGCTCGGACATCTCCGCGACGGTTTCGTGCAACGTGACGAGCGCGACGATCTGATAGCTGCGTTTCCCGCCCGGTGTCTGCACCTCGATCTCGTCCCCGACGCCGCGATTCAGAAGCGCGCGCCCGATCGGCGAGCTGAGGGAAATGGCGCCGCCCGCCACGTCGACTTCCTCCGGGAAGACGATCCGGTATTCGACCGTCGCGCCCTCCTCCGTGTTCTCGACGGTCACGCGGCTCCCGTACGCCACGACGCCGCGCGGAATGGAGGCGAGCGTGTACATCGCGAGCTCCCGGATCCGGCCCTGCATCTGCCCGATGCGCGCGCGCACGAACTCCTGGCGCGACTTGGCCGCCTCGTACTCGGCGTTCTCGGAAAGATCGCCGTGCGCCGCCGCCTCTTGCAGCTCCTTCGGGAGCTTGACGTTGAGCTCGTGCAGCAGCTCCTGCAGCTCCTTTTTCAGGCGCGTAACGACCGGAAGTTCCATCCGTGATCCCCCGAGGGCGACGATGCTAATCGCATCGTGTCCGGCAAGTCAAAGTTCGTTGTCGATTTCGCCCCCGCTCACTGCGCTCGCGATGGGCGTCGCGCGCCGAAGTCGATTCGGCGCGCTCCCGGCGTTCGGTCGCAACCAGTCTGACGGAACGATTCAGTCGTTCGAAGCGAGAATGGAGCGCACGATCTCGCTCGCCCGTTTGCCGTCGTACTGCCCGGCGTGGCGTTCCTTCAAGCGGGCCATGATGGACCCCATCGCCCGGAGGCCGTCGGCGAGCCAGCTGCGAACCAGGTTGGCGAGCTCGGCATCCTCAAGCTGCGCCGGGAGATAGCGCGCCACAATGGCACGCTCGGCGGAGTTCTGCGTGACCAGGTCGTCGCGGCCGGCATTGCGTGCGTATGCCTCCGCCTCCTCGCGTTGCTTCGCCTCACGCTGGGTGAGCGCGAGGATCTCGGCTTCGCCGAGCTCGGCGACGCGTTTCTCGATGCGTTGATTCGCGATCGCGGCGAGCAGGCCGCGCAGCACGTAGACGGTCGCCATGTCGCGCGCCTTCATGGCGGTCTGGAGATCGTCGCGCAGCGTCGCTTCGGTCACCATCCCTGTGCACCTCCACGCGCCGACAGCCTCCTCCGGCTGCCGCTGCGCGTGCCGTCAACGCCGGGGCGAAAAGACCTTCTCCACCTTCGCAGGCGCGTCCGCATCGTGCGAGGCGCTGGCGAACCATCCCTTCACCCCCGAGAAGAAGGTGTCCTTCTGGTATGCATACCAATACATCGATGCCAGCCCGAGCAGCAGACCGGCCAGAAAACGTCGCATGGCGGCGTCCTTTCTGCCCCTCCGGCACTGCTTGGTGAAAAGTGTACCGGCGCGGCAGGCGTTCTGTCCAGCCGCTTTCGACCGCTTGCGTCGGTAGCTCTCGACGACCGTCGCGCGTGTCCGCCCTGCTGCGGCGGCCCGTCGCTACGACGGGCGGCGTCGCGTTGGAGGCGGTGCGGCGTCTCCTCCGGGTCGGACGGTCGACGCCGATCCGCCGCCGCGCTCGCGGAGCCGCCGCACGTCGGCCGCGGTCTGACCGGGCGCCACGCCCATTTCGGCAAGCAGGCGGTTCGCCATGTCGGCGGTGATGCGGTCGCGGAGCGCCCCCTCACCCTCGGGGTCGGCGGCGAGGACGGCCTCGATCTTCGTCCGCGCCACGCCGGTCGCGATGAAACAATCGACGAGCTGGCTCAAACCGAGCTCGCCACGATGCCGCGCGTAGAGGTCGAGGAGCGCGGTGCAGTCGTCGCACCGGCGGCGCAACAGTCCCGAGCGTTCTCCGCAGTACCGGCATCGCACGTTGCACCGCCAGTCGCCGTCGCATACGGTCGTGGCCCCCGGGCCCGCACGGAGGTATCGCATGCGACGCGTTCTCGAGCGCCTGGCGCGCGACGTCGCCGACGTCCTCTGTCCCGAGCGCTGCGCCGCCTGCGCCGCGATCGTCCCGGCGCACGTCCTCTTCTGTCACGCGTGTCGCGACGGCGTCAACGCGCTCGGTCCGCCCGAGTGCGAGCGCTGTGGGCGTCCACTCGCCCAAGGATCGTGTTGCGCCCGCTCCGCCGCCGCCGACGATGCGCCGGTGCGCTGCGCGCGCGCGTTCGCCCGCTACGACACCGGCGCCACCCGCCACCCGATCGCCGCGGCGCTCCACGCCTTCAAGTATCGCGGCGCCTGGCGCCTGGCGCCGCGCCTCGCACAGGCCATGCTGGCGCGCGTGCCGGCGACGCTCGGAGCACCGCTCGTCGCACCGGTGCCGCTGCACGTCGTGCGCCTGCGCCAGCGCGGCTTCAACCAGAGTGCGATGCTGGCGCTCCTGCTCGCTCGAGCGCTCGGCTGGCCCGTCGCCGTCCGCCTGCTGGTCCGTACGCGCGACACTTCATCGCAGACGGCGCTCGCCGTCGCCGCCCGGCGCGCCAACGTCGACGGCGCGTTCGTCGTACGCCGACCCGGTAGCGCGCGCGGTCGGCACGTCCTCCTCGTCGACGACGTCTGGACCTCGGGCGCCACGGCATGCGCCGCGGCGCGCGCGCTCCGTGGCGACGGCGCGCGCGCCGTCGACGTCCTCACCTTCGCCCGCGTCGCCGACGCGCGCTATGAACCCGGTACGTGAGCGACGATCACCGCCGCGAATGGGAGGATCGCTACCGCCGCGGCGCGACGTGGGGACCGCCGTCGCCGTTCGTGGTCGCGGCGCTCGACGTGATCGCGGGTCGCGGGAACGCCGCCAGGACGACACCGCGGCGCGCGCTCGACGTCGCCTGCGGCGTCGGCCGCCACGCGTTCGCGCTCGCCGCCCGCGGCTACCGGGTCGTCGCCGTCGATCATGCGCGCACGGCGGTCGCCGCGCTCCGGGCGCGCGCCGGCGGTCTCGCGATCGACGGCGTGGTCGCCGACGTGACGCGCTGGCCGCTTCCCGTAGCGCGTTTCGACGTGGTGATCGTCGTCGACTTCCTCGAGCGGTCGCTCCTCCCCGCGCTGCGCACCGCCGTCGCACCGGGCGGTGTCCTCGTCATGGAGACGTTCATGGTCGGCCAGGAGCGCCACGGTCATCCCCGCAATCCCGCGTACCTTCTCCGGCCCGGCGAACTGCTCGCCGCCTGCCGTGGATGGACGGTGCTCCTCGCGCACGAGGGCGAGGGCGGCGGCCGCGTCCCGGCGTGTCGGGCCGGCATCGCCGCCGAGCGGCCGCTGCACGTTGACAGCGCCGAGCCTTTCGGGTCCTAATCCGCGTCGATGAGAGCGACCGCGCGTAGCACGGCGTCGACGCCGCGGTGAGCGCCGCCATGCGTCCGGCCACCTATGCGGCGGCCGGGGTCGACATCGACGCCGGCGAGCGTCTCGTACGGCGCATCGCCCCGCTGGCGCGCGCGACGCGGCGCCCGGAGATCCTCGCCGGCGTCGGCGGCTTCGCCGCGTTGGCGCGCATCCCGAGCCGATATCGGCACCCGCTCCTGGTCACCTGCACCGACGGCGTCGGCACCAAGCTCCGGATCGCCTTCGCCCTCGACCGGCACGACACCATCGGCATCGATCTGGTCGCGATGAGCGTCAACGATCTCCTCACCGTCGGCGCCGAACCGCTCCTCTTCCTCGACTATTTCGCGACCGGCGCCCTCGACGTGCGGCAGGGCACGGCCCTCGTCCGCGGCATCGCACGCGGCTGCCGGCTCGCCGGCTGTAGCCTCGTCGGCGGCGAGACCGCCGAGCTGCCGTCATTCTACAAGCGCGGTGAGTACGACGTCGCCGGCTTCGCCGTCGGCGTGGTCGAGCGCGCCGCCGTCCTCGACGGCCGCCGCGTCCGCCCCGGCGACGCCCTCATCGGGCTGCCGTCGGCGGGCCTGCACAGCAACGGCTACGCGCTCGCGCGCAGCGTGCTGCTCGAGCGCGCGCGGCTCTCGCTCGACACCGTCCCGGCGGAGCTCCGTGTCTCGCTCGGCGAGGAGCTCTTGCGCCCGACCCGCATCTACGTGCGTCCGGTCCGCGAGATCCTCGCCACCACGCCGCGCGCCGTCCGTGGCATGGCGCACATCACCGGCGGCGGCCTCCCCGGCAACTTGCCGCGCATCCTGCCCGCCGGATGTCGCGCCGTCGTCCGGCGCGGGACGTGGCGCATCCCGCCCATCTTCACGATGATCGAGCGTCTGGGCCGCGTCTCGCGACGCGAGATGGACCGTACCTTCAACAACGGCATCGGCTTCGTCCTCGTCGTCGGCCGCGCCGCCGCCGACACCGTCGTCGCGCGCTTGCGCGCCCGCCGCCTGCGTCCCGCGGTGATCGGCGAGATCGTCCGCGGTGACCGCGGCCTCGACTTCGTCTGATGGCGCGGCCGCTCCCCCTCGGCGTCCTGCTCTCGGGCAGTGGCACGAATCTCCAGGCGCTGATCGACGCCGTCGCAGCGCGACAACTCGACGCCCGCATCGCCGTCGTCGTGAGCAACGAGGCGACGGCCTACGGCCTCGTCCGTGCGCGCGAGCACGGCATCTCCACCGAGGTCGTGCCGCACGGAGGGTTTCCGTCGCGCACCGCCTTCGACACCCGCCTCGTCGAGGTGCTGCGTGCGCACGGTGTCGAGCTCGTCGTTCTCGCCGGGTTCATGCGTCTCGTCACCCCGGTCCTCCTCGGCGCATTTCCGGCGCGCGTCGTCAACATCCACCCGGCGCTCCTCCCCGCTTTCCCCGGCCTACACGCCGAGCGGCAGGCGCTGGCGCACGGCGCGCGTATCACCGGCGTCACCGTCCACTTCGTCGACGAGCACGCCGATCACGGGCCGATCATCGTGCAGGTGGCGGTGCCGATCCTTCCCGACGACGACGAGGCGCGCCTCCACCTCCGCATCCAGCGCCAGGAACATCGCGCTTACGCCCGCGCCATCCAGCTGATCGCCGAGGGTCGTGTCCGCATCGAGGGCCGCCGCGTCCTCATCGACGGCGACGCGGCGGACGCCGAGGCGGCGCTCGCAAACCCCGCGTTCGCTCAGCGTACGTCGCCGTAGAGCCGCCGCAAGCGTGCCGGGGAGACGCCGAGCGCGTGGCCGAGGCGGAGGCCCCACATGAGGAGGACCGTGCGCAGCGGCCCGCGCCGCTCCCAACGACGCGCCGACGTGACGACGTGCTCGCGCAGGCACGCGATTCGTCCGCGACGTTTCAGCGCCACCGTGAGACGCACGTCCTCGAACAGCGCCACCGGGGCATAGCCGCCGACCGCTTCGAAAGCGCGCCGCCGAACGAAGATCGCCTGATCGCCGGTCGCGATCCGCGTCCACCGCGATCGCCAATTGATCGCGGCGGCGACGAGGGGGAGCAGGCGACTCCCGCCCTCGAGCCGTACGTCGAAGCGTCCGGCGACCGTCGCCGGATCGTCGAGCGCGCGCGCGATCGCGGTCGCGAAGCCATCCGGCAGGAGCGTGTCGGCGTGCAGAAACAGCAGCACGTCGCCGCTCGCCACCGCCGCGCCGGCGTTCATCTGCGCGGCGCGCCCCGCGGGCGCGGCCAGCACGCGATCGGCATCGCGCGCCGCGACGACGCAGGTGCCGTCGCGACTCCCGCCGTCGACGACGATCAGCTCGTGCACGCCGGCGGCGCGCACGCGCGCCAGCGTCGCGGCGAGCGTTCCTTCCTCCTCGAGCACCGGCACGATCACCGAAAGTCGCACGCCCTCGCTGTACGGACGGCCGTGGCGGGCTGTCAATCATTTCGAGCCGATGCGCCTTGTCGGATCGACCACGGCCGGCTATCTGCGAGCGTATGAGCCGTGGAGTGCAGCTGGTACTGCTGACCACGGGCGCCGCGCTGTTCGTCGCGCTGGTGCACGCGATCGGGGTCGATGTGCTCCACGACCAGCTTCGCGGCTTCGGTCCGGCGTTCGTCGGCGTCGTCGCCCTCGAGCTCGTCCTCGACGCCTGCAACACCCGCGGTTGGCAACGCACGCTCGCACCCGCGACCGTCGGCTTCTGGCGTCTCTTCTGGGTGCGCCAGGCCGGTACGGCCGTGAACCAGCTGACGCCGACCGCGAGCCTCGGCGGCGAGGCCGTGAAGGCGATGCTGCTGACGGCACGCGTCGGCGCCGACGACGCGCTCGCCTCCATCGTCGCCGCGAAGCTGAGCTTCGCGATGGCGCAGGCGGCGCTCGTGCTGCTCGGGCTCACGACCGTGCTGACGCGGCTGCACGGCTCCCCGGCGCTACGCGGCGGCCTCCTCCTCGGCTCCGCCGCGACCTGCGCGGGGATCGCCGGCTTTTTCGTCCTGCAGCGTCGCGGGCTGGTCGCAACGCTCACCGGCTGGCTGGGGCGTCTCGGCGTAGGGCGAGCGACGCTCGAACGCTGGCGCGCCCGTGGCACGCGTCTCGACGCGCGCTTGACCGCGCTCCATCGTGAGCGTCCCGGCGCCTTTCTCGCCTCGGTCGCCTGGCACTTCGCCGCGCAGCTCGTCGGGACCCTTCAGCTCTTCTACCTGCTGCGCTGGCTCGGCGCGCCCGCGAACCTGACGACGTGTCTCGCGATCGAGGCGTTCGCGCTGCTGATCGACTCGACGCTCTTCTTCGTTCCCGGGCGCATCGGCGTGCAGGAGGGCGGACGCATCCTGGTGTTCACCGCGCTCGGTCTGAGCGCGGCGACGGGGCTCGCCGTCGCGCTCGTGGTACGCTTGAACCAGCTCACCGTCGCCGCGATCGGGCTCGCCGCGTTCGGCTACTTCTCGCTCACCAGCGCGCCCGCGACGGGCTCGATCTCCGAGACCTGAGGCGCGACCACCGTCGCGCCCCCACCGCGCCACGTCCACACGGCGGCGCGCGCCCCATGAACCAAGGCGGTGACCGCGGCCCAAGCCGTCACCGCGAGAAATGCACCCGCGGGACGCCGCACGCACACCCCGACGACGAGGATCCAGACGTACACGTTCCGCCGACCGGCGATCGCTCGGAAGGCGCGATCGAAGGGCGAGAGCTCGTCGAGGAGCCGTCCGGTTCGCGCCTGCACGACCCCGTAGAAAAGATTGTCGGCGAGATCGCAGGCGACGATCGCCATCCCGGCGCGCCACAAGCCGACCATGCCCGTCGTCGCGGACAGGTGCAGCGCGAGCGCGACGTACCAGAAGTTCTCGTACACGAAGTCGCCGACGTGCTCGAGCTCGCCGAGGCGCGAGGTCGCGAGCTTCAG
>JBGOSW010000160.1:0-10546 GCA_041476145.1 Binatia bacterium
CGAGGCGACCTGGCGGTCGAGCTGGCGCACCGACCAGCCGCCGCGCAGCGCCTCGGCCTGGTAGAAGGCAAGCGCCTCGGGTGAACGGGCCTTTCCGATCAACAGCACGTAGTGGGACCAGGGCAGAGGAAAGGCCTTGGCCAAGACCGCGAGGCCCGAAATCCGAGACGGTGATGCGGAATTGCTCGACACTGTCGAGCGGATCTCGGAGGCCAATTCGCCAGATACCGTCTGGCGAATTTCGCCCGGAGATATTGCAGACGCTGTCTGCAAAATGTCCCCCTCCGATTCCCCAAACGCCGTCTGGCGGATCCTCTCCGGAGGGAGCGCCAGATAGAACAGGCGCATGGAGTAGAGATTGCGCCACGAGAACCCCCGCCCGAAGCGCGGCGTCAGGTCGGCCGCCAGCTTTTTGAGCAACACCGCGCCGTATTCCGCGCGCTTCTCTCCCCCCTGCTCGAACTCGACGATCCTCCGCCCAATCTCCCAGTAGGTCGCAGTCATGAGCGAGTTGACCGCCCGGGCCGACGCACGGCGCGCGGATTCGAGCAGGGCACTGAGGCCCTTGATCAGCTCCGGGTAGTGCGTGTCGTCAAAACGCCGTGACGAGGTCACGCCTCCCCCCTCCCCGCGAGCAGCCTCTGGATCTTCCCCACGATCTCCACGATCCGCTGTTCCTTCTCCAGGATACTCGCCGCAAGTTGCTCGGGCGGCAGGTGGGTGATGTCTTCCTTGGCGCGCGGGTTCTTACGGTCGAGGTTGCAGTTGTTCGCGAGCAGCTCCGCTGCGGAGACCTTCCATGCGCGCTCGTTCTCTTCGCGCTCGCTCCACCACGCCTGACAGGTGGCGAATTCCTCGAACTGGATGGGCGCGGTCTTGGTGTAGTTCTTCCGCCCCTCCGGGAGCGGGTGCTGGTAGTACCAGACCTCCTTCGTAGGACCGGAGCGGTCGAAGAACAACAGATTTGTGGGGATACTCGTATAGGGCGCGAACACGCCGTTGGGCAGGCGCACGATCGTGTGAAGGTTGAACTCTTTCAGCAACTCTTCCTTGATGCGGGCGCACACCCCGTCGCCGAAGAGCGTGCCGTTGGGCACGACTACCGCGGCGCGCGCGGGCTTGGCGGCCGGCGTGGGCTGGCGGTGAAGCTTTCGCATGATGAGCTGGAGAAAGAGGAGCGCGGTCTCGGAGGTCTGGCGGTCTTCGGGGAAGTTGCCCTGGATGCCTTTCTCCTCCTCGCCGCCGAAGGGCGGGTTGGTGAGAATCACGTCGACACGCTGCTTCTCGCCGATTTCGGAGAGCTTGTGGCGAAGCGCGTTGCCAGCATCGATCTCTGGTGCGTCGAGGCCGTGCAGCAGCAGGTTCATCTGGCAGAGCAGATACGGCAGCGACTTCGGCTCGTAGCCGGAGAGGGAGCGCTCCTGAAGCATCTTGCGATCGGCGACGGTCTTCACCTGCGCGGCGAGGTGGTTGAAGGCTTCGACGAGGAAGCCGCCGGTGCCACACGCGGGGTCGAGTACGGTCTCACCAAGGCGGGGGTCGGTGACTGCGACCATGAACCGAACAACGGGTCGCGGTGTGTAGAACTCGCCGGAGTCGCCCGCCGCATCGCGCATCTCGCGCAAGAGCGACTCGTACAGAGCACCCAGCGTGTGCAGCTCATCGCTCGAGGTGAAGTGAATGCCGGCGATCTTGTTGATGACATCACGGAGGAGGTAGCCGCTCTTCATGCGGTTATCGACGCCGCGGAACACTGTCGCGATCACGTCGCGCCGATCGTCGCCGTTGGCGCTCGTGAGCTGGCGCAGATACGCGAACAAGCCCGGTCCGCGGGAGCCGTCGGGACGCACGGTCTCGTCTTGGTTGATGAAGGCGAGCAGCTCGTCGCCGGTAACGCCCTGCGGGTTGGCCGCCCAGTCACGCCAGCGGTAGGGCGCGTCGATCGCGGCGCGGAACTTCCGTCCCGCGAGCGCCGCCTCATCCGCGCGCTGAAGCTCGAGGTCGTCGAGGAACTTGAGGAACATGATCCACGTGAGGAGCGGCAGCCGATCGAGATCGCCGTTCAGGCCCTTGTCCTTGCGCATGATGTCGCGCGCGGACTTGAGCAAACTGCCGAGTGACTGTGCAGTCGTAGGAGCGGGAGCGGACGCGCTCCCCGCCTTACGCGGCATAGAGCTGGGCCTGGAGCTCGGTCACGGCGCTGCGAAGCTGCTCGGCGCCGCCGAAGAGCTTGACGATGTCCGGGACGGTCCCGTGCGCGGAGAGCGGAGGGACGTGGAGAACGTCCGGGAGAACGAACTGCGCGTCGCCGTGCTCCGCGTACTTCTCGAGCAGCTCCTCGAGGATCTGCCGGGCTTCAGGGCCGAAGCGGTCGAAGAAGTCCTTGCGGGTCTCGCGCAGCCGCTGCGCACGTTCGCGACGGGTGCGGAGCGGTGCGTTGAACGCGAGATGGCACAGGAGGTCGAACGGGTCGGCCTCGGGTTGCTGCGCCGCCTCAGCGAGCTCAGAAAAACTGACGCCTCGTTCCTCCAACCGCCTGATGATCTCTGATCGCTTCACCGGGTCGGCCCATTGCGCGCGCAGCTCGGGTGCGGTCGGGCAGAGCGTGCGGATCTTCTCGGCAGCGTAGTCGGTATAGCGCACGACGCGGAGCTGTTTGCCGTCCGGGTCGAGCTCGTAGACGAGGTGCGCGGCGACTTCGACCCGGCCGCCGTCAAAGTAGAACTTCTTCCGCTCGACACTCGGCGGCTCACCGATGACAGGCCCGGTCTCAGCCTCGTCGGTCTCGACCTCTTCTGCTTCCGGGTACGGTGCCGACACGATGGTGAGGGTCGTGCCATCAGCGGCGAGCTCCTCTTCCGTGAGCAGGACCGGATCGCCGTCGAACGCCGGATCGGCGAACAGTCGCGTCGCCGACCCGGTGTAGTCGATGATGTTGAACCAGAGCTTGTCGTAGTCGTCGCGCACACGCGTGCCGCGGCCGATGATCTGCTTGAACTCGCTCATCGAGCCGACGACTCGCGCGAGCACGATGTTCTTGCAGGTGGGAGCGTCGACGCCGGTCGTGAGTAGCTGCGACGTCGTGAGGATCGTGGGGACCCTCGTGTCGACGTCTTGAAAACGGCTCAGATGCCCGCGGCCGATGTCGCCTTCGTCGGCCGTCACGCGGCACACGTAGTCCGGGTGCCGGGCGACGAGGTCGCTGTTGAGGTTCGAGAGCGCCGCCCGCATCTCGCTCGCGTGCTCCTGGTCGACGCAGAAGACTATCGTCTTGGCGAACCGATCCGTCTTCTTCATGAAGGCCGTGAGATGGCCGGCGATGGCTCGCGTGCGGGCACGTAGCGCGACCACACGCTCGAAGTCCTTCGTTTGATACTCATCGTCGGGGATGGCGCGGCCATAGCGGTCGAGGTCGTTCTTGCTGGGCCGCCAGCCCGCGGCATCCCATTCGGTGATCACGCGGTGCACGCGATAGGGCGCGAGGAAGCCGTCCTCGATGCCCTGGCGCAAGCTGTACTCGTAGACGGGGTTCCCGAAGTACAGGTACGTATCGCGGTTGTCGTCGCGCAGCGGCGTTGCGGTCATGCCGAGCTGAGACGCCGGCTCGAAGTACTCGAGGATCGCACGCCACGAGCTGTCGTCGCGCGCGCTGCCGCGATGGCACTCGTCGACGATCACCAAGTCGAAGAAGTCGCGCGAGAACGAGCGGAACAGTCCGGCGCGCCGCTCGTCCTCCGCAAGCGCCTGGTAGATCGCGAAGTACATCTCGCGACTCTTCACCACCTCGCCGGACTCGATCTTGCACCGCGCGTCGCCGAAGGCTGCGAAGATGCCGTCTTTGGGCTGGTCGATGAGAATGTTCCGATCGGCGAGATACAGGATCTTGGGCCGCCGGTGCTCACCCGTCCGGTTCCAACGTGCGGTCCAGAGCTTCCAACAAACCTGGAACGCGACGGCGGTCTTCCCCGTTCCCGTCGCCATGGTGACGAGGAGGCGGGGCTTGCCCGTGAGAATGCCCTCGACGACACGGTTGACGGCGATCTGCTGATAGTATCGCTCCCCTTCACCGACGGCGTGATTGAACGGCGTGAGCAGCCGTGTCGCCGTATCCGCGTCACCGACGTTGGAGGCCTTGCGGTAGCGCTCCCAGAGATCGTCGGGCGTCGGAAACGTGGATCGCATCTGCTCGAGTCCGGTGCAGAAGTCGAACTCCACGATCTCGCGGCCGTTCGTCGCGTATGCGAATTCCAGTCCGAGAGTCTCCGCATAGGCCTTCGCCTGCTGGAGGCCGTCGGCCGCCGTCTTGTAGTCGGCCTTCGCCTCGACGACGGCGAGCGGGAAGTCACGCGTGTAACGCAGAAGGTAGTCGACACGTTTCGGCGGCTTGCGGACGAAACCCTTCCCCACGGGAACGATGCGTCCGTCGGTAATCGTACGCTGCTCGGCGATGGAGTGCGGCTCGTCCTCCCAGCCGGCGAGTTGTAGCCCCGGTACGACGTATTTGCGGCACGTGTCGGCTTCGTTCATGCGTGAGCGGCCATGAGCGCCGGAATATAGGCGTCCTCGTGCGCGCCTCGCAATCGCGCCGCGGTCGCGGCGCTGCTAGTACGGCCGCCATGCAACACTGGTCGACTGCTATTCTCGCGCTGGCGACGCTCGCAACGACGTCGTGCCGCACCGCCGAGCCGGCGCCGCGGCCGCCGCCGCGCGTCCCCGCGGAGGTCGCGCGCGGCGTGCAGCTCACGCGTATCGTCGACGGCCTCGAGAAGCCGGTCGCTCTCACCTTCGCGCCCGGCGATTCGCAGCGCCGGCTCTTCGTCGTCGAGAAGGTGGGCCGCGTGCGGACGCTCGTCGACGGGCGGCTGCAATCGGCGACGGCGCCGTTCCTCGACCTCAGCACCCGCGTCTCGACGTGGACGGAACAGGGGCTCCTCGGCCTCGCTTTCCATCCGGATTTCGCGCACACGCGCCGGCTCTACGTGAACTTCACCGACGTGAAGGGGGACACCCGCGTCCTCGAGTTCCAGACCCGCGCCGACGACGCCGATCACGTCGACCCCGCCTCCGAGCGCGAGCTGCTCTTCGTCGCCCAGCCCCACATGAACCACAACGGCGGCGATCTCGTGTTCGGTCCGGACGGTAAGCTCTACGTCGGTCTCGGCGACGGCGGCTCGGCGGGCGATCCGCACGGAAACGGGCAGAACGATCGTGCGCTCCTCGCGAAGATGCTGCGCCTCGACGTCGACGAGGGCCGCGCGAGCGGCGCGCGACCGCGGCCGGTAATCGTCGCCAAGGGCCTGCGCAACCCATGGCGTTACAGCTTCGATCGCGCGACCGGCGACCTCTGGATCGCCGACGTCGGGCAAAATCTCTACGAAGAGATCGACGTGCTCCCCGCGGCGACGCTGGCGGCCGTGATCGCGAGCGGTGCGACGCCGCCGAATTTCGGCTGGAACGTCATGGAAGGCCGCCACTGCTACGGCGCGCGCAGCTGCACGCAGGACGGCCTCGTCCTGCCGATCATCGAGTACGGCCACGACGACGGCTGCTCGATCACCGGCGGCTTCGTCTATCGCGGTCACGCGCTGCCGACGCTCGCCGGCGCGTACTTCTACGCCGACTACTGCACCGCGATCGTGCGCAGTCTGCGCTGCGACGCCTTCGGCGCCGTACGCGACTCATGGGAGTGGCGGCCCGCGCTCGACCCCGAGTCGCGCCTCTCGAACATCTCGTCTTTCGGCGAGGACGCCGACGGCGAGCTCTACGTGCTCTCGCTCGAGGGTGCGATCTATCGCCTCGATCCGGTCCCCGACCCGCTCCGACGCTGAGCGACGACGGCGCTTGCGTCGGTCAGGCGAGCGTCGCACAGTCGCGCATGCTCATTCTCCACGACAATCCCTTCAGCCCGTTCGCGCGCAAGGTCCGGCTCGTGCTCGACCGCAAGGGACTCGCCTACACGAGCATCGACGCGCTCGCGCTCATGCAGGCCGACGCGCTCGCCGCCGCGAACCCTCGGCGCGAGGTTCCGGTGCTGGTCGACGGCGAGCTGATCGTCACGAATTCGCGGGATATCGTCGACTATCTCGAGCACCGGTATCCGGCAGACCCGGTGCTCCCGAGCGATCCCGCCGCGCGCGTC
The DNA here is from genome assembly GCA_041476145.1 of Binatia bacterium. Taxonomy (GTDB): domain Bacteria; phylum Desulfobacterota; class Binatia; order UTPRO1; family UTPRO1; genus DP-19. The sequence goes on from JBGOSW010000160.1 coordinate 6,140, forward strand.
GCGGCGCGGGCCTGGGAACGCCTCGCCGATACCGTGCTCGACGCGATCCTTCACGACGTGTCGCTCTGGATGTGGCCGACGCACCGTCGCGATGACAGTGCGCCGGTGGGACTCGTCGAGGCGGGCATGCGGGACCTCGCGACGATCCTCACGCGTCTCGAGCTGGCGTTGCCGGTCGACGCATTTCTCTGCGGTGAGGAGATCTCGATCGCGGACCTCGCGCTGTTCCCACACCTCACCTCGTTGAAGGCGCTGGGAATCGCTTTCGATCCGAGCGCACGCCCGCGGCTCGACGCATGGAACCGCCGTATGCGCGCGCTCCCGTACGTCGAGAAGGACCTCGCGTACGTGAAGCGGGCTGTGACCGAGAAGTTCGGCGGCGGCCCGTCCCCGTATGAAGGGCGGAAGGTGGTCTGGCGGGGTGATCGGATCGAGTGGCTCTTCCGCAACGGCTTCGCCGATTGGTGGTACGACGAGCTCGCGGCCGGACGCGTCGTCATCCCCGACTCGCTGTAGACCGATGCGCTGCGAGACGGTGATCCGCGGGGGCGACGTCTTCGACGGCAGCGGCGCGCCCGCGATCCGCGCCTCAGTCGGCATCGAACGCGGGCGCATCGTCGCGATCGCGTGCGACGGCGACGCGGCGGCGCTCGAGGGTGCGACCGTCCTCGACGCGACCGGTCTCGCGGTCGCGCCCGGCTTCATCGATCTCCATTCGCATTCCGACTGGATCCTGCCGCAGACGGATCACGGCGAGATCCTGGCGCCGCTGCTCGAGCAGGGCGTGACGACGATCATCACCGGCAACTGCGGCTTCTCGCCGGCGCCGGTCGAGCCGCTCGGCGCGCGGCTGCTCGATGAAGGCAGCGAGCTCGTCCGCGACCGCCCGCTCGCCTTCGAGTGGCGGACGCATCGCGAGTTCCTCGACCGCCTCGCAAGCGCGCCGCTGGCCCTCAACGTCGCGCACCTCGCCGGCCACGGCTCGATCCGCCTCGCGGTCATGGGCGATCGCTTCGTGCCCGCCGGCGCCGACGACGTCGACCCCATGGCCTCCTGGGTACGCGAAGCGATGGAAGCGGGCTGCATCGGACTTTCGACGGGCCTCGGCTACGCGCCCGGCATGTTCGCGACGCCGGACGAGCTGGCGGCGCTCGGGCGCGTCGTCGCCGAATACGACGGGCTGCTCACCTCCCACGTCCGCGCCTACAGCTGGATCTCGCCCTTCTTCTCGCTGAACCCGCTCGGCTGGCGGGCGCACAATCTCCGCGCCATCGACGAGATTCTCGCCGTCGGTCGCGGTGCCGGTGCGCGCTTGCAGATCTCGCACCTGATCTTCGTCGGCCGCGCCACGTGGCGCACGCAGCGCGACGCAATCGCCGCCGTCGAGCGCGCGCGCGACGACGGCCTCGACGTCGCCTTCGACACCTTCCCCTACACCGCCGGCAACACCACGATCCGCGTGGTGTATCCGCCGTGGGCGCAGCACGACCTGCCGCGGAACCTCGGCTCCGCGTTCGTGCGCGCGCGACTGCGCGCCGAGCTACGCGTGTTGCGACGGCTGATCGGTATCGACGTCTCCGACATTCAGCTGCTGCACGCCGTCGACCCGCTGTTCGAGGGTCTCGAGGGACTGCGCTTCGACGAGATCGGCCGCCTCCTCGGCCGCGATCCGATCGACGCCTACTTCGACGTCACGCGCGCGAGCGCGGCCAAGGCACGGGTGATGCTCTTCCAGTACAGCGGCAGCGCCGAGGATGAGCACGCGCTCCGCGACACGCTGGCGCATCCGCTGAACGCGATCGAGACCGACACCATCCTCACCAGCAGCGGCCACCACAATCCGGCGAGCTTCGGAACCTTCCCGCGCTTCCTCGGACGGTACAGCCGCGAGCTCGGTCTGGTGCCGCTCGCGACCGCCATCCACAAAGCCACCGGCTTGCCGGCCGCGCGCGCCGGTCTCACGCGGCGCGGACTGGTGCGCGCGGGCTGTGCCGCCGACCTCGTCGTCTTCGATCCGGCGACGATCGCCGGCCCCGCCGATTTCGACGCGCCGACGGCCCGTCCGCGCGGCATCCGCGACGTGCTGTTGAACGGCGTCGCCGTCGTCGCGGCAGGGCGCCGCACCAGCGCGCGTCCGGGCCTGCTCCTCCGGCGTGGCTGAGACTGGCACATGGGCTGCACACCCAAACGTCATGACATCTTCGGCTGGCGCGTCTATAAACGACTGCATTTGGCGATCGATGGCGTGGAACGCCCTCACATAAGCACCGAGCATCGCCGTGGCCACGGAGCGTCGGCGTGATCTGGGCGAGCGAGTTTCGCGACAAGATCGTCGTCGTGACCGGAGCGTCGAGCGGCATCGGACGCGAGACCGCCCTCGCCTTCGGTGCCGTCGGTGCGCGCGTCGGGCTCATGGCTCGCCGCCGCGCCGCGCTCGAGGCGGTCGCCCACGAGATCGGCCGGCGCGGCGGCGAGGCGCTCGTGCTTCCCACCGACGTCACCGCGCCACGCGCCGTCCGCGCCGCGTTCCGCGCCGCCCACGCGCACTTCGGTCGCCTCGACGTCGTCGTCAACAACGCCGGCGTCCTCGTCCCCGCCCTGGTGGCGGACCTACGTGCCGCGGACCTGCGCGCGATGCTGCGCACCAATCTCTTCGGCGCCCTCTTCGTCATGCAGCAGTCGATCGCGATCATGGGCACGCAACCGGACGGCGGCTGCATCGTGAACGTCGCGTCGCTCGCGGGCCGCCGCGGCATCTCGCCCCTCGGCGGCTACTGCGCGACGAAGTTCGCGCTCGTCGGACTCACCGAGGCGCTGCGCACGGAGCTGCACGGCACCCCGGTGCACGTCGCGCTGGTGATGCCGGGCGTCGTCGAGACGCCGATGGTGGAGCACGCGACGGCCGCCGCGGAGTTCGCGGGCTTCTGGCCGCATGCGCTCAACATGCCGCCGGCGTGGGTGGTGTGGGCGATCTTCGCCGCCGCGCGCTTCCGCCTCGTCGAGGTCGCCGTGCCGCCGGGCGCGGCGATGCTCGAAAAACTCGCGGCGCTCGTTCCCGGTGTGACCGACAGCGTCCTCCATTGGGGAACCGCGGCCACGCATTTTCTCGCGTAGCTGTTGGGCCAGGGCGACCGCTGACGTACGGCAGCCTCACCACCTTCAGCGAATCCCGAGCTCTGTCATCGACGAGAACCGCCGTGATGCACTTTCCCGCGCGTAGGAACGCCGACGGACGGCGGACCGGCGAGCGGGGCCGCGTAGGATGGCCCGCCGGTTGCTCACCTCTCAGGTCAGGGAGACATATCAGATGACTCCTCCGCCTGACTGCCTCGTATCGCGCCTCGGTCGCACCTGCCTGGTGTCGGTCGCGCTGGCGCTCGCGTCGAGCGGTGCGGTCACGGCGTCCGAGCTCTCCGGACGGGAGATCATCGTCCGCATGCAGCAGGCACGTCTCGAGGGAAGCGAGGACGCGAGCAGCGTCGTGCGCGTCGAGATCAGCTCCGCGACCGGAGATCAGGTGACCCGCACCATCGCCATGTATCGCCGGCAATGCGGCGACGAGTTCCGCAACCTGGTCGTCTTCCGCGATCCGCCCGATCTCTCGGGCGCGGCGCTCCTCACCTCGTCGCGTCCGGATCGGCGACCGGACATGTGGATGTACCTGCCGGAGCTCGGCCGCGTACGCCAACTGAACGCCTTCGCGCAAAGCGAGAGCTTCCTGGGATCGGATCTGACCTATGAGGACCTCGGCGCGATCGCGATCGACGGCCGCACGCACCGCTTCCTCACCGAGGCGTCGCTCGACGGCGAGCCGGTCTACAAGGTCGACAGCGAGCCTCGTCCCGGAGAACCCTGGGGCCGCGTGCTCAGCTGGGTGAGTCGCGCCACCTTCCTTCCCGTTCGCATCGAGTACTTCGATCGCGTCGGTGCCCTGATTCGGGTCGCCCGGTTTGGTGACGTGCGCAGCGTGCGCGGCATCCCGACGCCGTTCTCGATCGAGATGGAGAATGCGGAGACCGGCCACCGGACGCGATTGACGCTCCTCGCGGCGGACTACTTCCGCGATCTCGACTGCAACCTTTTCCGCGAAGATCACCTCGCGCGCCTGCGTTGATCATGCGGGGGCCGCGGGGGCTCGTGCTGCTCGCCGTGCTGCTCGCCGTCGTGCTCGCCGCGGCGTCGCCCGCGGCGGCGCAGCTCGAGAGCGAGCGCGATCGCGCGAGCCTGAGCGGCGCACTCACGGGTTGGCACGTGTTTCGTCTCCACTCCGACACGCCGAGCGAGCGCCCGTCGAGCACGCTCGACCTCCGCTTCGACGCCGAGCGCAGCGGCGTCGCGCGGTTCTTCACCCACGTGCGCGCCGGCTACGACGGCAAGATCGGGGATCCCGACGAGCGCAACCGCCCG
>JBGOSW010000161.1:0-10494 GCA_041476145.1 Binatia bacterium
GACGAACCCGCTCTCGAAGAACCTGCGCTACGCGCAGGCGTACGGGTTCCGCGGCCTGGTCGTGAACCCGGGCCTCGCCATGCTCGTCGTCTTCAGTCAGAGCGTCGAGGACGTCTCGGAGAACGCGCGCGCCAACCTCGAGTACATCGACATGCGCTTCGGCGTGCCCGTCTACATCGGCGACACGCTCGAGGCGGAAACGCGCGTCCTCGGCGTCAAGGTCTCGTCACGCGACCCGAGCCTCGGCGTCGTCCACGTCCAGACGACCGGTCGCAACCAGCGCGGCGAGGTCGTCCTCACGTTCCAGCGCAAGGTACAGGTGTGGAAGCGCGATCCGAAGGCGACCGTCGCCGAGGGCGAGGTGGCACCGGAGGAGATTCCGGTCACGCTCGACCTGCCGCCCTACGATCCGACGCGCAACTATCGCGAGCTCGCCTACCTCAGCAACGAGAACACCTACTTCGAAGACTTCACCGTCGGCGACGTCCTCGAGCACTCGCGCGGCCGGGTCATCACCACCGATCACATCATGCTGACCGGCATCCTCGACAACACCTCGCAGGTGCACTGCAACCTCTGGATGGTCCAGCAGCAGCCGGAACGTTACGTCGGCGGGCGGCTGATCGTCTTCGGTGGCATCCCCTTCAACCTCTGCCTGGGGATCTCGTCGGCCGACGTCGGCGACAACGCCGTCGCCGACCTGCGCTACGTGACCGGCCGTCACACCGCGCCGAGCTTCGACGGCGACACCGTCTTCGCCGCGACCGAGATCCGCGAGACGCGCGAATTCCCGGGGCGTCCCGACCTCGGCGTCCTCGGGACGATCCTCCGCGGCCACAAGTTCGTGAAGAAGGACGGCAAGGCGGAGAAGATCGAGATCTTCTACCTCGAGCGCGAGCTCGCGGTGAAACGCCGCAGCCACTACGCCTAGCGTGGTTCGACGCGGCCCGGAAGTTGCCGACGCGGTGTCACGCATCGCCCGGGCCGCGTCCCTCGGTGCGACTACGCGTCGTTCTTGTCGGTGATCTCCAGATCGAAGTGGGTTGTCACCTGTTCACCGCCCAACGTGTTCCAATTTGGAACATAATCGATTAAAACACATAATAGATTGGAACATAATCGATCGGCAGTCGATTCGCATTCCTTGAGCCGATCCTTCATTCCTCTCGCCGAGTCTCTGGTCTTCTGCGGCCGTTTGATCCTCGCATAGTTCTCATCGGTGCGACCCGAGCTAGGGACAGCTGCGTCACACGTGCGAAAACTCCGACCCAATTGCCGATGCCCGGTCCGTAATCGTGGACCCTTTCGCGTGGCATGCGTTGTGCTTTTCGGTTTGCGGTATGCCCTTCATCTTTACGGTGGGACGCAGATGCCATCCTGCCGTTCCGGCTAAGTTTCTCGCCGTCAGTCAACCGCATCCACCTACCAGGAGGGTCAAATGCGCTCGGATCTACCAGTAGCAAGGGGATATGTTCGCGTGGCCGCGGCTTTCGCCGCCTTGTCGTGCCTCTTCGGCATGACGCGGGCGACGTACGCCGACACGATCGCGATCGACTTGGAGAGTCCCGCTTACACGACGGGGAGCATCGACGGTCAAAACGGCTGGGGCGGCCAAGACCCTCCGGGCTTCCCAGTCATCGTGGTCAATCCCTCGATCGACCAAGCGGTGTCGAGCGACGATGCGCATACCGGTAGCCAGAGCTATCGGGAGTCCAGCTTCTTCACGACGGGCTCCTTTGGCGATCAGGTGTTCTCACCGTCCTTGACGGACCGGGCGGGTGAGCCCGGATCGACCAGTGGCGGCTTCGCGGGCGGCACGCTGCAGCCGCGCTTCACTTCGACCGTATGGTTCAAGTCGGCGACGGCGGGCGCGCAAGATTCGCACGTGGTCATCAGCCCCGACCGTGGCGACGGCGCGCGCATGAGTTGGATCCAGGTGAGCGACAACGTGACCGACCCGCCGTCGACCTGCTCCGACTCCGGCAATCCCTGCCTCGTCAACGCGGACTGTCCGGGCTTCGTCTGCCTGCCGGACGGGCGCTCGGGCCTCTCCGTGAGTTTCTACGACTACCGCGCGCCGGCGAACATCCTCGAGTGCGGTGGCGGACAGGACACCGAGGGCAAATGTTTTGTCTTCACAACCGTCGCCACCGGTCTCAGCCGCACGATTTGGCATCGGATCGACGTCGAGATGGAATTCTACGACGGCAAGGCGAACGACGTCGTGCGCGTGAGCGTCGACGGTGGTACACCCATCAGCGGCACATCGTGGGAAGATTATTTCCCCAACAACCAGCCGCTCGACTTCCCGACCGACCCGCCGCCCGTCGACTCGTTGCTCTTCCGCGTCGGCGGGAGCGCCGAGGGCAACACGGGAGAGGGCTTCTTCTTCGACGACATCTCGTACACGAGCGGGCCGTGCTTCGCCGCCAGCCGTTTCGTCGCGACGACGGGCAGCGACGGCTTCAACGATTGCCGCGTCGCGGGAACCCCGTGTCTGACCGTGCAGCACGCCATCGATGCGGCGTGCCCGGGTGACACGGTGAACGTGGCGTCCGGCACCTACACCAAGCAGGTCAGCATTGCGAAGTCGCTCACTGTGATCGGCGCAGGCGCCGGCACGACGAACCTCGTCGCTCCTCCGACGCTTCCGCCGAACAGCGGCGCCGGAACGAGTGACATCGTTCTCATCCAAGGCGCGGGTGTGACCGTCGACTTCAGCGGCTTCACGGTGAAGGGTCCCGGTCCTTCCGGCTGCGGCAGCATCCGAGCGGGCATTGAAGTCCTCGATAGCGCCGACGCGATCATCCACGACAATACGATCGCCGACGTCCGCGACAATCCGTTCAGCGGGTGCCAGAACGGCGTCGGCATCATCGTCGGCTCGACCACCAACCCGGCTTCGGCGACGATCACCAACAACACCATCACGGGCTACCAGAAGAACGCGATGGTGATCCGCACGGCGGGGACCATTGGCAGCGTCACCGGGAATATCACCACCGGTGCCGGTGCGCAGGTTCTCACCGCCCAGAACGGGATCCAGGTGAGCGACGGTGCCGTCGCGACCGTGGCTGGAAACACGGTGAGCGGCAACGAGTGCAATCATCCCAGCTGCGGGCCCAACCCCCTCACCGACGTTCAGTCGGTCGGGATTGGGCTCTTCGACGCCGGTGCCGGGACGATCGTGTCGGGCAACGACGTGTCGACGAACGACATCGGGATCTACAACTGGGCCAACGGTGCGACGACGATCAGCGGCAACGACCTGGTCGGCAATCGCTTCGAGGGCATCTTCCTGGATGAGGGTAGTGCGACGGTATCGCTGAACGGCGTCCAGGGCGGCAACGTCGGCGTCGAGGTAGTCTCGTTCGCCGGCAGCACCGGTAACTCGGCGGGCATGCTCTCCTGCAACCGCATCAGCGGTGCCGGCAAGGGCGTTGAGCTCATCGACGACGACGGCGGAGACGGAAACATCCCGACCGTCACCGCCCACATGAACAGCATCAAGGGCAATACGACCGGCGCGAGGAACACGACCGCCACCACGATGGATTTCGAGAACAACTGGTGGGGTTGCGTCGCCGGCCCCGGCAACGCCGGTTGCGATACGGTGGTTGGCCCGATCGATTTCACGCCTCCCGCCGGCTCGGTTCCCGCCTGCGTGATCTGCGCCACCAACGCGGACTGCCAGGATGGACTCGCCTGTGACGGCGCCGAGGTCTGCAGCGCCGGCACCTGCCAGTCGGGAACACCGATCGATTGCTCGGCGTCGGGCAATCAATGCAACATCGGCGTGTGCACGGATCCCGCTGGGACGTGTGGACCCTCGCCGAAGCCCGACGGCACGTTGTGCACCGCGACTCCGGATACGTGCTCGGTTCCCGACACGTGCCTGACGGGAAGCTGCGTCGACAACTCGCCCGATCCCGACAGCGACGGCTTCTGCTCGGCGAGTGACAACTGCCCGGCAGTACCGAACGTGAGTCAGAACGACACGGACGGTGACGGCATTGGGGACGCGTGCGACACCTGCACCGACACCGACGGCGACGGCTTCGGCAACCCAGGCTTCCCGGGCAACACCTGCCCCGTCGACAACTGCCCCACGATCGCCAACCCCGGCCAGGCCGACTTGGATGGGGACGGCCTGGGCGACGTCTGCGACCCGAACGACGGGCAGTTCAACGTCACGCAGCTACAGCTCAAGCGCCAGCGTAGTGCGACCAAGATCAACGGGGGCGTGTCCGTCAAGGGCACGATGATCACGCTGCCGAGCGAGAATTTCATCGGCACACCGAAGATCACCGTGAGCGTGCAGGACAGCCTCACGTACAGCGGAGCGAACACCTGGACGGTGGCGACCGAGTGCACGGTGGTGGGGGGAACGCGGATCCGGTGCGCGTCGACCGACCGGCGGTTCAAGGCGCTGTTCAGGTCGTTCAATGCGACGCCGACGGTGTACGCGGTCAAGGTGACCTTCCGTAAGCAGGCGATCGCCCCCAACCAGATATTCACGGGGCCGATCACGGCGACCGTGACCTTCGGCCCGCCGCCGCCGGCAAACGGGGCGTTCGACCACGTAGGCACGATCTCCGACTGCCGTATCGGGGCCACCGGCATCAAGTGCCGTCAGTTCTAGACCACTCGGACTCGCGTCCGTAGCGAGCCGAACTTGGCACAGAGATCGTGGCGCGCGAGGCGATGCCTTCCGCGCCACGATCGCTGTTCGCGCTTGCGCTAGATCCGTAACTCTTATAGTTCCGGTTCCGCCATGAGTCAGAGCAGCCGATTCCCGTTGGCTGTGCATGTGCTCGTCGCGCTCAGTTTCCGGCCAAAAGATTTCATCTCCTCGGACTCTCTATCGGGAACGGTCCACACCAATCCGGTCGTGGTCCGACGGATAGTGGGCGCGCTGCGGCGAGGCGGGTTCGTCGTCTCCCAGCCCGGAGTCGCGGGGGGCGTCCGTCTGGCAAAGCCGGCGCGCCGGATCTCGCTCCTCGACGTCTACCGGGCCGTCGGCAGAGGTGAGCTGTTTCGCATGCACAACCCGAATCGCGCCTGCCCGATCGGCAAGCGGATTCCCGCTGCGCTCGCGGAGTTCCTCCCGAAGGCGGAGAGGGCCTTCGAACGGAGCCTCGCGAGCGTGGCGATAAAGGACGTGGCGAAGAAGGTCTGGCCGGCGTTCTTCGCAACGAAATAACGGAGGAAACCAGACATGAGCGACGCAACCAAGGCAATCGTCGTCGGCGTCGGGCCCGAGGCCGGGCTCGGGGGCGCCCTCTGCACGCGGCTTGCCCGTGAGGGGCTCCACGTCTTCGTGGCGGGACGCACTCCCGAAAAAGTGGAGAGGCTCGCGCTCTCCATCCAGAACGCGGGCGGCCGCGCCACCGCGGTCGCCACCGATACGACGAAGGAGAAGGACGTGGTCGCGCTCTTCGATCGCGCCGCGACGGATGGCAAGGGGAGCCTCGATCTCGTCATCTACAACGCCGGCAACGCCGCGATGGGAGAGCTCCACGACATGCAGGCGAGCTACTTCGAGGAGGTGTGGCGCGTCGGCTGCTTCGGCGGATTCCTGGTCGGACGCGAAGCCGTGCGACGGATGCTGCCGCGCGGCCGAGGAACCGTGCTCTTCACCGGCGCGACCGCGTCGCTGCGCGGTAAAGCGACCACGACGGCGTTCGCGGCCGCCAAGGCGGGGCTGCGCTCGCTGGCGCAGTCGATGGCGCGCGCCTACGGTCCCAAGGGAATCCACGTCGCCCACGTCGTCGTCGACGGCGGTATCGCCGGCGACAAGATCATCCAAGGTATTCCGCAGTTCGCGCAGGCAATGGGCGAGGACGGCCTCGTCAGCCTCACCGGTCTCGCCGACGCCTACTGGTATCTCCACAACCAGCCGAAGGCCGCCTGGACCCACGAGCTCGATCTCCGAACGTTCAAGGAGTCGTTCTGATGTCCGGGGAGGTCTGTGTCGTCGCCGGGGTCGGTCCCGGTACGGGGGCGGCACTCAGCCGACGGTTCGCGGCCGGCGGGTACCGCGTCGCGATGCTTGCCCGCGACACCGAGCGCCTCGCCGCGCTCGAACGGGAGATCGACGAGAGCCGAGGCTACGCCGTCGACGTCACCGACGCGGCACGTGTGAAGGAGGTCGTGGAGCGCATTCAGTCCGACATGGGGCCGGCGCGCGTGCTGGTTCACAACGCGGTGAGCGGCCACTTCGGCGAGTTTCTCGACGTCGGGCCGGAGATCCTCGAGCAGACGTTCCGTACCAACGTCTTGTCGCTGCTGCTCCTCGGCCAGGCGGTCGTTCCTCACATGCTCGCCGGTGGTGGCGGAGCGATCGTGGTCACCGGAAACACCTCGGCGTGGCGTGGCTCGGCGAACTTCGCCGCCTTTGCGCCGTCGAAAGCGGCGCAGCGGATTCTCGCGCAGTCGATGGCGCGAAGCCTGGGGCCGAGAGGGATCCACGTGGCGTACGTCGTCGTCGACGCGGTGATCGACGTGCCGTGGACGCGCCAGGCGTTCGCGTCGAAGCCCGACGAGTTCTTCGCACGTCCGGATGCGATCGCCGACACCGTCTACCACGTCGCCCACCAAGACCGGTCGGCGTGGACCTTCGAGGTCGACCTGCGGCCGTTCGGCGAGAAGTGGTGACGATTCGCTCGTGGGAGACGCGAGTGTCGCCGTGTGGGCTCAGGCGGTGAACACGACGATCGCTTCGCCGGGTGTCGTCTGCTTTCCTTCGGCGTTCTCCGTCCAGATCGTGAGCTGAGCAAGACGCTCGCCGCTCTCTTCCCACTTGCGCTTGACCTTGCCGGTGCAGACGATCGGCTGATCCGGGAAGTCCATGCCGCGGAACTGGCACGAGATCTTGCGGATGCGGCCGCGATGACCGAGCCAATTCGAGACCAGCTCGCCGAGCGCCGCGTACTTGAAGCGGCCGTGCACGATGATTGAGCCGAGCTGCTTCGCTTGTGGGAAGCGATAGTCGTGGTGCAGCGGGTTGAAATCGCCCGAGCCCGCCGCGTACTTCACGAGCTGCGTCACGCCCGGCCGCTTCTCGAGCCGCGGCAGAGCCGTGCCTTCCTCGATCTCGTTCCAGGTGATCGCCATGACCGTGCGCCTCAGTAGTAGATCGCTTGGCCGCGTTGCACGGCGACGACGGCGCCGGTCGCGGCGTTGGTGAACGTGGTCGCGACGGTGGCGATGAGCATGGTCCCGAGCGCTTTGCTGGCGCGCGTCTGCAGGTCGCGCAGGCGCGTCACCGCGGTCAGCGTGTCGCCGGCGCAGATGTCGGCGAGGTACTCGGTCTCGACGCCGCCGTCGAGGAGACCGGGGAGACCGTGGTCGAGGCGCGGGACACCGGCAGTCGGCGTGCTGAAGGTGTCGCTCGAGCTCCCCGGGATGAAGACCGGCGTGCCGAGGTAGGTCGGCGGCGCCGGCAGGCTGCGATAGCCGGCGCGCCGCGCCGCTTCGACGTCGAAGTACACCGAATCGGTGTAGCCGACGCCGCGCGCGAAGGCGCGGACGCTCGTCGTCGTCACCTCGTAGGTCCAGGGCGGCGTCTCCTTGCCGATCAACGCCCGCATCGCGTCGGTGATCTCGAACTGCTCTGCCATGCCCGTCACTCCTCGCGCTCTTCCATACTCAGTTCCCGCAGCCGTGCCAATTGGTTGTCGCTCCCGTGGCGGCGTGGTAGCCGACGCGCGATGCGCGCGATTCTGATCGAAGGCCCGTCCCACGATCTCGTGCTCGGCGAGGCGCCGCGTCCGGAGCTCGGTCCCGAGAGCGTCCTCGTCGAGGTGCACGCCACGGCGGTGAACCGCGCCGATCTTCTCCAGCGGCGCGGGTTCTATCCGCCGCCGCCCGGCGAGTCGGAGATCCTCGGCCTCGAGGCCGCCGGTGTCGTCGCCGAGGTCGGCGGCGTCGTGCGGGACTGGCGGCGCGGCGATCGTGTCATGTGTCTCCTCGGCGGCGGCGGGTACGCGGAATACGTCGCCGTCCCGCAGGGGATGTTGCTGCGGATTCCAGAGCGGCTCTCCTTCGAAGAGGCGGCGGCGATTCCGGAGGTGTTCTACACTGCATACATGACGCTCGTCGTCGAGGCGGGGCTGGCGAAGGGCGAGACCGTTCTGATCCACGCCGGTGGCAGCGGTGTGGGTACCGCGGCGATTCAGCTCGCGCGTGCCTGTGGAGCGCGCGCGCTGGTGACGGCGGGGCAGACCGACAAGCTCGAACGCTGCCGCGCGCTCGGGGCCGAGGGGACGATCAACTACAAGGAGGAAGACTTCGCCGCGCGCGGCCGCGAGCTCACCGACGGCCGCGGCGTCGACGTCATCCTCGACTGCATCGGCGGCGAGTACCTCGAGCGCAACGTCGCGCTGCTCGCGCCGAAGGGCCGCTTGGTGATCATCGGCCTCATGGGCGGCGCGAAGGCCGACATCAACTTGGCACTCCTCGTCGGCAAGCGCCTGCGCGTCATCGGCACCGTGCTGCGCACGCGGACGCCGGCGGAGAAGCTCGCTCTCACCGCCGGCGTCCGCGAGCGGATCCTGCCGCTCGTCGAGAACGGCACACTGCGCCCGGTCGTCGACTCCACGTACGCGCTCGCCGACGCCGCAGCGGCACACGATCACGTGGCGTCGAACGCGAACTTCGGGAAGGTGATCCTGCGCGTCCGCGCTTGAGGCGCGGCCGCCAGAGTGAGGAGGCTTTGATGACCGTCGTGATCAACCGCCCACTGCTCTCCCGCGTCGTCGTGGCGCTGTCGTGTGCGGTGCTCGCCGGCTGTCCGATCTTTCCGGCGCCGACGCCGCCGGTGCCGCTCACCAAGAGCCAGGTCACGGCGGTCGCGAAATGTGAGCAGGCCGTCAAGAAGGGCCGCCTCGGCTTCATCAAGACGAAGCTCGCCGCCCTCGACGCGAGCGTCGACAGCATGTTGGCGCTACGCCTGCAGTTCGAGAACGGCCTCATCGATCAAGCGGCGTTCGATGCCGGCATCCCGAAGCTGCGGGACAAGGCCCACAAGGGGTACGCGAAGATCACCGCCGCGTCGACCAAGTTCGTCGACGGGGTGGTCAAGGCGTGCACGCCGGTCGAGGAGTTCGTCCTCGGACCGTACGACGCCCTGCGCTTCCGGTCGCAGACGTCGTTCGTCGGGCAGAGCGTCACGACGACCGCGGAGCTCGCGGGTGTGCTCTGCACGGAGACGGAGTTGCTGACGGACGCGGTCCTCTGGGAGACGGCGCCCCGCAACCTCGAGCTCCTCGGCTATCTCGGCGCGGCGTTCGTCTTCTCCTTCGGGACCTCGGCGGCAGCGCCGAACGTGCCCCTCGATCCACGCTGTCTGGCGTTGAACCAGTTGGAGCCGACGCCGACCGCGACGCCCAGCTCGGTCGCGACGCCCAGTCCGACCCCGACTCCGTGACGGTGCCGCGCATCTGACGACGCGCGACACCGCGGCTACCCGACCCGCGGCCGGGCGCGTGCGATGATGCGTGCGCAGTCGGTGCCCGCCGGCAGCGTGCCGAACGCGAGCCCGCGATCGCCCGCGAGGCGCGACGCGCAAAACGCGTCGGCAACCGCCGCGTCACCCGAACGGACGAGCAGCGCGCCTTGGAAGGCGAGCGCCATGCGTTCGACGACCCGCCGGGCTCGCGTCTCGATCGCGTCGAAGTTGCGGAGCTCGTCGGCGAGCGTGGCGACGTAGGTGTCGAGGCGCGCGTCGCCGCCGCGCGCGAGTGCGAGTTCGGCGAAAAATGCGTCCACGCTCTCGGGACTCCGGCCCATGGCGCGCAGGACGTCGAGGCACATGACGTTGCCCGAGCCTTCCCAGATCGAGTTGAGCGGGGCCTCGCGGTAGAGCCGCGGCATCAGCGATTCTTCGACGTAGCCGGTGCCGCCGAAGCACTCGAGCGCCTCGCCGGTGACCGCGGGCGCGCGCTTGCAGACCCAGTACTTGATGACCGCGGTCGCGAGGCGTGCGAACGGCCGCGTGCGCTCGTCGGCCGTGGCCTCGTCGTAGGCGCGGGCGAGACGCATCATCGCGGCGGTCGCCGCCTCCGCTTCGACGCAGAGGTCGGCGAGGACGTTTTGCATGAGCGGCTGGTCGACGAGAAGCTTGCCGAAGGCGGCGCGATGCCCGCAGTGATGCGTCGCTTGCGCCACCGCTTGGCGCATCGACGCCGACGAGCCGATGACGCAATCGAGGCGGGTGTGGTTCACCATCTCGATGATCGTCGGTACGCCGCGGCCTTCCTCGCCGACCATGCGCGCCCAGGCGCCGAGGAGCTCGATCTCGCTCGACGCGTTCGAGCGATTGCCGAGCTTGTCTTTGAGGCGCTGAATCTGGATCCGGTTCTTCGTGCCGTCGGGGAGCCAGCGCGGGAGGAGAAAGCACGACAGGCCGCGATCGGTCAGCGCCAGGACGAGAAACGCGTCGCTCATCGGCGCCGAGCAGAACCACTTGTGGCCGGTGAGCTCGTACTCCGC
>JBGOSW010000162.1:0-10423 GCA_041476145.1 Binatia bacterium
CTGGTGCCGCTCTCGGCGCTCGAGAGCGGTTTCACCGAGCTCGGACGCGAGGACGCGAGCCTCGCCTACGCCGAGGCGTACTTCGCCGCCGACTATCTGCTGCGCAAGAAGGGCGGCTACAACGTGCGCCGGCTCCTCGAGGCGATGGCGACGGCGGCGTCGACGGACGACGCGTTTCGCCAGGCGCTCTCGCTTCCCTACGGCGAGTTCGAGCAGCGGTTCCTGCGCGACATTCATTAGATTTGATTTCGCCCCCGCTCGCCGCGGTCGTGGCGGCGGCGGGAACGCTCAGGCGGCGCTGCCCTTGGGCCGTAGCCCTTTTTGCAGCACTTTCTTGCGCATGCGGACGTTCAGGGGTGTCACCTCGACGAGCTCGTCCTCGGCGATCCACTCGAGCGCGGCGTCGAGATTCATCTCACGCGGCGGTGTCAGGATCGTCGCCTCGTCGTGGCCGCTCGCCCGCATGTTGGTGAGCTTCTTCTCCTTGGTGAGATTCACGTCGAGGTCGTTGTCGCGCGAGTATTCCCCGACGATCATCCCCTCGTACACGGGAGTCGTGGCCTTCACGAAGATCGTGCCGCGCTCCTGGAGATGGAAGATCGCGTACGGCGTCGCGACACCCTCGCGATCGGCGACCATGGCGCCGTTGGTGCGGCCGCGAATCGGGCCGAGCCAGGGAGCGTAGCCGTTGAAGAGCATGTTCAGGATGCCGGTGCCACGCGTCGCGGTGAGGAAGTTGGAACGGAAGCCGATGAGCCCGCGCGACGGCACGGTGAACTCCAGGCGGACGCGGCCGGAGTCCTCGTGCTCCATGCCGCTCATGATGCCTTTGCGGACCGCGAGGAGCTGGGAGACGATGCCGATGAAGTCCTCCGGGACGTCGACGTACAAGAGCTCCATCGGCTCGAGCACGACGCCCTTCTCCTCGCGCGTGATGATCGTCGGCTTGGAGACTTGGATTTCATAGCCTTCACGCCGCATCGTCTCGATGAGGATCGCGAGCTGGAGCTCGCCGCGGCCGGCGACGCACACCATGTCCGGCTGTCCGGTCTCCTCGATGCGCAAGCTGACGTTCCGCCGCGCCTCGGCGAAGAGCCGCTCGTGGATCTTGCGCGAGGTCACGTACTGTCCCTCGCGGCCGCCCCAGGGCGAGGTGTTGACGCCGAAGATCATCGCGATCGTCGGCTCCTCGATGCGGATCGGCGGCAGCGCGACCGGCCGTTCGCGGTCGGCGATGGTATCGCCGATCGCGAGGTCCTCGATGCCGCCGATCGCGACGATGTCGCCGGCGCGCGCGCTCGGCACCTCGCGACGCTCGAGGCCGTGCCAGGAATAGAGGAGCGTCACCTTGCACGGCTCCTGCCTGCCGTCGCCGCGGCAGAGCGTGTACTGGCCGCCCGCGATCAGCTCACCGGCCACGATGCGCCCGATCGCGAGGCGCCCGACGTAGTCGTTGTAGTCGAGGTTGTTCACCTGAAACTGCGTCGTCGCCTCCGGGTCGCACGGCGGTCCCGGCATGCGCTCGACGATGGTATCGAAGAGCACTTTGAGCGTCGTACCCGTGTCCAGGGGCGACGTGAGGGCGATACCGGCGCGTGCGTTCGTGTAGACGACCGGGAAGTCGAGCTGCGCGTCGTCGGCGCCGAGGTCGATGAAGAGGGCGTAAACCTCGTCGAGCACCTCGGCGAGACGCGCGTCGGCGCGGTCGATCTTGTTGATGCAGAGGACGGCGGGGAGCCCGAGCTCGAGCGCCTTCTTCAAGACGAACCGTGTCTGCGGAAGCGGCCCCTCGGAGGCGTCGACCACGAGCAGGACGCCGTCGACCATCGCCAACGTGCGCTCGACCTCGCCGCCGAAGTCGGCGTGACCGGGCGTGTCGACGATGTTGATCTTCACGCCCCGATAGTTGACCGCCGTGTTCTTGGCCAGGATCGTGATGCCGCGCTCGCGCTCGAGATCGTTCGAGTCCATCACACGCTCGACGACCACCTCGTTGGCACGGAAGATGCCGCTCTGGTGCAGCATCGCGTCGACCAGCGTCGTCTTGCCATGATCGACGTGCGCGACGATGGCGATGTTGCGGATGTCGGGACGGACCCCGGCGGCTACCGGAGGAGCGTCGATCAATGTCGCGCTGCCCTGCGTCATCAAGTGACTATCTCGGCGCGTGGCAAACCTGTCAAGCGCGCGATTTTCGAGGCGTGGCGGTCGCCGCTCGCGGGCCGACCCCTCCTCTGCTAACTGCGAGGCATGCCCGTCCGCCACCACCTCGATCTCCGCGGCGTCGCTTGCCCGCTCAGCTGGGCCAAGACGAAGGTGGCGCTCGCCGAGCTCGCGCCGTGCGACCTTCTGGAAATTGCGCTCGACGACCCGCGCGGCGTGCGCGACCTGCCACGTGCCGCCGAGGCCGAGGGCCATCAGGTCGTCGCCACGCACGCCGGCGACGCGGGCTGGGTGATCGTCATCGAGAACTGACGCCGCTTGCGCTTGACCGTGACGATCCTCGGGCAGTAGCGTCGGTCACGTGGCAGCGAGCCCGCGCCATCGGGCGCACGCGGCTGCCCCTCCGGCGCCGCTCGACCTCACCGTGTTCCGTCAAATGGCGGACATGTCGAACGATTCGTTCTACCTCTGCGACGCCACGGGGCGCTTCCTCTACGTCAACGACCGGACGGTTACCAACAGCGGCTACGCCAGAGCCGAACTCTTGCGGATGACGGTCTCCGACCTCAACCCCGACTTCCCGCCGGCGCGTTTCCGCGAGTTCACCGACGCCATGGCGCTCGGGACGGCGCCGCCGCACTTCGAGACCATCAGTCGTCGCAAGAACGGTGTGATCGCGCCCATCGAGCTGAGTGTGGCGCGCGTCGACGTCGGCGACGAGTTCTACCTCTTCGGCGTCGCGCGCGACATCAGCGAGCGCAAGCAGATCGAGGCCACGCAGCGCAGCCTCACTCGGCGCATCCTGCAGACGCTCGAGGCGGAGCGCCAGCGCGTCGCGCGCGAGCTTCACGACGACGTCGGCCAAGCGCTCGCGACCGTGGGGGTGCTGCTGCACACGCTCGACGGTCCGCGGCAGGCGGTGCCGCCGAGCGCGCGGCCGGCGCTCGCCTTTACGCACGCAACGATCGGACGGATCACCGAGTCGGTCGCCCGCCTCGTACGCGACTATCACCCGGCCGACCTCCTCGGCCTCGGGCTCGAGGACACGATACGCACGCGCGCGTACGAATTCGCGCGGCGGCACGGCCTGATGCTCCGTCTGTCGACGAACGCCGTCGCGGGGCTTCTGCCGTCGGAGCACGAGCTGCACGTGTATCGGATCGTGCAAGAGGCGCTCGCCAACGTCGCGCGGCACGCCGCCGCACGCACGGTGACGATCCGCCTCGGCCGCGAGCGCCGCCGCATCGTCGCGGTCGTGCGCGACGACGGCGTCGGCTTCACCGTCGATCCGATGCGGTTGACCGGTGTCGGCCTGGTGACGATGCGTGAGCGTGCCGAGCTGATGGGCGCCGAGCTGGTCGTGCGCGCCGGTTCGCGTGCCGGCACCGAGGTGCGCGTGAGCGTGCCGATCCCGGAGGCGGCCGCGGCGCCGCGCAAGCGGGGGGACGACGGTCGGGCGCGGACGAGCGCACCGCCTGCGTCCCCGAGCGCACCGAGCGCGCCGCCGGACACGGGTGCCGCGACACCGCGCGCCGACGCTCCGCCGCGCCCGCTCTCCGACGCCGCCGGCGAGCTTCCCGCTCCGCTCGATCTCAGCATCTTTCGCCGCATGGCCGACATGTCGAACGAGGCGTTCTACGTCACCGATCACCAGGGCCGCTTCCGCTACGTCAATCAACGCGCCCTCGATCTCACCGGTTACACCTGGGAGGAGCTGCAACGGATGACGACGGTCGACGTCGACCCCGACTACTCGATCGAGGCCTACCAACAGTCGATCGCGGAGCTCGCCGCCGGTCCGTTGCCGATCGTCGAGACGCGTACCCGTCGCAAGGACGGCTCGTTCTTCCCCGTCGAGGTCAGCTTCGCCCTCTTCGAGGCCAGCGGCGAGCGCTACGTGTTCGGGGTGGTGCGCGACATCAGCGCCCGCAAGCAGATGGAGAGCGCCCAGAAGAGCTTCACGCAGCGCATGCTGCAGACCCTCGAGGCCGAGCGCCAGCGCGTCGCCCGCGAGCTTCACGACGACGTCGGCCGAGCGCTCGCCACCGTCGGCGAGCTCCTGCGCTCGCTCGAGGGCACGCCGGATCCAATCCCGCCCGACGCGCGCCCGGCCCTCGACGCCACGCTCACGACGATTCGCGGCATCACCGAGTCCGTGGCGCGCATCGTGCGCGACTACCATCCCGCCGAGCTGCTCGGGCGCGGGCTCGAGGAGACGCTGCGCACGCACGCGCAACAGTTCGCGCAGCGGCATGCACTCACGCTCGACTTGCACATGGCAGGGGTCGCCGGACTCCTCGACGGCCAACGCGAGCTGCACCTCTACCGCATCGCTCAAGAGGCGCTCGCCAACGTCGCCCGCCACGCGCGGGCGTCACGGGTCGCGGTGTCCCTGCGGCGCGAGCGCCGCGACGTCGTCCTCACGATTCGCGACGACGGCATCGGCCTCACCCCGGGGCGCGCCGCCGCGCCCGGCCTCGGATTGGTGACGATGCGCGAGCGCGCCGAGCTGATGGGCGCGCGGCTGCGCGTTCACGCGCTGCCGCGGCGCGGGACGGAGGTGCGGCTCACGACACCGATCGCCAACGCGGACGTCGTCGAACGCCGGCGGGCGTCAGGAACCCGCCGGTCCTGAGAGCGGGGGCGCGCCGCGCCGCTGTTCCATCACGGCGCGGGCGCGGCCTTGATGGTACGCGATCGCGTCCGTCGGATAGCGATGCGCTCGGCCGTAGACGCAGGCGACGCGGGCGTGACACGCCTCGTCGCATCGTCCCGCGCTCCCGAGGCGATAGCTCGCGCAGCGCTCGACGTCCCATCCGGATGCCGTCACGGCGCCTGTCGGGCAGGCGCCGACGCATGGGCGCTCGACGCAGGCGGCGCAGGGCTCGAAGCCGGCGGCCGGACGCAGCGCGCTCATCGCCACGTCGAGGAGCAGCGCGCCGCGCAAGGCCATCCACGGACCGAACTCCGGGTGCACGAGGACGCCGAGCAGGCTGCGGCACCCGAGACCGGCGGCCTCGGCGAGATGGACGAACGACAGCGACGGCTCGCCACGGTCGAAGGGGAAGCGCAGGACGCCGGCGACGCCGTGGCGGGCCAGCGCCGGAAGCGCCGCCTCCTCCATCACGGTGCGCGTGAAGTCGTCGAGAGGATGCGGCCGCGCCGCGAAATCCGGATGTCGCCGCACGTGCGCGCGAAAGGCGGACCAGAACGCGTCGCCGCCGTTCCCGATGACGACCACCGAGAGCAGCGGCCCGGCCGCGTCGCGCAAGCGATACGGCGCCGGAACCAGCGCGTCGTACGTGGCCGGCCGCGCAACGCCGACCAAGTTCAGCCCGAACGGGGCGACGGCGTCACCGACCGCGGTCGCGAGCGTGCCGGCGCCGAGGCGCATCGTCAGCGCGCGGCGCGTGCCTCGAGACGATGCACGCGCGTCAAGATGGCCGCGAGGGCGAAGAGAATGGCGCCCCCGACGATCCCCGCCACCCCGCAGACGACGGCGGCGACGAGATACGCGGTATGGCGTGCCAGCGCCGCCTGATACTCCGCCTGGAAAAGGATGTGATCGGCGTGACGCTCGAGCGCGGACGCCGCGCGGTAGTAGTCGCCGTCGCCGAGCAACGCCTGCGTCGCCATCAGGGAAGCGATCAGCCCCCCGATCAGGAGAACGGCGGCGAGCAGGCGCAGAAGGCCTCTCACGAGCGCGGCGATCCGTGGGCGATACGTCTCACGATTGCAGCATACGCCGCGGCGCCGGCCGGCGGCAATGGCGGGGCCGTCCGGTCAGCGGTTCCTCGCCCCGACCGCGGCAGAGCCGCGGCCGCCCTCAGCACTCGTACCGGTAGACCGCGACGGCGGCGCGTCGTACGGGGTCGTAGCACGTCCACTTCGCCGCGGGTGCCGCCTCCGCCGGGACGCGCCGGAAGCCTTGCCGCTCGAAGAATTGTCCGACGCGCTCCTGCGTGGTGCAGGCGAAGAGATAGGCGAGTCCCAAGCGACGGCCCTCCGCCTTCATGCGGTCGACGAGCTTCACGCCGACGCCCTCGCCCTTGAACCGTGTGACCGTGTAGAGCCCGACGATTTCTCCGGCACGCTCGGCGACGTACGGGTCGGTCTGGAGCGCGCACACACCGGCGAGGTGATGCTGGCCGATCGTGGCGCCGTAGCCGCTGATCAGAATGCGCCCGATCTCGTCGGGGTCGCGGTGCTTGAGATAGCCCTCGCGCTGCCCGCGCTCGAGCAGCTTTTCCACCTCGTGGAAATCGTCGAGCGCGAGCGGGGCGACCCGGCAGTAGTCCTCGCGCGTGAAGAGCGTCCCCGAGCCTTCGTAGGTGAAGAGCTCGCGCGCCAGGCCGTCGAGCGTACAGAGGTTGACGGACGTGATCCCGGCGAGGAGCCCGGCGCGGATCGCCGCGAGCAGCGGGCGGCGCGCCGCCAAGCCCGCAGACTCCGCCTCACCGCGACGAAGCAGCGCCTCCATCACCGCCTCGTCCATGAACGACAGCACCGCCGACGCGTCAGGTGGCTGCACGCCACCGCCGGCGTCGACGACGACGAGCTTGTGCACCCGTACGCGCGCGCCGAGTCGTTGCGCGAAGTCCGCCAAGCGCTCGGGCGGACAACCCTCGCAGCAGCCGACGAGCAAGGGACCGCCGCGCAGGACGCGCCAGACGTCGAGCAGGAGTCGATCGGGAATCGTCGGCGCGGCGAGGGCGGGGGTGTCGATGGTGAGCACCGGCGCGTCCGGCGCCGACGGCGCGAGCGGCCGCGCCACGAACGGCAGGGGCACCTGCGCGGCGCCGGGCGGCGCCGTGAGCGCGCGGTCGAGCGCACGCAACCCGCCACGACCGTGCGCTGCCGTACCGCCGAGGAGCAGGATCACACGCGTGTCGTTCAGCAAGAGATCGCGCGCCACCTCGCCGAGGAGGCGCAGCCGCTCCACCGCCCCGTCGTGGTGCACCGCGATGAGCAGGGTCCGCCCGCGAAACTCGTCGAGGTAGAATTCCTTCTCGCTGAACAATGTGCGCCCGCTCGCCATCCGCGCGCACTACCACGAAGGTCGCCGGCTTGCACCGTCTCGACGGCGCCGCGCGCGTCGTTGCGTTTGCGCCGCGGCGCCCGTAGGAAGGGCGCGTGCACGCGCGCCCGGCTCGTGGAACGTCGCCGTCGCTGGCGGGCGCGCTCGCCCTCGCGGTCCTCGTCGCCACCTGCGTCGTCGGCGCGCCCGCGCATGCGACGCCGCCGCGCACCGCCGAGCGCCACGGGGCGGTCGCCGCCGAGCACCCCCGCGCCGCCGAGATCGGCGCCGAGATTCTCCGCCGCGGCGGCAACGCCGTCGACGCCGCGATCGCCACCGCCTACGCCGTGTGCGTCCTGAATGCGTCGTCGTGCGGCCTCGGCGGCGGCGGCTTCATGCTGATCCACGAGGCGAACGGCGCCGTGCATGCCCTCGACTACCGCGAGACCGCGCCGGCGCGCGCGCATCGCGGCCTCTACCGGCTCGGCGACACGGTGCTGTCCGAGCTTTCGCGTCGCGGCGGGCTCGCCGTCGCCGTTCCGGGCGAGATCGCGGGGCTCGAGGCGGCGCGCGTCCGCTTCGCCCGCCTCCCGCGCGCCGAGCTGCTGGCACCGGCGATCGCGCTCGCGCGCGACGGCTTCCCGATCGGCGCCCACCTCGCGACCGAAATCGCCGGCAACGCCGCCGCGCTCGCGACCGCGCCCGCGCTCGCGCACCTCTTCCTCCACGACGACGGTTCACCGCGGCAGGCCGGCGAGCTGCTGCGCTTCCCGGCGCTCGCCGCGACGCTCGAGCGCGTCGCGGCGAACGGCGCCGACGCCTTCTACCGCGGGCCGGTCGCGGCCGAGCTCACGCACGCCGTCGACGCGGCGGGCGGCATCCTCACCGCGCGCGATCTCGCCGCGTACCGTCCGCGTTGGCGCGCGCCGCTGCGGACGACGTATCGCGGACTCGCGGTCTTCACGATGCCGCCGCCGAGCTCGGGCGGCGTGCTGCTCGAGATGCTGAACGTGCTCGCGCACGACGACCTCGCCGCCCTCGGCGCGCGCTCCCCCGCCTATCTCCACCTCCTCGCGGAGACGATGAAAACCGGCTTCGCGGATCGTGCCCGCTGGTACGGCGATCCGGCATTCACCACGGTGCCGATCGCGCGCCTCACGTCGGAGGCGTACGGCCGCGAGCTCCGCGCCCGCATCCGCCCCGACGCCGTCCTCCCACTCGGCCAGTACGGCAGCGCGCCGGACCACGGCACCACCCACCTCTCCGTCGCCGACGGCGACGGCATGGCGGTCGCCTGCACGACGACGATCAACACCGCCTTCGGCGCCATGCTCATGGACGGCGAGAGCGGCGTCATTCTCAACAACGAGATGGACGATTTCGCGATCGCTCCCGGCGTGCCGAACGCGTTCGGTCTGATCGGCAGCGAGGCGAACGCGGTCGGCCCCGGCAAGCGACCGCTCAGCAGCATGACGCCCGTCATCGCGCGCAGCATCGCGACGGTGCGCCCGGGGGCGATGCCGCGGCGGCTCGTGATCGCCGGCGGTTCGGGCGGCCCGCTCATCATCGGCGGCACGCTGCAAGCGCTGCTCGGCATGATCGACTTCGGCCGCGACGCCGCCGGCGCGGTATCGGCGCCGCGCATCCACGACCAATGGACGCCGCCGGCGCTCGCCGCCGAGTCCGGGATCGACGAGCCGACGCGCGCCGAGCTCGCGCGGCGCGGGCACGAGGTGCGGCTGCTGCCGTTCGCCGGCGCCGTCGAGGTCGTCGCCTGGGGCGACGGCCGCTTCGACGCCGCCGCCGATCCCCGCAAGGGCGGCGGCGCCGTCACTCGCTGAGCGGAACCGCCAAGCGCAGCAGGATGCCGACGGTGAACCAGAGGTAGATCACCACCTCGGCGTCGCCGAAGTTGTACTGCGTGAGGCCGCCGACGAGGAAGCCGACGACGGCGAGGAGCGCCGCGAGCGTCAGACTGCGCGCCGGCTCCGCGGCGGGGTCGAGCGCGCGATAGCCGCGCCACCCACGTCGCACGATCACGGCGAAGAGCGCGACGAACGCGACCAAGCTCACCAGCCCGCCGTCGACCTGCATTTGCAGGAAATCGTTGTGGGCGTGCGCCGTGGTGTCGGCGTCGGGGTAGCGGTCGTAGAAGGACTGGCGGACGGACTTGTAGTTGCCGTACCCCCAGCCGAGGAGCGGCCGCGCGCGCGCCATGTCGAGATTGGCACGCCAGATCTGCGTGCGCCCGAGATTGGCGGGAAGGTCGAAGGCCGAGCGCGCGCGCGTCCGGATCCCGGGGTCGACGCCGACGAGCAGCGCGACCAGGACGGCGAGCCCCGTCCCGGCGGCGATCGCCGTCCGACCGCCGCGCAGCAGGCCCATGAGGAGGAGGACGACGCCGAACGCCAGCCAGACGCCGCGAGTGACGGAGAAGACGAGCGCGAGAACCATCGCGGTCCAGGCGCACAGCAGCGCCAACCGCCGGCGCGGGGCGAGCGCGCCCGCGAGGACGTAGCCGGTCGCGAACGTCAGCGGAAACAGGAGATTGTGCGCGTACGTGATGCCCGAGGGATGCAGCCCCTTGGTGCGATAGCCGGCGCCGAGCCAGAACGGATGGAGGTCGGACGGCTTGCCGACGAGGGCACGGGCCAGATCGAGACCGGTGAAGTGCTGCACGACACCGTAGAGGGCGACGACTGTGGCGGCGGCGATCGTGATCGTGATCAGGCGCTCGGCCTCGGCGCGCGTGCGAACGAGGTGATAGGTCGCGAAGTACGCGGCGACGATCCACAGCCGATCGTACGAACGCAGCGAGCGCAGCGGCGCCGGGCAGAACATCGTCGACAGCAGGAGCGCGGCAGCGAGGACCGCGAGCGGAACGTCGAGCGGCGACCGTGCGCGCCACGGCGCGGTGTGCCGACCGAGCCCGAGCGTCGGCGCCACGACGAACCAGACGAGCAGGAGCGCGAGCGCGGCCTGCTGCAGCGCGATGCCGAGCGGCAACGACGCCGCGAAGACCGCGAGCAGCGCCCAGCGCACGCGATCGCCCGGGGCTGAGCGGCCGGGATTCACTCCCGGCCGCGAGCCCATCGCGACGCGCAGCGGAGCGGGGGCGTAATCGGCAGCACCCGGGATTCACTCCCGGCCGCAACGCCCATCGCGAGCGGAGCGAGCGGGGACGTAATCGGCAGCACCCGGGATTCACTCCCGGGTGCAACGCCCATCGCGAGCGGAGCGAGC
>JBGOSW010000163.1:0-10405 GCA_041476145.1 Binatia bacterium
ATCCTCGCGGCGACCGGCTCGCCACCGCAAGCCGACCTGGTGCAGGGCTACCTGTTCATCAATCGCACGCTGCGCAAGCAGAGCGAGGAGCGCATCCACCAGGTCACCCGCACGTCGGCGAAGACGCCGCTCTGGGACGGCGCTTTCCTTCGCCAGCCGAACAGCGCACCGCTCTCGGGCTTCGCCGACCGGCGCTCGTACGTCTACCAGGGAAGGACCATCGACGCGCAGACGCACCTCGGCTTCGACCTCGCATCGCTGCGCCAGAGTCCGGTGACCGCCGCCAGCACGGGGGCGGTCGTGTTCACCGGCGCGCTCGGGATCTACGGTGACGCCGTGATCCTCGATCACGGGCTCGGCATCTTCTCGCTCTACGCCCACCTGAGCGCGATCACGACGCAGATCGGCGCCTCCGTCGCACGCGGCGACGTGATCGGCCGTACCGGCGAGACCGGACTCGCGGGCGGCGACCACCTGCACTTCAGCGTGATGCTCTGGGGCACGCACATCGACCCGGTCGAGTGGTGGGACGGCAAGTGGATCCACGACCACGTGACCGCCAAGATCGACGCCTACCCGCATACGACCGTCACGGCGCGGCGAGACGGTTGAATGGCGGCGCGCGTCGAGGCGCTCCGCACGGCAGGGCAGGAGGCGTTGCGCGCCGCCGGAGTGGCGGACGATGCGACCGCGCCCGCGCGCGTGATGCCGTTCGCCGGTCGCTCCGTCGAGCTCGACCTGGCGATCGTCGAGCGTCTGGCGCGCGCGCCCGACCCTGAGCACGCGGCGGCGCTGCGCGCCCTCGAGGGAGCCGCGGAGCGCGCCGGCTGGAAGGCGGTCGTGAAGGAGGCGCGACGCGCCCTCTATCGCTTCGGGCAACGCGGCGTCGCCGTGCCGGAGGCGGCGCGCGCCGAGACGGCGCCGCGACGGCCGGCATCCTCGTCCCTCGAGGGCTACCTCTCCGCGATCGACGGACGCGGCGATCGCCTGGTGTGGCTCGTGCGTCCGCGGCGCGAGGGCGGGCTCCTGGTGCTGACGGCGATATTGAACGAGCCGGCGGGCCTGCGCGACGTCTCCATCGCCGAGCTGCCGCGGAAGACGTTGCGCCGCATGGAGCGCGACCTCCAGGCACGGCACCATCTGCGCATGATCTCGGCCGACGGCACCTACTGCGACGCGCTCCTCGCGGAAGGGTTCGCGCGCGCGCGCGCCACCGGTGCCGCCGGGGTCGGCGAGTATCCGACGTACCGCGCGCGGCTCACGACGGCGGAGCCCGCGCCGCGCGATCCGCCGCTCGCCGCGCGCGTCCTCGGGGCGATCGAAGACGAGTCCGCGGCGCTCGCGGGCGGCGCGGCGCTCCTCGACGAGCCGGAGTTCACGACCTGGCGTCTCGAGCGGCCTGCCCTCGCCGCCCATCTCGCCGACGTCGCCGCCGCGCGTGAGAGCCCGCTCGTGCTGAGCCGCCCGCAGCAGGAGGAGCGCGTACGCGACGTCGTGGCCCGCGCCATGCGTGAGCTCTTCGGGGGCGAGGGCGGAGTCGCGTACCGGCGCCGTCTGGAGGAGATGGCCTACTACCTGCAGGCGACCGGCCGCCGCGCGCCCGCGCTCGCCGCCTGGGGGACGGCACGCGCGCTCGCGGTGAGCACGGCGGGCAGCGCCGGGATCCCGTTCTTCGAGGAGCTCATGCGGCGGAGCTTCGCGGTCCTCCTCGAAGAAGACGCCGCGCGGGCGCGTGATGCGGCGAAAGGATCCGTCCTCGTGCGTCCAGGCGCCGCGCCGGCCGGTACGCCCCGCCTCCGCGCCCCGCACTGACCGTCGCCACGGCGGGCCGACGCCGCGCTACAGGTGGATGACCATACCCTCGGTCGCGCACTCGACGCCGAGCGCCGCGGCGTGTTCGCGCATCTCGCGGCCGAGGTGAATGAGCACGAGGCGGCGGCATCCGAGCCGGGGCAGCAGCGGCTGCAAGGTCGTGAACTCGATGTGACGTCCCATCGAGCACTCGTACGCCGTGCATTCACAGAGGAAGAGATCGACCCCGCGGGCGAGATCGAGGAAGCGGTCGATCCAGGGCGTGTCGCCGCTGTAGAGCACGCGTTTGCCTTGAAGGTCGAGCCGCATCGCCAACGCGGTGTCCTCGTCCTGATGCGGCACGCGAATCGGGAGGATCTCGACCTCGGCGATCGTGGACGGTTGCTCCGGAATCAGCTCGTGAAAGCGGAGCTCGAACGGCAGAGCATGCGAGCCGACGTCGCTGTAGAGCGTGCGAAAGAGCGTCCACACCCGCGCCTCGATGCCCGGCGGGCCGACGATCAGGAACGGGCGCTGGCGCGGTCGCTCGTACATGTACTCGAGCAGGAGAAACGGCAGACCCGCGAAGTGGTCGCCGTGTAGATGACTGATGATCACGAAATCGAGACGATCCGTCTCGATGCCGTGGCTCTTCATGGCGAAGAGCACGGTGGGACCGCAGTCGACGAGGAACGTAGAGCGCGCGGTCTCGAAAAGATACGCGGCGTTCAGGTGGGCGCCGCTGCAGAACGCGTCCGCGGAGCCGAGCACGGTGACGTCGAGCTTCGCAGGGCCGCCGCCACGATCGGACGCCATGATCGGTGTTTAGCGTCATCGCCCCGCGCGTGGCAATTGCCTCATTTGGCCTTCGCCCCCACGCGCCCGGGCGCTGCACGCGCGGCGGGCGGCCCGCGGAGCGCATGGAACGTCGCATGGCGGGATCGTCAGCGCGTTGCCCGGCCGCCGTCATTGCGATGACAGGCGGTACGTACCGCATACACACGGCCGGTCTCGACCTGCGAGGAACGGCCGCTTTTCCGGGATTTCCCGTGGCATTTGCTTTGCTGATCCATCCTTCTCGTGCCCCGCCGTTCGCAGGATCTCATGTCGTCGCTGCGGATTCTCGCCGCGCTCCTCGCGCTGCTCGCGCTCCTTTCGGCGCCGGCCTTCGCCACGACGATGGTCATGATGAGCGACGAGACCCTCACGCTCACGTCGGACGCCGTCGTCGCCGGCACGGTCACGGACATTCGCGCGGCGCGCGCCACCGACGGTGGCATCGAGACCTACGTCACGCTGCATCCGGACGAGGTACTCAAAGGCTACCTGCCGCTCGGTGACGTGACGATCCGCGAACGCGGCGGACGGATCGGCGACGTAGAGCAGTGGCTCTTCGGCAATCCGACCTACACGGTCGGCGAGTCCGTGATCGCCTTTCTCAGCGTCGACGGCGAGGGCATGCTGCGCACGACGCAGATGGCGCTCGGCAAGTTCAGCGTCGTACCCGACCCGACGACGCACGCGGACGTCGCCGTGCGGCCCATCGACGACGCCGACGTCGTCGTACCCGGTCGCACGCTGCAGAGCCGACTGCCCGACGACCGCCGTCCCGCACAGGCCTTTCGCAGTCGCCTGCGCACGATCGTGCGCAGCCAGCCGGTGCCGGCGATGCGCCGGCCGCTCGCGACCGCGCCCCACTTCTCCGCCGACGAGCGCCTGACGATGCCGACGGACGCCGCGTTCAAACTCTTCAACGACGTACGCTGGTTCGAGCCGGACGACGGCCAACCGGTGGTCTACAAGATCGACGCCGCCGGCGATCCGAAGATCGGCGCGACGGCGTCACGCAACGCCGTCGACGCCGCGCTCGCGGCATGGACGAACGTGCCGACCGCGGCGATCGTCCTCCAGGACGGCGGCACCGTCAGCGGCGCCGCGAGCGGCGGCTGCGACGGCAAGAACACCATCGTCTTCAACGATCCGTCGGGCTCGGTCGGCGATCCGTCGGGTTGTTCGGGTATCCTCGCGGTCGGGGGCTATTGCGCGAGCAACGCCACCACGACGGTGAACGGCGTCGTCTTCAGCAAGATCGTCGAGGGCGACATCACGGTGAACAACGGCTGGAGCGCCTGCAGCTTCTGGAACGCGACGAACCTCGCCGAGGTGTTGACGCACGAGCTCGGCCATACGATCGGCCTCGCGCATTCCACCGATTCGACCGCGACGATGTACGCGTTCGCGCACTTCGACGGCCGCGGCGCCTCCCTCATGCCCGACGATGCCGCGGGTGCGACGTTCATCTACCCGGACACCGGTATTCCGATCGCCACCGCGACGCCGAGCCCGACGCCGGTGCCCACGCCCGCGGGTCCCGACGCCGACGGCGACGGGGTGACGGACGCCGCGGACAATTGCCCCGCCGTCGCGAACCCCGCGCAGACGGACACCGACGGCGACGGCATCGGCGACGCCTGCGACGATTGCGTCGCGATCGCCAACCCGTCGCAGGACCCGGCGACGGCGTGCGCCGCCTTCACGGTCGTGCGCATGAACATCGCCTTCGGGCGCGATCCGCTGCTCGACGACGACCGCCTCCAGTTGCACGGCCGCTTCACCGTCGCGAGCGCGCGTTCGATGACCGACATCGCGGGGCAGCCCGTGACGTTGGCGCTCGACGACTCCGCCGGGTCATTGATTCTCGAGGTCACGGTGCCGAGCGGTAGCTGGATCACCAACCGCAGCGGCACGCGGCTCGCGTTCCTCGACGTCACCGGCGAGCGGCTCGGCGGCCTCACCCGGGTGATGCTGCGCTCACGCGACGGCGTGCACTACGATCTCACGGTGGCGGCGAAGCACCTCGATCTCACCGGCAGCGACGTACCGACGCTCCGGGTCGGATTCGATCTCGACGCGACGAGCTACGTCGGCCTCGGACGTTGCGCGACGAACCGCCGCCGCAGCCACGTCAGCTGCGGGCTGCCGCGGTAGGCGCGTCGGCGTAGGCGGCTCGCCGCCCGCTCTCCGCGGCGCGCCCTCGTAGCGGGCCGACGCCGCTGCGATCGTGCTGGCCCGCATCGGCGGCAGTTGGTAAAGATCGCTCGATGGACGTTCGTCTGCAGGTGCGGCGCGCGCGCCGTGACGATCTCGACCGCGTGCGCGCGCTCCTCGGCGTCGTCGACACCCCGGCACCGCGCGAGCGCAAGCGCTGGCGCCGGTTGGTATCGACGTTGCGCGAGGACCTCTACCTCGCCGAGCGCGAGGACGACGACACGCTCGTCGGGCTCGCAGTGATCGTGTACGTCCGTGGACTCGGACCGCCGGCGGCGATCGTGCGGCAGCTGCACAGCGTCTCGGACGCCGCGGCGCGCGTTCTCCTCGACTGCGCCCGCGCGCGTGCCGCCGCACGCGGCTGCGCACAGCTCGAGGTGCAACTCGAGGCCGGGGACCAGGTCGGCGCCCCGTCCGGCGCGACCGCGCTCGCGGACACGCTCGCCGCCGACGGCTGGAGCGCCGGACCGCGGACGATGATCCGGCGGCTCTCCGCATGAGGCGGCCGCCGCGGCCCGCGCGCGTCGCTCGACTGCATCCGCGGTCTCCTGGATGATCGGCGCAATGGAGGAGGACGCATGATCCTGAAGATTCTGTTCGCATTCCTGCTCGGGTTCGTTCTCGGGGCGGTCGGCGCCGGCTTTCTCGTGACGTCGCCTGCGGGCAACTACCTGATCGCGCCCGTGATCGCCGCCAATCCCAGGGTCCAGGAACTCGAGAGCAAGGTCCGCGCCGCCGACGAGCAACGCACCTCGGTGAGCCGGCAGCTCGACAAGGTGACCGACCGGATGGAACAGATGGGGCAACACTTCGAGGAGCTGCAACGGCGGTTCGAAGCGATGCAACGGCCCGTCGCCGGCAGCGATCGGCCGGCGCCCGCGGCTCCCTGAGCCGACGCTCAACCTCGTCGTGGACTCATGCTAGAGTTGGGGGGCTGAACCGAAAGGGGGTGAGGACAGATGAAGAGGGTCATCACGATGGGCATCGCGACGCTGACGCTTCTCGCGGTCGCGGGGGCGCCCGCATTCGCGACGACAGCTAAACACACGCATCATCGCGTCAGCTGCAAACAGATCAAAGACGCGATCGACGGCGGCAAGTCGTCCGAGGACGTGCAGAAAGAATTGCACGTCACGGCGGCGCGCGTGAAGGCATGCACGACGCCGACGGCGAAGAAGAAGCCGGCAGCGGCGCCAGCCGAGAAGAAGTCCTGACCGGTTGCACCCCGGGCGCGCCCGCGCCCGGGGTGAATCGTCACCCACACTCGTGAGCACCGAAGAGCACGTGTGTCCGCCCGATCGCGGCACGGTTGTGCTCGAGATCACCGCGCTCAGCCATGGCCCCGACGGCGTCGCGCGTCACGAGGGGCGCGTCGTGTTCGTGCCCGGCGTGGCGCCGGGCGACCGCGTGCGAGCGCGATTGGTCGAGCAGCGCCGCGCGTTCGCGCGCGCGCAGGTCGTGCATCGCTGCGCACCCGGCGCGGCGCGTCGCGCTCCGCCCTGCCCCTGGGTCGAGGCCTGCGGCGGCTGCCCCTGGCAGCAGGTCGCGTACCCCGCACAGCTCGCCGCCAAGGCGGCGAACGTCCGTGAGACGCTCGCCCGCATCGGCGGCGTCGCCGCCGTTCGGGAGCTTCCGATCCGCTCCGCTCCGGACGAATGGCGCTACCGCCACCGCATTCGGCTGCACGTCGACGCGCAGGGTACGCTCGGCTATCGCCGCGCCCGCTCGCACCGACTGGTCGAGATCGGCGACTGCGTGATCGCCGACGCCACGCTCGCGGCGGCGTTGCCGACCGCGCGTCGGCTCGTGCCGCGGCTCACGACGCGCCTGCGCACGGTCGAGTTGCTCGCGAACGGTGACGGTCGCGTCGTCGCGAGCGCCGTGGCGAGCGGCGCGTTCGCAATCGAGGACGAAGCGCGCGTCGCCGCGTTTCTCGCCGAGCACACCCTGATCGCGGGCATCCAACTCGCGACCAACGACTGGCAACGCGGCTTCGGCGATCTACGCCTCTTCGTGCGTCCGGACGACGCCGGCACGACGATCGTCCAGCGGCCGGGGAGCTTCAGCCAGGTGAACCCCGCGGCCAATCGTCTCTTGGTCGAGACCGTTCGCTCGATGGCGGCGCCGGCGCACCGTGTGCTCGACCTCTTCTGCGGGGCGGGGAACTTGAGTCTGCCGCTGGCACGCGGTGGCGCCGAGGTGCTCGGGATCGACGCCAGCGTCGCGGCCGTCGCCGACGCCCGTGCCAGCGCCACCGCCTGCGGGATCTCCACTGCGCGCTTCGAGGCGGTCGCCGCCTTGCGATTCCTTCGCCAGCAGGGACTCGCCGGCACCGAGCTGGTCATCCTCGATCCGCCCCGTACCGGCGCCGTCGACGAGGTCGCGCAGCTCGCCCGCTTGCGCGCTCCCCGCATCCTCTACGTTTCGTGCGACCCCGCCACCCTCGCCCGCGACGTCGCGGTCTTGGCCGCCGAGGGATATAGTGTGGAGCGCGCCCAGACGCTCGATCTCTTTCCGCAAACGCCCCACGTCGAGACCGTGCTCGAGGCCGTTGCTGCTATTGACTGACCCGTGGAGCCCCTTATAGCGTCGACTTCGCTCGTTTTTTTCGAGCGAGCTCGTCGGAGAGGTGGAATGCGATGCCCAAAGAGGAAAAGACCGCTAAAGCCAAGGTCACCATCATCTCCGGCAAGGGTGTCTCGCAGACCATCAACTATCTTCTGGAAGACCGCGACGAGCTCGAGTGGCTGGTGGCCGTCGGGCGAAACAAGAGCGGCGAGATCTTCTTCTACGATACCGGCGGCGACATCGTCGAGGATCTCGGCACCCTCGAGTACCTGAAGCAGCGCATCATTCGCGCCCACTTCGGCGACGAGCCCGAATAGGCCGAGCCGCGGGACCGCTCGTCCCGCGAGACGCCGCTCAGAGCTCGTCGGGGACCGTGGCGAGAACGCGGCCGTCCTCGATGCGCAGCGGCACGCCGATGAAACGGCGTCCGATCGGCGGCCCCTCGACGCACTCGCCGCTGTCGGGGCGATAGCGCGCGCCGTGGGTCGCGCACACGATGAAACCGCGGTCGTCGAGGAAGCGGTTCTCCACCCAGTCCATCGTGAGCGGCACGTGGCGGCAGCGGTTCACCCACGCGCGCAGCGTCCCGTCGACGTTGACGACGAAGGCCTCGACGGGCTCGCCCGCGGCCGGCAGGAGGAACTTCCGCGTCGCACCGGGCGGCAGATCGCCGACCATCCCGACCACGACCTCGCGGGCCGATTGCTCCACGATCGCGATCTGCCTAGCATGCGCTCTCCGCGCCGGCCAATGGATCTCCCGCTCCCGAAGCTCCGCCCCGTCGAGGCGTTTCCGGTCGAGGTCGACGGCCGGCAACTGATCTGTCTCCGTGATCCGCTTCGGTATGCCGCCGAGTCGTTGCTCGTCCCGTATCCGGCGTTCCTCATCCTCACTCTCCTCGACGGAACGCACTCGACGATCGACGTGCAGGAGGCGTGGACGCGCCGCTTCGGTTCGATTCTCGAGTCGGCCGAGATCCGCGAGCTGGTCGCGACGCTCGATCGCCACCACTATCTCGAGTCCGAGCGCTTCACGGCGCACGAGGCGGCGGTCGCGGCGGCCTTTCACCGCCAGCCGGTACGCCGGGCGGCGCATGCCGGTACGAGCTATCCCGAGGACCCGGACGCACTTCGCCGCCATCTCGAGGCGTTCTTCACCGGCATCGCGCCGCGCGCCGTTCCGGGATCGCTGCGCGGAATCGTCGCGCCGCACATCGATCTGCGCGTCGGCGGCACCGCGTATGGCCACGCCTACGCCGCGCTCGCGGCGGCGCCCGAGGCGGAGCGCTTCGTCATCCTCGGCACCTCGCACTACCCGGGACGCGGTCTCTTCAGCGCGACCCGGAAGGATTTCGCGACCCCGCTCGGAACCGTCACCACCGACCGCGCGTTTCTCGACACCCTGGCGCGCCGGACGGATCAGGATCTCGACGCCGACGAGATCCTGCACCGCATCGAGCATTCCGTCGAGTTCCAGGTCGTGCTCCTGCAGCACGTCGTCGGTGCGTATCGCCCGTTCGCCGTCGTCCCGATCCTCGTGGGCTCGTTTCACGAGATGGTGCTCGCAGGCCGCGCGCCGGCACGCGACGGCCGCGTCGCCGGGTTCCTCGCGGCGCTACGCGCCACCCTCGCGGAAGACCCGCGTCCGACCGTCGTCGTCGCCGGCGTCGACTTCGCACACGTCGGCGCCAAGTTCGGCGACGTTGACGGACTCAGCCCCGAGCTTCTCGCACTCACGGAGGCGAAGGATCGCCGGCTCATCGCCGCACTCGAGCGCGGCGACGCCGACGGCTTCTTCGCGGAGGTCGCCGCCGACGCCGACCGCACGCGCATCTGCGGGTTCGCGCCGCTCTATACGTTCCTCGCGCTGATGGACGGCGCCGGCGGCCACCTGCTGCACTACGACCGCAGCCGCGACGACACGACGCGCTCGTCGGTCACGTACGCGAGCCTGGCGTTCACCGCGGTGTGACCATCGTCCGTCTCATTCGGCCGGCGGGATGACCGTGAACGAAACTATCGACAAAGGACCGCGCGATAGCTCAACAGCTCGCACGCAATGGGCCCGTTCCAAAGGTCGCGCTTGCCAGAGGGGCGCATGTGGAACGCGCTCTCGAATGCCTCGTTCCCTGAGAGGATTGCCATCCTCCAGCCCTTGAGACATCGGAAGTTCTCACCGATCTGGAAGTAGAAGGTCTTCATACCCTTCTGTCCACCTGCTTTGAGCCGATCTCCGTACGGAGGGTTGGTGACGAGTAGCCCGGGGGGATCGGCCGGGATCGGCAGGGGCCTGGTGGCGTCCGCCTGGATGATCTGCACTTCCTGCGTCAGGTTCGCCGCGACGACATTCTTTGTCGCTGCGGCTGATGCTTTCTCTTCCCGATCGAGCCCGTAGATGGGGCAAGGGGCCTTGCGCTCGTTGGCGCTGGCGTCGCGGCGGAGATCTTCGATCTTGCGCTTCGCCTCCGCGCCCAGTTGCGGCCAGCGTTCGACTGCGAACTTGCGCGTGATTCCAGGAGCGCGGCGCACCGCGATCAACCCGGCTTCGATGACGAGCG
This sequence comes from Binatia bacterium, assembly GCA_041476145.1. Lineage (GTDB taxonomy): Bacteria > Desulfobacterota > Binatia > UTPRO1 > UTPRO1 > DP-19. The sequence goes on from JBGOSW010000163.1 coordinate 9,965, forward strand.
TGCCCGAGCCGCACATTGGATCCAGGAGAGGCTCCTCGCCGGTGTATTTCGCCGCGCGCAAGATGGCCGCGGCGAGCGTTTCCTTGAGCGTCGTAACGATGGGGCTGACCCGGTACCCCCGGCGGTTCAACGGTTCCCCGCAGAGATCGAGCGAGAGTGAAAGCTTCTCCTTGGCCAGATGCGCCACCACCCGAAGGACGGGATCTTTCGTGTCGACATTGGGGCGGGAGCCCAGCTTTGTGCGCAGCCGATCCGCGATGGCGTCCTTGATCTTGAGCCCGACGAAACCCGAGTGGGTGTGCTCGGTGTTCTTGAGCGTCGCTTCCACCATGAAGGTCGAGTCGGAAGTGAAGTGCTCCTCCCACGGCACGCTTGCAGCTGCTTCGTAGAGACCCTCGGCCCCTTTCGAGTCGAGCTCACCCAGCGGATAGAGCACTCGCA
>JBGOSW010000164.1:0-10392 GCA_041476145.1 Binatia bacterium
CCGTGCGGTCAAATTGACCCTCTCAGTTCGGGGTGATAAGCCCGGCGCCGGTTCGTTCCCGGGTCCTCAATGAGCATCGCTCCGCGTCCCGTCACGATGGAAAAGATCGCCAACCTCTGCAAGCGGCGGGGGTTCGTCTATCAATCCAGCGAAATCTACGGCGGCCTCGCGAGCTGCTGGGACTACGGTCCCCTCGGCATCGAGCTCAAGCGGAACATTACCGAGGCGTGGTGGCGCGACAACATCGTCGCGCGCGAAGACATGGTCGGCCTCGACAGCTCGATCCTCATGCATCCCAAGGTATGGGAGGCGTCGGGACACGTCGCGGGCTTCACCGACCCGCTCGTCGACTGCAAGAGCTGCAAGCAGCGCTTCCGCGCCGATCAGCTCGCCGGACCGCGCTGCCCCGAGTGCGGCGGCGAGCTCACCGAGTCGCGCCAGTTCAATCTCATGTTCCGCACCTTCATGGGGCCGGTCGAGGACACGGCGAGCACGATCTATCTCCGGCCGGAGACGGCGCAGGGGATCTTCGTCAACTTCCAGAACGTGCTCAACTCCGCGCGCCTGAAGATTCCGTTCGGCATCGGCCAAATCGGCAAGTCGTTCCGCAACGAGATCACGCCCGGCAACTTCCTGTTCCGCACCCGTGAGTTCGAGCAGATGGAGATGGAGTTCTTCGTCAAGCCGGGCGGCGACGCCGCGTGGCACGAGTACTGGAAGCAGGAGCGTTTCGCCTGGTACCAGCGCTACGGCATCCGTCGCGAGCACCTGCGCCTGCGTGAGCACGGCGCGGACGAGCTGGCGCACTACGCCAAGGGCTGCGCCGACGTCGAGTACGAGTTCCCCTTCGGCTGGTCGGAGCTCGAGGGCATCGCCAACCGCGGCGACTTCGACCTCCGGCGCCACTCGGAGACGAGCGGCAAAGACCTCTCCTATTTCGACGAGGAGACGCGCGAACGCTACCTGCCCTACGTCATCGAACCGTCGGCGGGCGTCGGTCGGCCGCTGCTCGCGTTCCTCGTCGACGCGTACGACGAGGACGTCGCCGAGGGCGAGGAGCGCATCGTGCTCCGCCTCGACCCACGTCTCGCGCCGGTGAAGGCGGCCGTCTTCCCATTGCTCCGCAAGGGAGGGCAGCCGGAGAAGGCGCAGGCGATCCGCGATCTCTTGAAGCAGCACCTCGCGGTCACCTACGACCAGGCGGGGTCGATCGGCCGTCGCTATCGCCGTCAGGACGAGATCGGGACCCCCTTCGGCATCACGGTGGATCATCAGACGATGCAGGACGACACGGTGACGGTGCGCGACCGCGACACCATGGAGCAGGTACGCATGCCGGTCGAACGGCTCGTGACCGAGCTGCGCGCTCGGCTGACGCCGCCGGCGGCGGCGACTCCGGTCGTCGCGGCGGCGGGCGGGGCCTGAGCATGGCGGTGGCCCGGCGGCGGAAGCGCGGCACGGAGTCGCGCGCGGTGAAGAGTCGCGGACGGTCGAGCGCGCCGAAGATCCGCGCCCGACCGACGAAAAACACCGGCCGGCGTCGGGTCCCGCCACGTGCACGCGCACGCGCCGCGGGCAGGCGCTACCTTTATTTCTTCGGCGACGGCGCCGCCGACGGTCGTGCCGACATGAAGAACACGCTCGGCGGCAAGGGCGCCAACCTCGCCGAGATGGCGGGGCTCGGCCTGCCGGTGCCCCCCGGCTTCACGATCTCGACCGACGTGTGCGCGTACTACTACGCGCACGGCCGCCAGTATCCGCCGGCGCTGCCCGCGCAGGTCGCCGACCACCTCGCGAAGATCGAGGCGGCGGTGGGTCGCCGTTTCGGCGATCCGAAGAATCCACTTCTCGTCTCCGTGCGCTCCGGCGCCCGCGCGTCGATGCCGGGCATGATGGACACCGTCCTCAACCTCGGACTGAACCACCAGACCATGCAGGGCCTGATCACGGCCTCGCAGAACGCGCGCTTCGGGTGGGACTCCTATCGCCGCTTCATTCAAATGTACGGCGACGTCGTCCTCGGGCTGAAGCCGGAGGGCCAGGAGCAAGACCCGTTCGAGGAGATCCTCGAGGCGAAGAAAGCGGCGCGCGGCGTCCGCGACGACACCGATCTCTCCGCCGACGACCTCCGCGAAATCACTGACCAGTTCAAGGCGCTCATCCGCCAGCGGCTCGGGGTGGAGTTCCCCGACGATCCGCACGAGCAACTGTGGGGCGCGATCGGCGCCGTCTTCGGCTCGTGGCAGAACGCGCGCGCGATCACCTACCGCAGACTCTACAACATCCCCGCCGACTGGGGCACCGCCGTCAACGTGCAAGCGATGGTGTTCGGCAACCTCGGCGACGACTGCGCGACCGGTGTCGCATTCTCGCGCGATCCCGCGACCGGCGAGCGCGCGTTCTACGGCGACTTCCTGCGCAACGCCCAGGGCGAGGACGTCGTCGCCGGCATTCGCACGCCGCAGCATCTCACCAAGCGTGCCTCGGTCGCGTGGGCGACGGTGCAGGGCGTCGCCGAGACCGAGCGTGCAGCGCGGTTTCCCTCGCTCGAGGAGATGATGCCGCGCTGCTTCACGCAGCTCGAGCGCACGGCGCGCCAGCTCGAACGCCACTACCGCGACATGCAGGACCTCGAGTTCACCATCGAGCGCGGGCGCCTGTGGATGCTGCAGACGCGTAACGGCAAGCGCACCGCCGCCGCCGCCGTGAAGATCGCCGTCGACATGGTGCGCGAACGACTGATCGACCGCGACACCGCACTCCGTCGCGTCGAGCCCGGATCGATCGACCAGCTCCTGCATCCCGGGCTCGATCCCGACGCCGAGAAGCAGTTCTTGACCCGCGGCGTGCCGGCGTCACCGGGCGCCGCGACGGGCGAGGTCGTCTTCAGCGCCGACGAGGCCACCGAGGCCGCCGCCGCCGGACGCAAGGTGATCCTGGTGCGCATCGAGACCTCGCCCGAGGACATCCACGGCATGCAGGTCGCCGAGGGCATCCTCACCGCGCGCGGCGGCCAGGCATCGCATGCGGCGGTGGTGGCGCGCGGCATGGGGAAGTGCTGCGTCGCCGGCGCCAGCGAGCTCGACGTGCGCTACGACGGTGGCTTCTTCGCGGTCGGCGGCACCCGCGTCCAGCGCAACGACTGGATCACGCTCGACGGCTCGACCGGCGAGGTCTTCCTCGGCCGCGTGCCGATGGTCGCCTCGCGCGGCCAGAGCGGGGAGTTCCGCACGTTGATGGGCTGGGCCGATCGCGCCCGCCGCCTGAAAGTGCGCTGCAACGCCGACACGCCGAACGACGCCGCCGTCGCCCGCGCCTTCGGTGCAGAGGGCATCGGACTCTGCCGCACGGAACACATGTTCTTCGATCCCGAGCGCATCGGCGCGATGCGCGAGATGATCCTCGCGCGCGACACGAGCGGCCGCGAACGCGCGCTCGCGAAGCTTCTACCCATGCAGCGCGGCGACTTCCTCGGCATCTTCCGCGTGATGGCGGGGCTGCCGGTGAACATCCGACTGCTCGATCCGCCGCTGCACGAGTTTCTCCCGCACGGCGACGAGGAGATCACGCAGCTCGCCGCCGAGATGGGGGTCGATCGCGCCGAGCTCGCGGCGCGGAGCGAGGGTCTGCGCGAGGTGAATCCGATGCTGGGCCTCCGCGGCTGCCGCCTCGGGATCGTCCATCCCGAGATCTACCTGATGCAGGTGCGCGCGATCATGGAGGCGGCGTGCGAGCTCACGCGTGAGAAGGTGAAGGTCATCCCCGAGATCATGATCCCGCTCGTCGGACACGTCCACGAGCTGCGGCGACTGCGCGCCCAGGCACGCGCGCTGTGCGACGAGATTCTCGCGGCCGCAAGAGTAAGCGTCCCGTACACGATCGGCACCATGATCGAGGTGCCGCGCGCGTGCATCACCGCGGACGAGATCGCGCGCGACGCCGACTTCTTCTCCTTCGGCACCAACGATCTGACGCAGATGGGCTTCGGCCTCTCGCGCGACGACGCCGCCAAGTTTCTGCCCCAGTACGTGGAACAGGGCATCCTCGCCGCCGACCCGTTCGCCACCCTCGACCAGCCCGGGATCGGCGAGCTGATGCGAATCGGCATCGAGAAAGGCCGGCGCGCGCGGCCCGGTCTCAAGATCGGCATCTGCGGCGAGCACGGCGGCGATCCGGCCTCGGTGGCGTATTGTGCGAAGGTCGGCCTCGACTACGTCTCGTGCTCCCCCTATCGCGTGCCGATCGCCCGTCTCGCCGCCGCGCACGCCGCGCTCGCGCGCTAGGCCGATCGAAGGGGGCCTCATGCGCGCACCGCCGAGCCGACGGCCCCGAGCGCGCCGGCCGCCGATCGGTGGCGGCACGCGCGTCTATGCGATCCTCGGCGACCCGGTCGCGCACAGCCTCTCGCCCGCGATGCAAAACGCGGCGTTCGCCGCCAGCGGACTCGATGCCGTCTACGTGCCGCTGCGCGTCGACACGGACGGGCTCGCCGTTGCAGTTGCCGGTCTCCGCGCGTGCGGCGTCGCCGGCTGGAACGTCACCGTGCCGCACAAGGAGGCGATGGTCGCGCTCGTCGACGAGCTCCGTCCGCGCGCGCGCGCGTGCGGCGCCGTCAACACCGTCGTGCGCACGGCGCGCGGACTCGTCGGCGACAACACCGACGGCGCCGGCTTCGTCGCGGCGCTGCGTGGCACCGGCCGCTCACCACGCGGCATGGAGATTCTCCTCGTCGGCGCCGGCGGCTCGGCCCGCGGCGTCGCAGCCGCCCTCCTCGCCGCGGGCGCCCGCCGGCTGGTGATCGCGAACCGCACCCGCGCGCGTGCCGACGAGCTCGCCGCCACCCTCCGCACCGGGCGCGCGGTCGCCGCCGGTCTCGACGTCCTCGCCGATCGCGCCGCCCTCGCGCGCCTCGCCCTGATCGTCAACTGCACGAGCGCGACTCTCGACGCCGCCGCGCTGCCGCGGATTCCCTTCGCCGCGACACGGGTCGACGTGCTGTGCTGCGACCTCATGTACGGCGAGCCGTCGCCGTTCTTGCGCCACGCCGCCCGTGCGCACCGCGCAACCATGGACGGCCTCGGCATGCTGCTGCATCAAGGCGCGCTCGCCTTCACCCTGTGGACCCGCCGTCGCGCGCCGCTCGAGGCGATGCGCCGCGCGCTCGCGGCAGCGCTCCGAGACCACGACCATTGATCCATCGCGCAGCGGAGACGACCCGGGCGGGGCGCTTCGGAGCCGGAAAGTACCCACAATTTCGACCAGATCGGGCGATCGAGAGCGGTCCGGATTCGTCCGATTATAGCCACCGTGGCCACTTCTCTCGAAAATCTCGTTGACGGCGATGCCAGCGGTGTCCGATGATTCGCGCCCCCAGCTCGCCGGTTGAGCGCGGGTGCAGCCATCTGGCGCGAGGAAACGTCCTTGCCCAGAGCCCATTGAGTAACCGGTAAGGGATGGAATCTATGGGTCAGGACTATTTCGAGTGCAGCAGAGGGCACAAGTTTTCACGCGCCTGGTCGACGAGCTTAGTTACATGGGCGCCCGACCGCGGCTACTGCGATTGCGGTGAGCGCGCTCGCTGGTTCGGTGCATGGGGACAGCCGAAGCAAGCTCCAGGGCCAGTCGAGCCGTATGAGGTCCGCTTCGTTGCCACCCTTGATGATCAGGCTCCTCACGGGGCTTACTGGCCGACGCAAGGGCAAGGCTATCTCCCGGCGCTCGTTCTTTGTGAAGCGCCGCCGGGCTCGCGGAACTATCAGGTGTGGCCACGCTACTGGGTCAAACCAGCAATGACGGTCCGTTTCGGTCAGGACGGACCCAGACTGGCTCCCGAAGAACTGGAGTATCTCATGGGGAAAGTCCGCCAATTCCTATCCGGCCTTAGATCGGCGCCATCAGCATCCGCTTGAAGGCAATCGTTGAGATCCGCATCCCGTCCCCGGTTCCGGCCACGGTCGCCACTCTTGCCGCTGCACAGTCCCCTGACGCACTGGGCTGCGTCGCGGAAGGCTGTCCGACCAAGGAGGCCGAGGTGCCCTACGCAGGAGACCTTCCGATGTTCCGTTCAATTTCAATGTCCGCTCTCAACGTTGGCTTTGCGTTCGCGCTCATATCTCATCTTATAACTCCGGCGCTCGCCCGCGCTGATCACACGGGATCCGTTTGTCTAACACGTGCCAAGAACGCATTGATCGTACATCCTGGCAAATGGACCGAATTCGCTGGGCTTATGGACAATCATATGACTGACGAGGCGATCCGTTGTTGCTTGGCGTGTACGGTTAAACCAGGCACGAAAGTCCTGATCACCGATTGGGGATTCACGCTGCATACGATACGCGTCCTTAATGGGCCAGAGACTGGATGCGTAGGAGATTTGGCAGTTGAGGATCTTACAGAATGCGATAAGCCTGCAGAACCGACGGCAGCCGGCGATCGTTAACTCTTCGACAGATGCGATACGTGCTTGTCGTTGCTGCCATAGATGTCCAGAACCACCTCTGCCTTCGATCTTTCGTGCGGAAGCGGACAAGCGTTAGCCTCACGGCGGCGCCTTGGATGGCGGCTCGGCCAGCCAGTTTCCGGCGCGCGGTCGACTTATGAGGTGACGTCGCGCGCGATCTCGTCCCACGCTCGCACGCGCTCGTCCTCGGCGCCCGCGAGCTCGATCAGGTTCCGGCGTACGTAGCTACGGTCGAAGGTCGCGCCGCGATCGCGGAGGACCGCCTCGATGTCGGCGAGATCCTTGCGACGAAAGAACATCATCTTGAGCACGACGAGATCTTCGGGTGCGATGATCCACAAGGACCGCCCCAAGAGGACGACCTCGCGCCTTCGCGCCTCGAGCTCGGCGTAGAACGGGATCGCGGGGACGAAGACATCCACCCGCAGGCCGGCGAGCGTGCCGCGAAACTGCCCTTCATCTCGCGCCTGCCGCTCCGCGCTCTCGACGGTGCCTTCCAACACGAAGCCGCCGGCCTGCAGCGTATCGAGCGCGCGACGCAGCTCACGCGTCGGTGAAACGAAGACATTGATGTCTACGTCGACGGTCGCGCGCGGCACCGCGTAGAAACCGAGCGCGATCGCGCCTCCGATGGCGTACGGAATACCCGCCCGCTCGAGTGCATCGGCGAGGTGACGCGCAATCTCGGCGGCGCTCTTCTCATCAGGCATCGCGGCCTGCGGCGAGGCGGCGGAGGAGCGCGAGCGTCGAGGGGGGAACGGGATCGACACGCCGGAGACGAGCGACCCGATCCGGCGAGTCTGCGAGGAGCTGTAGCGCCGCGCGACAGGCTTGCTCGATCGCGCGCGCGCGCTCCTCGATCGTCCGCTCGCGCCACGAAGAGGCCTCGTGGAGCTTCGGCCATGCGCGTTTCCTCGTCATGTCCGCACTCTAGCCGCTCACGTACGGCGACGGAAATGCCGATAGAGCCTGACGGCAGCAGCGGTGTGGTGGTGCGCTCGCGCCTCTGGAGGCACGGCGACCGTCGATATTTTTACGCGTAGGCAGCGACTTAGAACCCCCGTACGATGCCTTCGATGATTCCGCGCGGCGTCGCGCGCCGGGCGCGCCCGCGCTTTGCCCACAGGGTCTGAGGATCGATGTCGAGACTCGGAGAGCTTCTCGTTCGCCGCGGCCAGATCGCGCCAGCCGCCTTGACGCGCGCCGTGGAGGAGCAGCGTGCGCACGGCGGCGCGCTCGCCAGCCACCTCGTGAAGCTCGGCTTCATCAACGAGGACGCGCTGCTCTCGTATCTGCAGAAGGAATACCGCCTTCCGGTCGTCGATCCCTCCAACCTCGACATCCCGCCCGAAGTGCTGGCGCTGGTGCCGCCGGCGATGGTCCAGAAACACCATCTCATCCCGGTGAACCTCGTGCGCTCGACGTTGACGCTCGCGATGGCGGATCCGTCGAACTTGATCGCGATCAACGAAGTCAAATTCCTGACCGGCTACGACGTAAAAATCGCCGTCGCCGGGGCGAGCGCGGTGCAGCGGGCGATCGATCGCTACTACGAGGCCAACGTCAACTACGACCAAATGCTGAACGAGCTCGGCGGCGAGGACGTTCAGCTGGTCCAGGGCGAGGAGGAGGTCAGCCTCCAAGACCTCGAGCGCTCCACCGAGGAGGCGCCGGTCGTCCGCTTGGTGAACGCGCTCCTCACCGACGCCATCACCAAGCGAGCCAGCGACGTGCACGTCGAGCCGTACGAGAAGATGCTGCGCATCCGCTTCCGTATCGACGGGGTGCTCTACGAGGTCATGCAGCCGCCGGTGAAGCTGAAAAACGCGCTGACGTCGCGCATCAAGGTCATGGCGTCGCTCGACATCGCCGAGCGTCGCATGCCGCAGGACGGTCGCATCAAGCTGAAGCTCGGCAACAACCGCGAGATGGACTTCCGCGTCTCGGTCCTGCCGACGATCTTCGGCGAGAAGGTCGTGCTCCGCCTCCTCGACAAATCGAACCTCCAGCTCGACATGACGAAGCTCGGCTTCGACGAGCGCGCGCTCAAGGACTTCAAAGAAGCGATCTACAAACCCTTCGGCATGGTGCTGGTCACCGGCCCGACCGGCAGCGGCAAGACGACGACGCTCTACTCCGCGATCGCCGAGCTCAACAAGGTCGCGACCAACATCTCCACGGCGGAGGACCCCGTCGAGTTCAACCTCGTGGGCATCAACCAGGTCCAGATGCACGAGGACATCGGGCTCACCTTCGCCGCCGCGCTCCGCGCCTTCCTGCGCCAGGACCCCGACATCATCATGGTCGGCGAGATCCGCGACTTCGAGACCGCCGAGATCGGCGTCAAGGCGGCGCTCACCGGGCACCTCGTGCTCTCGACGTTGCACACCAACGACGCGCCCTCGACGATCAATCGACTCCTCAACATGGGGATCGAGCCCTTCCTCGTCGCGTCCTCCATCAACCTCATCATGGCGCAGCGCCTGGTGCGCGTCGTGTGTCCGCACTGCAAGGAGGAGACAGAGGTCGCACCCGAGGCGCTCCGCGAAATCGGGGCGCCCCCCGACCTCATGGGCAGCATGCACTGCTTTCACGGTGTCGGTTGCTCGCAGTGCGGGGGAATGGGCTACAAGGGCCGCGTCGCGCTCTACGAGGTCATGCCGATGAGCGACGGGATCCGCGAAGCCGTGCTCGCCGGCGCCTCCAGCGTCGACATCAAGCGCGCCGCGATCGAAAGCGGGATGAACACGCTCCGCATGAGCGGCGTCACCAAGATCGCCGAGGGCGTGACGACCGTCGAGGAAGTCCTGCGCGTCACGATGCCCGATTGACGGTCGCGGCAAATCCATGACGTCGCACGGTCATTTGACAGCGCAGGACGGCGATTCGCGCGGTCCCGCGCGCGCGCGCGCCGTGGCATGTGGCTTGCTCTCTGCACGTGAAAGCGCCGGGAGGTAGACGTGCTCGCCAACATTCAAGATTTCTTGCAGCTCATGCTCGAGGCCGGGGCCTCAGACCTACACGTGACGCAGGAGAGCCCGCCGCTCGTCCGCGTCCACGGCTCTCTGAAGCCCCTCGCGTACCCGCCGCTCACGGCGAACGACACGCGCACGCTCTGCTACAGCCTGCTCACCGAGGCGCAGAAGAAGAAGTTCGAGGAGGAGAGCGAGCTCGACTTCTCGTTCTCCGCCAAGGGCGTGTCGCGTTTCCGCGGCAACTTGTTCCTGCAAAAGGGTGCCGTCGGCGGCGCGTTCCGCGCCATCCCGTTCGAGGTCCCACCGATCGAGAAGCTCGGGCTGCCGAACGTGGTCATGGAGATGTCGTCCCTGCCCCGCGGTCTCGTGCTGGTCACCGGCCCCACCGGCAGCGGCAAATCGACGACCCTCGCGGCCATCATCGACCGCATCAACGCAACCCGCGCCGAGCACATCATCACCGTCGAGGACCCGATCGAGTTCGTGCACGCGCACAAGCGCGCGCTGGTGAATCAGCGCGAGGTCTTCGCCGACACACACGGCTTCGCGCCGGCGTTGAAACACGTGCTGCGGCAGGATCCCGACATCGTCCTCATCGGCGAAATGCGCGACCTCGAGACGATCGAAGCGGCGCTGGTCGTCGCCGAGACCGGTCACCTGGTGTTCTCCACCCTGCACACCAACTCGGCGGTGCAGACGATCAACCGCGTGATCGACGTCTTCCCGCCGCACCAGCAGGAGCAGGTACGCGCGCAGCTGTCGCTCGTCCTGCAAGGGGTCATCTCACAGCAGCTGCTGCCGCGCGCCGACGGCCGGGGACGCTGCCTCGCCGCCGAGATCATGATCCCGAACGCCGCGATCCGAAACCTCATCCGCGAGGCGAAGGTGCATCAGCTCTACTCGCAGATGCAGGTGGGCCAGCAGAAGTGGAGCATGCAGACGATGAGCCAATCG
>JBGOSW010000165.1:0-10388 GCA_041476145.1 Binatia bacterium
GAAGAGGTGCGCGATCCACTCGTCCTCGAATTCCTCGGCCTCAAGGACGAGTACTCCGAGAACGACCTGGAGGAGGCGCTCGTCCGCCACCTCGAGTCCTTCCTGCTCGAGCTCGGCGGCGAGTTCGCCTTCATCGGCCGCCAGCGTCGCCTGCGCATCGGCGACGAGTGGTATCGCATCGACCTCCTCTTCTTTCACCGCGCGCTCCGCTGCCTCATGGTGATCGACCTCAAGGTCGGCAAATTCACCCACGCCGATGCCGGGCAGATGCACCTCTATCTCAACTACGCCCGCGAGCACTGGACGCAGCCCGGCGAGAATCCGCCGGTCGGCCTGATCCTCTGCTCGGAGAAGAACGACGCCGTCGCCCGCTACGCCCTCGAAGGGCTGCCGAGCAAGGTACTGGCGCGTGAGTACCGCCTCGCCTTACCCGACGAGAAGCGCCTCGCGGCGGAGATCGAAAAGACGCGCCAGCGCCTGGAGGCGCGTCGCTCGGGTAAGGGCCAGGGGACAAGACGCAGATGAAGAAGGACTGGCCCAGGGTGAGGCTGGGGGAGGTGCTCAGACCAGTGACTCGCGACGAGACTGTCGATGCGGCGAAGGAGTATCGTTTGCTCGGCGTGCGGCTCGACGGACAAGGGCCGTTTCTTCGCGAGACCGTCACCGGCGCACAAACGGCGGCAACGAAGCTCTTCCGCGTCGCCGAAGGCGACTTCATCTATAGCCGGTTGTTCGCTTGCCGCGGTGCGTTTGGCGTGATCGGTGAAGAACTTGACAGCTGCTATGTCTCGGGGGAGTTCCCGACCTTCGTCCCTGTTCCTGACCGGGTCGATGTGCAGTTCCTCCGCTACTGGTTCCGCCTTCCGAGGACGATTGCTCGCGTGAATGAGGACTGCACCGGCAGCACGCCGCTGACCCGAAACCGATTCAAGGAGCAGTTCTTTCTGGTGCTCGAAGCGCCCCTGCCACCGTTGGCCGAGCAGCGCCGTGTGGTGGCGCGAATTGAGGAACTGGCCGCCCAAATCCACGAGGCCCGCACCCTCCGCCACCAAGCCGCCGAAGAGGCCGAGGCACTCTTGGTCAATCAAGTTGGGGTGGTGTTTTCCCACTTGGAGGCGCGGCACGAACTCCGCGCGTTCGGTTCTTTCGATCCACACGTCACGAGCGGCCCCCGCAACTGGGCCAAGCACTACGAGGAATCTGGCATTCGATTTTATCGTGCGCAGGATGTTGGGCCGCAGGGTCGGATTCTTGAAGACGCGAAAGTTTTCATCACGCCACCGCCTGGCGAACAGGGCCGCTCCGCAATGCTTCAGCACGGCGACTTGATGTTGGTTATCACCGGGGCGACGGTCGGTCGCGCTACTGTCTATCGGGCGGGGCTTGAACCAGGATTTGTCAGTCAGCACGTCGGAATTTGCCGATTGCCGCAAGAAGCAGTTGAGCCGGAATTTGCACTGTGGGGACTTCGCGCGCCAGGTGGACAAGCGCAGTTGCTTGGTCAACGTTACGGCCAGGGCAAACCCGGATTGAATCTCACGAACATCCGTTCTTTGTCGCTACCATTCCCCCGGCTCCCCGAGCAGCGCCGGATCGTGTCGGAGCTGGACGCGTTGCAGGGGGAGGTGGACGCGCTGAAGCGTCTGCAAGCCGAGACCGCCGCCGAGCTCGACGCATTGGTTCCCGCGGTTCTCGACCGCGCCTTCAAAGGGGAACTCTGAGAACATCACCGGGAAAGGCGTCGCCGACTTCTCAGCGGTGAAGCTCAGGCACTTGCCGAAGGTCTGCGTGATCTCGCGGCCCGCTCATGCGGGGGAAGTCGGCTGAGACCGTAGGCCCAGAGACCGAACACCCTTCGCGCCGCGGGACCGGTCTCGTGGCGGCCTACCAGCCCTCGTCCGGGTCGGGGACGTCGCCGCGCAGCAACTCGACGTCCGCTTGGTCGCGGAGACGCTTGCTCTTCCGCCGCTCGGGGTCCGCGGCGGCGCGCTCCTTCATCGCGATGAGATCCCCACGCGCGACGAGCGGCACCGACGTGGTGCCGAGATCGATGGGTTCGGCACGCTCGATCATCGCATCGAACGCGGGGTCGACGGCGAGCTGCACAGGCTCTCCGCTTCCGTGTCGAAAGTTGATGCTGTGCGCGAACTGTCCGACGAGGCGGAACCCATGTGACGCGAACGCTTCGAGGATCGCCGCGCGATCGGCGCGCGAGTCGACCGCGAGGTCGACATCCGCCGTGGCACGCGGGGCACCGGAGTGAATGCCGACCGCGACGCCGCCGATGAGCGCGTAGGGCGTTTGCGTTGCGTCCAACGCTCGCGCGGCATCTCGGAGCGCGCCGACCTTGTCTCCGGTGTGCTGCATCGCGACCTCCTCACCACGTGCCAGGGCGATGATGAGCCGATCGCGCGCCGTGACGGCGGCGATGTGATCGAGATGCTCGGCTGCGGTCGGCGCCATGCTGCGAGAAATATCCCATGCGTCGCGGCCGTGAAAGCCGGTCATTCGGCGAGATCGGACGTCACCCCGCCAGCAAACTGCGCGCGATCTGCGACACCTGGATCTCGTCCGTCCCGGCGTAGATCTGTAAGACTTTGGCGTCGCGGGCGAGCTGCTCGACCTGGAATTCCGCCATGTAGCCGTTGCCGCCGAAGAGCTGCACCGCTTCGAGGGCGACCTCCATCGCCGCCTGCGCCGCGTAGAGCTTGCAGGCCGACGCCTCGGCGAGCTCCATGGACTTGCCCGCGGCCGCCATCTCGATCAGCCGGAAGACGAGGTTCTGGAGGTTCATGCGCGCCACCTCCATCTTCGCGAGCTTCAGCTGAATCAGTTGGAACTCGCCGATCGGACGGCCGAACTGCACGCGCGTGCGGGCGTACTCGAGCGAGCGCTCGCGACACTGCTCGACGATGCCGAGCGCCATCGCCGCGACGCCGGTGCGCTCCATCGTGAAGGTTGCCTTGGCGCCGGCGCGCGCCGGTGCGTCCTCGGTTTCGCCGAGCAGATGATCGCGGCCGACGCGCACGTCGTCGAGGAAGAGCTCGCCGGTCGGTGACGAGTGCAGGCCCATCTTCCGCATCGGTTTCGACTGCGTGAGGCCGGGGGTGCCGCGATCGAGGACGAAGGTGAGGATCTTGCGTTCCTTGGGATCGTTGCCCTCGTCGAGCTTGCAGATGAAGACGATCGTGTCGGCGTAGGGGCCGTTGGTGATGAACGTCTTCTGGCCGTTCAAGACGTAGCCGTCGCCGTCGCGACGCGCGGTCGACTTCATGCCGCCGAAGGCGTCCGAGCCCGAGCCCGGCTCGGTGATCGCCCAGGCGCCGATCTTCTCGAGCGTGAAGAGATCCAACGCCCAACGCTCCTTCTGCGGGATCGTTCCTTTGGAGAGGATCGCGTTGGCGGTGAGGCCGACGCTCACCCCCATGGCCGTCACCATGCCGGGGCAGTAGCGGCAGAGCTCGATGATCGGGATGATCTGCATGCCGACACCGCCGCCGTCGGTCTCGCCGTCGGGCTCGCGCGCCGGCTCCGGCGGGACGTCCTCGCCGCGAGCGTGGGCGGCCTCCACGGCCTTCTCGCGCGCGATGCGCTTCGCGAAGCGCAGCCGCGCCATCTCGTCGAGGCCGAAGGTGCGCATCATCTTCCGCAGCACGTCGTAGGGCGGGGTGTCACCGTGCTCGAGCTCCTCGAGGCGCGGTTTGATCTCCGCCTCGACGAAGCGCCGCATGGCATCGCGAATCATCAGGTGCTGCTCACTCCATTCGATCATGGCCGTCCTCCAGGAAGCGTTCGGAAGGCGGATTGTCGCCCGGCGCGACGCCCGACGCCAGCGCTCGGCGACTGTACTCCCCGCTGCGCAGGCGCTATTGCCGGCGACAGGATGACGACGGACGACGCGTTTCGCTTCGACCCCTTCGATCCGGACACCCGGCGCGATCCGTACGCGCTCTTCGCGCGCGCCCGTCGCGAGCATCCGGTGTTCGCGCACGCGAATTTCCCGGTGGTCTCGATCTTCCGCTACGCCGACGTGCAGCGCATCCTCAAAGATCCGGCGACGTGGTCGAGCGACTTCGACGTCCCCGGGGTCAGCCCGGACGAGACCCCGGACCCGAGCATGCTCGGACAGGATCCGCCGGCGCACACCCGGCTCCGCGCCCTGGTGAATCAGGCGTTCACGCCGCGTATCGTCCAGCGGCTCGAACCGCGCATGCGCGAGATCGCGGACGAGCTCGTCGCGGCCGCGCTCGCGCGCGGTGAGGTCGACCTCGTCGAGGCGCTCTCCTATCCGCTGCCGGTCATCGTCATCGCCGAGATCATCGGGGTTCCGCCCGAAGATCGGGAGCGTTTCAAAGCGTGGTCGGACGTCGCCGTCGAGGGCCTCGGCAACGGGCTCTTCGTCCCGCCGACCCCGGAGCGTCTGGCGCGCCTCGGCGCCGTAAGCGCGGAGATGGGCGGTTACTTCTCGGCGCTCGCCGACGAGCGCCGCCGCCATCCGCGCGAGGATCTCCTCACCGGCTTGGTGCAGGCCGAGGTCGAGGGCTCGCGCCTGAGCCACGCCGAGATGCTGCGCATGCTGATTCTCCTCCTCGTCGCCGGCAACGAGACGACGACCAACCTCATCGGCAACCTGGTGCTGACGCTCCTCGAGCATCCCGCGGAGCTGGCGCGGCTGCGCGCCGAGCGCGCCTTGCTGCCGTCCGCCGTGGAGGAGGTGCTGCGCTACTCTTCGCCGGTGCAGATGGATCCGCGGCGCGCGACGCGCGACCTCGAGCTGCACGGCCAGCGCATCGCGGCGGATCAGCTGGTCGTCTGCTGGCTCGGCGCGGCGAATCGTGACGCGGAGGTCTTCCCCGAACCCGAGCGTTTCGACGTCGGCCGCGGCGACAATCGCCACCTCGCGTTCGGGTTCGGACCGCACTACTGCCTCGGCGCCAACCTCGCGCGCATCGAGGCGCAGGTCGCGCTCGCGGCGCTGCTCGATCGCACCCGCGCCTTCGAGCGCGCCGACGACGCGCCGCTGCCGCTCCATCCGAGCATCGTCTTCCGCGGCGTCACCCGGCTGCCGCTACGTCTCCATCCACGATGAGGAGGGGTCATGTCTCGAACCGCATCGACGACGGCGGCCGCGTTCGCGCTCGCGACCGTGCTCGCGGCGACCTCGCTGGGCGCGACGGAGCTTCCGGCCGCGACCCGCGAGCAGCTCGCGTCGAGCACCTACGTCTACATCGCCACGCAGCGGAAGGACGGCAGCTTCGGCAAACCAGCGGAGATCTGGTTCATGTACCACGACGGCGCCGTTTGGGTGGGGACGCCGCCGACGACCTGGCGCGTGAAGCGCATCATGCACCGGCGGCCGAACGCGAAGATCGCGGTCGGCAAGCCCGACGGGCCGTCGTTCGACGCCGTGGGTTCGATCGTGAAGGACGCGAAGGTCGCCGATCTTCTGTTCGCGACCTATGCCAAGAAGTACCCCGAGCGCTGGCCGGGCTACGCAGAGCGATTCAAGAACGGCATGAAAGACGGCTCGCGCGTCCTGGTGAAATACGTGCCGAAGTGACGGACGGCGGAGCGCCACGCCCGTGGCGCTGACGATCGAGAGTCCCGCCGACGTCGACGAGTACACGGAGTTCCTCGTCTTCTTCGACGAGGTGTACGCGGAGCGCGCGGTACGCTGGCCGGCGTTCGTGTCGTTCCAGCTGCCCCTCTTAACGGGCGAGAGTCCGTTCGCGACGCACCGGCGGGTGCGGCCGTTCGTGGCGCGCCGCGACGGGCGCATCGTCGCGCGTGTCCTCGCGGTCGTCGACGAGACGTTTCAAGCGCACTGGCGCGAGCCGCTCGGTCACCTCAACATGTTCGAGGCGCTTCCGGATACGACCGCGGCGACACGCGCGCTCTTCGGCGCGGCGTGCGCATGGCTCGCCGGAGAGGGCGCGCGTGCGGCGCGCGCCGGCTTCGGCATGCTCGAGTCGCCGTTCGCGACCGATGCCTACGACGTCCTGCCGCCGTCGTGGCTGCGGCAGAATCCTGCATACTATCACGCGTTGCTCGCGGCCTCGGGATTCACGCCCGAGCGCCGCTTCGTCGACTACAAGATCGAGGTGCGTCCCGAGCTCACCGAGCGATGGGCCGCGGCCGTCGCCGCTGCGCGGCGGCGGGGCTTCGAGCTGCGGCCGCTCGGCGAGGTGCCGCCGGCGCGCCGCGTCGCCGATTTCACGACGGTGTGGAACGAGGCCTTCGAGCGGCACTGGGGCCAGACGCCGTTCAGCGAGGCCGAGGTGGCGACGCTCATCGAGGTGCTCGCGCCCGCCGGCATGCTCGACGTCTCGCTGCTCGCCTACGAGCACGGCGCCCCCGTCGGCGTGCTGTGGGTGGTGCCGACGACCGCGGCGCTCGCGACCGTCGCGCCCGGCCGCGCGGTGGCGCCATCGGAGCGCCTGAACAACCTCGGGATCGGCGTTCGGGCCGGTGCGCGCGGTCGCGGCCTCAATCTGGCGCTCGCGGCGTCGGCGTTTCTCGAGCTCGCCGCGCAGGGCGCGACGCACGTGAGCTACACCCTCGTCCTCGACGACAACTGGCCGTCACGTCGCACCGCCGAGAAGCTCGGCGCCGCCGTCTGCGCGCACTACGCGGCGTACGCGCGCGCGCTCGCGTGAATCCTTCGCAACCGGGATGGCCAGCGGCGTTGCGCGCGCGTATAAACGTCGCCGACCCACTGGAGGAGCGCGACGTATGGAGGAGCGGCAACAGGCCCACGGCATGCCGGATCCCGGCGAGATCTTCGCCGCGTTCACGGCGTTTCATCGGACGGGCGCCTTCAAGGCGGCGGTCGATCTCGACCTCTTCTCGGCGATCGGCGCCGGCGCGCAGACCGCCGCCGAGTTGGCGCGGCGCTGCGGCGCCGCGCCGCGCGGCATCCGCATCCTCGCCGACGTCCTCACGGCATGGGGTTTTCTCACCAAGAGTGGCGTCGGGGATGGCGCAACCTACGGCCTGACACCGTCGACCGCGACCTTCCTCGACCGCGGCTCGCCGGCATTCCTGGGAAGCGCGATCAATTTCACCGCGGCGCCGATGATGTGGCAGGCGTTCGCGGACGTGACCGGCGCGGTGCGGAAGGGCGGGACGGTGGTGCCCGAGCAAGGCGCCGTCGCCGCCGAGCACCCGATGTGGGTCGAGTTCGCGCGCGCGATGGCGGCGCCCGCCACCCTCGCGGCGCGGCTCGTCGCCATGCTGCTCGACGCGTCGGCGGCGCGACGCTGGAAGGTGCTCGACGTCGCCGCGGGGCACGGGATGTTCGGCATCACGCTCGCGCAGGAAAACCCGCACGCGGAGATCGTCGCCCTCGACTGGCCGCAGGTCCTCGCGGTCGCCGAGGAGAACGCGCGGGCGGCGGGCGTGCAGGACCGCTTCCGTACGATCGAGGGCAACGCCTTCGAGGCGGATCTCGGTTCCGGGTACGACCTCGTGCTGTTGCCGAACTTCCTCCACCACTTCGACGTCGCGGCGTGCGAAGCGCTCCTGCGGCGCGTGCACGCGGCGCTCGTCCCCGGGGGCCGTGTCGTCACGGTCGAGTTCGTGCCCGACGAAAGCCGGACGACGCCCGCGATCGCCGCTTCCTTCGCACTCGCGATGCTCGTCGTCACGCCGGGCGGCGACGCGTACACTTTTGCGGAGCTCGACCGCATGTTTTGCAACGCCGGCTTCGCCCGCAGCGAGCTCCACGAGCTGCCGCCGTCGTTTCAACGGACGATCGTGTCGTACAAGGCATCCTGACCCCGGATTCGCTGAACGCTACCAACGGGCGCCGCCGGTGTTACGAGCGCCTCGAAGGAGGATTCGCATGCCGCACCAACGCAGACGTATCGCCGCCGTCATCGGCCTCGCCCTCGCCCTCGCGCTCGTGCTCGTCGTCGGACCGCGCCTCGCGCGTGCCTACGAGGGCGGCTATGACACGCGCGGCGAGCGCTACGAGGAGCGCCGCCCGCGCAGCTACAACGACGAGTACATCTTCTCGACGACGCGCATGGTGAACGACTGGGACGTGAACCCGGCGGTCAAGGTACCGCTCTTCCCGCCGGCGATCGTCATCGATCTGGTGTTTTTGCCGGCGGAGGTCATCGCCGGACTCTTCTGAGCCGCACACGTTGCGCTGGCGGTGCGATTCGTGGTCGAATCCGCCGCCATGGCGACGCTGCAACCGCTCACGATGCCGCTCGAGGAGGCGATGCGCACGCAACGTGCGATCCGCCGCCTCAAGCCCGATCCGATCGACGACGCGCTCGTGCTGCATCTCATCGAGCTCGCGCTCAAAGCGCCGACGGGCTCGAACGCGCAGAACTGGGAGTTCGTCGTCGTCAAGGATCGCGCCGTGAAGGCGGCGCTCGGGCGGCTGAACCGCAGCGCCGGGACGCTGTATCTGCGCTTGCAGCGCCGGATCGCCAGCCGCGCCGGTGACGCACGGAAGCTTCGTCTCCTCGACGCCGTCCAATGGCAGGCGGACCATTTCGCGGAGACTCCGGTCGTCGTCGTCGCGTGTCTGAACGGGATCGTGCTGCCGTGGCCGTCGATTGCCGCCGCGAGCGCGTACGGGTCGATTTTCCCTTCGGTGCAGAATCTACTCCTCGCGGCGCGCGCCGCCGGTCTCGGCGCGGCGCTCATCACGCTGCCGCTGTGGAGCCGATTCTTCGCGCGACGGGCGCTCGGGTTGCCGTGGAACGTCACGCCGTGTGCGGTGATCCCGCTCGGCTGGCCGAGCGGCCGCTACGGTCCGACGACGCGCCGCCCGGTGGGGGAGGTCGTCTCTCTCGATCGCTACGGCAATCGGCCGTTTCGGCAGCCCGCCTGAGCGACGTGCGCGCCGCGGAGGGCGCGCGGGCCGCAGCCGCGCCGACGCGTGCCCGCCACACGGTCGTCGGCTTCACCCTCGCGCTCGTCGCAATCGCGTACCTCGACCGGGTGTGCATCGCGACCGCGGCGCCCGCCATGCGCGCCGAGCTCGGGCTCAGCGATGCGGCGATGGGGCTGGTCTTCAGCGCGTTCACGCTCTCGTACGCCCTCTTCGAGGTCCCGAGCGGCTGGATGGCGGATCGTTTCGGTGCCCGCATCACGCTGACCCGCATCGTCGTTTGGTGGTCGATGATGACGGCGGCGACCGGCCTCGCCGTCGGCTTCGCCTCGCTGCTCGTCGTCCGGCTGCTCTTCGGTCTCGGTGAGGCGGGGGCGTTTCCCTCGATGGCGCGGGTCTACGTGCGTTGGCTGCCGCGCGCCGAGCGCGGACGCATGTTCGGGCTCGCGATCATGACGGGGGCGTTCGCCGGCGCGGCGACGCAGCCGCTCGTCGTCGCGCTCCTCGGCGTGACCGGTTGGCGGCACACGTTCGCGCTCTTCGGCGTCGTCGGTCTCGGTTGGGCGGTGGCGTGGTGGCGCTGGTTCCGCGACGATCCGCAGCAGCACCCGGCCGCGAACGACGCCGAGCGGCGCTTGATCGGCGCCGGCGGCGCCGAGGTGCGGCCACGCGGTGCGCTGCCGTGGCGGCGCCTGGTGCGCAACCGGACGCTCCTCGCGCTGTGCGCGATGTACGCCGGCGCGATCTACGGCTGGTACTTCTATCTCACCTGGCTGCCGACGTACCTCTTGCGCGCGCGTGGATTCGACCTCACCCAGGTGGGCTGGCTCGCGGCGCTACCACTGATCGCGATCGGCGTCGGCGTCCTCACCGGCGGGTGGGCGAGCGACGCCCTGGCGCGCCGCGGCGGAGCGCGGCTCGCGCGCCGCACCCCCGGCCTCGTCGGCTTGCCGCTCGCCGCGCTCGCGATCGTCGGCGCGCTGCTCACCGACGTGCCGCTGCACGCCGCGCTGCTTCTCGCAGCCGCGGCCGGGCTCGCCGCGCTCGGCGTCGCCCCCGCCTGGGCGGTATGCCTCGAGATCGGCGGCGTCCACGCCGGAGTCGTGGGCGGCGCCATGAACACCTTCGGAAACTTGGGCGGCGCGGCGAGCCCGATCGTCGTCGGCCTCGCCCTCGAGCGCTGGCATTCGTGGCAAGCGCCGCTGTGGAGCGTCGCGGCCTGCTACGCCGCCGCCGCCATCGCTTGGCTCGCGGTCGATCCGAGTGAAGTGATCGCGCCCTCGCTCACGTCCGCACCGCCTCGGTGAGTACCGGCGGTATGAAGAAACCGGGGACGCGGAAGATGCGGCGTTGCCCGACGACCGCGAAGCCCGACGCTTCGACGGTCCGGCGGAGCGCGCTCGGGGTCGGCCAGTGGAGCGGCGCGCCGAAGAGACGCGAGCCGAGGCGGGCGACCTCGCCCACCACCGTGAACGGCGGATTGACGAAGCCGAGGAGCAGCGTGCCGTCGCGAACCAGGACGCGCGCCAGCTCGGCGAGC
>JBGOSW010000166.1:0-10295 GCA_041476145.1 Binatia bacterium
ATGTACAGCCGATGGAACGAGGCCGTCCGTGCCGAGCGACCGGATCTTCCGGCGGCGTTCAGCCCATGGGATCGCACTACGGAACCGGAGACGGTCGCGCGGCTCTTCAAGGAAGCAGGCGTTTCCGCTGTGAACGTGGTTGCGGAGAGCGGCACACAACGACTCTCGGCGCCGGACGACTGGTGGACGATCGTCCTCGGCTCGGGATTGCGGTGGACCGTCGAGCAACTCGGACCGGACGCCGCCGAGCGCGTCAAGCGACACAATCTGGCGTGGGCCCGCGACAACGCTGTCGATGCGGTTGAAACCAACGTCATCTACACCGTGGCGACGAAACCTGCGGCCGTGCCGTGACGATGAACGCCTTCGCAGGTAGCTGCCACTGCGGCGCCGTCGGGTTCTCGTTTCGAACGCACCGATCGCCCAGCGACTGGAGCGTGCGTGCCTGCCAGTGCAATTTCTGTCGCGCCCACGCGGCGCTCTCCACGTCCGACCCGTCCGGTTCGATCGAATTCCTGGAGCGTCGGTCGGGCGCGCTAACGCGCTATCGTTTCGGCCAGCGTACCGCGGACTTTCTCGTCTGTCGCCACTGCGGCGTCTACCTCGGCGCCGTCCTCGAGTCGCCGCGTGGTCGGTTCGGCATCATCAACGTCAATGCGCTCCGTCCGATTCCGTCGACACTCCCCGCCGCGCAGCCGATGGACTACGATGCCGAGACGGCCGAGCAACGGATCGCGCGTCGGCAGCAACGATGGTCGCCCGTCGCGATCGAAAAGCCTGTTAGCGATCAGCGATTCTGTCCGCGTAACGCGTCAGGGAAAATGTCCGCCTCGGAGTAAGGAGGCGATTCACGGGTGCGCCTCGGTGTAGGTGGCATAGTCACGTACGCTGACCGGCGCGCCCCGTCCCCGTTTGCGGCGGTGGACGGCGCGGAGCTCGCCGTGGGTTGTCGCGGCAGCGGTGGCGAGGAGCCGCTCGCCGGCGTACACGCGCCAGGTGCCATCGAGGAGCTGGCGGACCTCGACCCGCGTGTGCGCCCAGCTCCGACGCTGCGGCCCGGGCGGGATGTCGATCACGATCGTCCCGCCGAGGCGGACGGTGTTGTCCGCGAGCACGGTGGCGTCGTAGCGAAAGCTACACGCGCGGTCGAGCTCGAGGGCCCGGCGCACGGGACGCCAGGCCGGCGTCTGCTCGGCCGGGGCGATCGCGAAGCGCTGATTGTGGGCCAGTCGGTAGCCGTCGAGCACCGCGTTCGCGGCGGCGGCGGTGCGGGCGTTGGCGATGCGCAGTTCCGAGACGAGCCGATCCTGCAAGGTGCCCCAGAGCCGCTCGACGCGCCCCTTCGCCTGGGGGGAAAGCGCGTAGATGCACTCGATCTCGAGCGCCGCGAGCGCTTCGCCGACGTGCGTCGGATTCTGCTTGCCGCGCAGCTCCTCGGCGAGCGTCCAGTGATCATCGTTGCGCTTCAAAGCCCCGTGCTGGTCCATGTAGATGCTCCAGGGCACGCCATGCGCGGCCACGATGGCGTGCAGCACCCGGAGATACGCCGCCGCGCATTCCTGCTCGACGAAGTGCGCGCCCGGCAGCAGCACGCTGGTGGCATCGTCGAGCGCCGCTACGAGGCACAGCACCGGCCCCCGCCCCTCGAGCCAATCGTGGCGGCTCCCGTCCCACAGCAGCATCAGGCCCGCCTGCGCCTTGCGATCGCGGCGCTTGCGATGCCGCCGGGGACGGCGCTTCCACACGGGCGCGATCCCCGCGGCCCGGAGCAGGCGGCGGATGGTCGCCGTCGACACGGCCAGCGGCGGGCTTTCTGTGGCGAGCTTCTCCGCGAAATGCTGATCGTTGAAGTCGCGGTAGCGCTCGCGCCGCAGGCGGACGATGCGGGCGTGCACCGTCGCGGGCAGCTTGTTCCCCGGGGGCCGACCGCGATTGCCATGCTGGAGCGCTGTCCGCCCGTGCGCCGCCACTGCCCGCCGCACCCGTCGCAGCTGCCGCACCGAGATCCCCAGGACCACTGCCGCCTCCGTCAGCGTCAGCTTCCCCGCGTTCACCCGGGCGACCGCATCCCACCGCTTCCACTGCCGCTCGCTCATCAGATCCATCTCCCTTCATTGCCAGGGAGGCGGACAGAATCGCTGACGCGTTAGAGGCGGACATAGTCGCTGATCGACGACATCGCGATCGAAAAGCCTTGACGCCGGGGGCGGGTGGCGCGCAGCATGCCCGATGCTCTTCAATCTGCGGATCGCGCTTCTTTGTGTGGCGCTGATGGCGCCGCTGCGAGCCGCCTACGCCGACTCGCCGGTGTTCATCGAGACCATGTTGACCGGCGGTGACGCCGCCAGCTTCGATGATCTCGGCATATCGGTGGCCATCAGCGGCGACACAGCGGTCGCCGGCGCGTTCACGAAGGACTCTTCGGGTGGTGCCGAGGCCGGCGCGGCCTACGTGTATGTGCGCCAGCGCGGCTCGACTTGGAGCCAGCAAGCCAAGCTCCTGCCGGACGACACGATCGGCGGCCAGCACTTCGGATATTCGGTCGCGATCAGCGGCGACACGATCGTCGTCGGTCAGCTCGGCAATAGCGAGGCGTACGTGTTCACCCGCACGGGAAAGAAATGGACCCAGCTGCAGAAGCTCGTGGCCAGCGACGGCGCCGCGAATGATCAATTCGGAGGATCGGTCGCCATCAGCGGTGACACGCTCGTGGTGGGCGCGAATGCCGCCGATACCGCTGGCGGTATCGATGCGGGCGCGGCCTATGTGTTCGTGCGCACAGGCACCACGTGGACCGAGCAGCAGAAGCTGATCGCGAGCGACGGCAGTAATGCCAACCGGTTCGGCTTCGTCGCCATCGACGGCGAGACCGTGGTGGTCGCAGCACCCAGCAACCCGAATCTGGCCGGGTACGCGGGCGCGGCCTACATCTACGTGCGGAGCGGCACGATATGGAGCGAGCAGCAAAAGCTCACCGCCAGCGGCGCCGCTGCCGGCGACCGGTTCGGCAATTCGGTGGCCATCAGCGGCGACACGGTCGTGATCGGGGCACGCCAGGATGGCAACGCCGGAAGCGGCGCAGCCTACGTGTACACCCGCGCCGGGACGATGTGGAGCGAACAGCAAAGGCTCGCCGCCAGCGACGGCGCCCCGGGTGACCTGTTCGGCTTCGCGTTGGCCATTGACGGAGACACCGCCTGGGTAGGTGCGCCGGTCAAGACTACGCCGGCGGGGGCGGCCGCCGGCGCGACCTACGTCTTTGTGCGCGATGGTACGACGTGGACGGAGCAGAACGGATTCAAGGCCAGCGGCGCCGGCGCCGGCGACTCGTTCGGGCAGTCCGTTGCGCTCGACGGCGAGACCGCGATCGTGGGGGCGGCGGGGTTCGACAAGCCGCGCCGCAGCAAGCCGCCGGAACCCAACGCCGGCGCGGCGTACGTGGAAGCACGGCAACAACACGATCTCGCCGTCGTGCAACTGACGGTTCCGAAGAGCGTCGTCTTGAAGACCGGTACGCCGTCAGTTACCACATCGCTGACCGTCCAGATCCAAAATCGCAGTACGCACTCGGAGACCATCAACGATCTGACTGGGCTCGTGACCGTGACCCTGGAAAACCTCAAGACCATGTGCACGCCGCCCGTCGCGACGTTGGTCATCGGTGCCCCGAACAAAACGACGCCGCTGACGCTGAAGTCGAAGAGCAAGCTCAAGATCGTCTTCGCGCTGACGTTCGACATGAGCTGCGCGCCCGATCCCGCCAAGAGCAGCACGAAGGATCCCGGCCACGAAGACTTCCGTTATCTGGCGACGGTCCACCACGACGTGATCGACGGGAACGCCGACATGCATCCCGTAGATGACGTGTGCCCGCATAGCGTGATCCCGCCGTTCGAGATCGACCCCAACCCCGACGCCACGATCAAGGACAAGGGCTGTGGCGCGAAGAAGCCCGACGGAACCTCCGGTGCCGACGTGACGACCGACGTCGTCGTGAAGTGAGGAGATGTCATGAAGATCCGCTCGATCAGTCTGGTGACTCTGGTGGCAGTTGCTCTCTTCGCGCCGATGGCGCTCGCAAAGCCCCCGTCGTGGGACGCCGTCATCGCCGGCAAGGGACGCTTCAAGGTCCTCAAGAAGTTCAATGACGTCGCCGTCATCGACAACGAGACCGGGCTCGTCTGGCAGCGCGACCCTTCCGGCAATAACTTCAACTCCTGGGCGGGCGCGCTGTCGTTCTGCCGCGGCTTGGATGCGGGCACGCGTGGCGGGTGGCGGCTGCCGTCCATCGAGGAGCTCCGGAGCCTCGCCGATCTCACCCAGAACGCGCCGGCCCTCGCCGCCGGCCATCCGTTCCAGAATGTGTTCGCGGACATCAACGACTTCTACTGGACGTCGACGCGCGACTCGGGCGACGCGACGCTCGCCTTCTCGATGCGCTTCTTCAACGGTGGAGTCGTGTTGAATACCAAGGCTTCCTCGCAGCGTGTGTGGTGTACGCGCGGCGGGCAGGGACAGGAAGGCCTGTAAGCGGAGAAAGCGACGATGACGACCAAGGCCGTCCCCCACGTCGCAGGCAGGAGGCTCGCGCTCAGCCACATCGGCGTGAGCTGCTTCGACCTCACGCGCATGGAAGATTTCTACACGCGTGTGCTCGGCATGACCGTGTCGGACCGGGGCGACCTCCCCGCCGAAATGGGGCGCCTGGTCTTCCTGACGACCGATCCCGCCGAGCATCATCAGCTGGTGCTCGCGTCCGGGCGGACCGAGGGGACGATCAATGACGGGCCGGTCTTGGGCGGCAGCTTCGGCACCGCGATCTTCCAACTCTCATTTCGGCTCGCGAGCCTCGCCACGCTGCGCCGCGTGCAGCAACGCTTGGTCGCCGAGGGAAACACCAACTTCGTGCCGCTGAATCACGGCAACTCCTGGTCGCTCTACACGCGCGACCCCGAGGGCAACGCGCTCGAGCTGGTGGTGGACAGTCCGTGGTACGTCCATCAACCGAGCGGCGAGTTCCTCGACCTCTCGCTCGACGACGCGGAGATCCTCCGCCGCACGGAGGAGCTCTGCCGCGCGACGGGCGACTGGGAGCCGTACGAGGTGTGGCGGGAGCGGATCGCGCGCCGCATCGCCGACGATCAGGCCTGCCTCCGCTAGCGACGCACGAGCCGTACCGAATGCCGACACGTGTGGAAACGCCGGTGCTCGTCGTCGGCGCGGGTCCGGCCGGCATGGCGTCCGCGCTCCTCTTGTCGCGGCTCGGGATGCGGAGCCGGATCGTCGAGCGGCGCGCGACGCCGCAATCGGCCCCGGCGGCGCACGTCGTGAACGCGCGCACGCTCGAGATCTTCCGCGCGGCGGGTGTCGACATGACGGTGATCGAGGCCGCATGCCAGGACCCGGCGGACATGTGCAACGTGCTGTGGGTGACGACGCTCGCCGGCGAGGAGCTCGGCCGTCTCTCGTACGAGCGCCAACTCGAGGAGGCGCTCCGTTTTACGCCGACGCCGCTCCGCAGCCTCTCGCAGCACATCCTCGAGCCGATTCTCCTCGACGAGCTGCGCCGCCGCGCCGATACCGACGTCGCATACGGCCACGAATGGGAGAGCGCCACGCAGGACGCCGCGGGCGTGACGTCGAGGATTCGTGACCGCGCGACGGGAACGGTCTACGAGGTGCGGAGCCGCTGGCTCCTCGGCGCCGACGGCGCCGTCAGTCCGGTTCGGAAGTCCCTCGGCATCGAGCCCATCGGGCCCGACCGTCTGCAGAGCTTCGTCATGATCCACTTCGAGGCGAACCTGCGGCCGCTCGTCGGCCACCGGCCGGGCATCCTCTACTGGACGACCGCGCCCGGCTCGATCGGCACCTTCATCGCGCACGACATCGACTCGACGTGGGTCTACATGCAGCCGTGGGATCCGGATCACGAGTCGGCGGAGGATTACACGGAAACCGTCTGTGCCGACATCGTGCGTCGGGCGATGGGGACGGACGCGCACCCGTTCACGATCCGCACGATCCGTACCTGGACGATGACGGCGCAGGTCGCCGAACGCTATCGCGAGCGGCGCGTCTTTCTGGTGGGAGATTCGGCGCATCGCTTTCCGCCGACCGGCGGCCTCGGCCTGAACACGGGTGTCCAGGACGCGCACAATCTCATGTGGAAGATCGCGGCGGTGGAGGCGGGCTGGGCGCCCACGACGCTGCTCGATACGTACGAGGTCGAGCGCCGCCCCGTCGCGCAGCGGAACGCGGACGTGAGCCTGCAAAACGCGCTGCGCCTCGGCGAGGTCTTCCAGGCGCTGGCGACGGCGGACCGCGCCGCCATTCGCGCCGCCATCGCCAACCAAGCCGAGCACTTCGACATGCCCGGCTTGCAGCTCGGCTTCACCTATGAGTCGGGCGCCGTCGCCGGCGACGGCAGCGAGCAGCCGGCGCGCGCGAGCTCGGTGCGGGAATACGTGCCGAACGCGCGGCCGGGCTCGCGCGTCCCGCACGCGTGGGTGACGCGCGCCGGCGCCCGCGTCTCGACGCTCGATCTCTGCGCGTACGACCGCTTCACGTTGGTCGCCGGCCCGGCCGGCCACGCGTGGGCCGCGGCCGCCGCCGGTCCGGTGCCGATCGCGTGCGTCGTGATCGGCCGCGACGTCGTCGATCCCGACGGATGCTGGACGACGCTCCTCGGCATCGCTGCCGACGGCGCCGTCTTGGTGCGTCCCGACCAGCACGTGGCGTGGCGCTCGCCGCGCGGCGTCGCCGACTGCGCCGGCGCGCTCGGGCGCGCGCTCGCGGAGATTCTCCCGGGCCGGTCGAACGCGACGCCGAGAACGGAGTAAACGCGATGAATCTCGGACTCGAAGGACGGAAGGCGATCGTCTGCGCGTCGAGCCGCGGGCTCGGCAGGGCCTGCGCGCTGGCGCTCGCGCACGAAGGGGTTACGGTCGTCGTCAACGGGCGCGACGTCGAGCGCGTCGAGGCGACGGCCGCGGAGATTCGCAGCGCCACCGGCGCACACGTCGTCGCGGTGGCCGCCGACCTCTGCGTCGAGGATGGCCGTCAGCGGCTCCTCGCCGCGTGTCCGGAGCCCGACATCCTGGTGACCAACAACGGGGGGCCGGCGCCCGGCCGCTTCGAGGACTGGGATCACGACGTCTGGCTCGCCGCCCTCGAACAGAATCTCCTCGCCCCGGTCCTGTTGATCCGCGCCGTCATCGGCGGCATGCGCGCGCGCCGCTTCGGCCGCATCGTCAACATCACCTCGGCGATGGTGAAGTCGCCGCACCCGCTCATGGGTCTCTCGACCGCCGCTCGGAGCGCGCTCACCGCGGTCTGCAAGGGCCTCTCGCGCGAGGTCGCCCGCGACAACGTGACGATCAACAATCTACTTCCCGAGCGCATCGACACCGACCGGCAGCGTTTCATGGCCGAGCTCCAGGCGGCGGCGCGCGGCGTCTCGGTGGAGCAGGCCTACCAAGACATCGCGGCGTCGATCGCCGCCAACCGTCTCGGGACGCCCGACGAGTTCGCCGCCGCGTGCGCCTATCTCTGCAGCGCGCAGGCGGGGTTCGTCTCGGGCCAGAACCTCCAGATCGACGGCGGCTCGTACGTGGGACTGCTGTAGAGTCGGCTCACGACCTCTGCACGGTATTCGGCGCTCTTTTCGTCGGTGGACGTGACTGTTAGGCTTTTGTCGTATGGCAACGCTCGCCCCCAGCGAGGCGCAGTACACGGTCGAGCGATATTTCCGGCTCGTAGACGAGGGCATCCTCGGACCGGACGATCGCGTCGAGCTGCTGGAGGGGGTGATCGTCGCCATGGCTCCGCACACGCCCGAGCACGCTTCCGCGATCACGCGGGCTCATGACGCGCTCAGAGACGCGATCGGCAAGCGCGCCACCATCAGGGTGCAGATCTCGTTCATCGCCAGCGGTCATTCCGCGCCCGAGCCCGACGTTGCGGTCGTCGCCGGAAGCGTCGCCGACTACGACCACCGGCATCCGACGACGGCGCTTCTCGTCGTCGAGGTCGCCGAGAGCTCGCTCCTCCAAGACCGCATGACGAAGGCGCCGATGTATGCCGCCGCCGCGGTCGCCGAATATTGGATCGTGAACCTGCGCGACGGCTGCGTCGAGGTGTTCCGGGTGCCCGACCCGAAACGCCGCGGCTGGGGCGAAACGCGCATCGCGCGCCATGGCGAGCGGCTGTCGCTCGTGGCATTCCCCGACGTGACGATCGCCGTCGACGATTTGCTACCCGTCCACTGACCGCCTGCCTGCGGTTTCAGCTTCGCCTCCGTGGATGGTAGAAACGGACCCATGAAGAAGATCGGACGACGCGCGAGCCGCGCGGTCTCGTCGCGCGTGGCGCCGGCGCGCCGCGGGCGGTCGGCCAACGGCGGCCGCAGGGCGATGGTGACGCGCGCCACCAAGGAGACGACGGTCGAGGTCACCCTCGCCGTCGACGGCAGCGGCCGCTACGACGTGGAGACCGGCGTGCCGTTCTTGAACCACATGCTCGAGCTCTTCACCCGTCACGGCTTCTTCGACTTGACCGTGCGCGCCAGCGGCGACGTCGAGGTGGACGACCACCACACCGTCGAGGACGTCGGGCTGACGCTCGGCCAGGCGTTCCGCGAGGCGCTCGGCGAGAAGAAGGGCATCCGCCGCTTCGGCGAGGCGACGGTGCCCCTCGACGAAGCGCTCACCAACGTCGTCGTCGATCTGAGCGGCCGGCCGTTCCTCGCCTACGAGCTGAAGACGCGGCAGACGCGCGTTGGCAACTTCGACATCGAACTGGTGCACGACTTCCTGCTGGCGTTCGTGAACCAGTTGGGGATGAACCTGCACGTGCGCATGCTGGCGGGCCGCAACCCGCACCACATCATCGAGGCGGCGTTCAAGGGATTCGCGCGCGCGATGGATCTCGCCACCCAGCGCGATCCGCGCGTGGTCGGCGTGCTGTCCACGAAGGGCATGCTCTAGCCATGCCCGGCATCGCGGTCATCGACTACGAGATGGGGAACCTGCGCAGCGTGCAGAAGGCGCTGGAGTCGGTCGGCGCGTCGGCGGTCGTCACGCGCGACCCCAAGGTCATCGCCGACGCCGCGGCCGCGGTACTCCCCGGCGTCGGCGCGTTCGGCGTCTGCATGGAGAACCTCCGTCGCCACGATTTGATCGCGCCGGTGAAGGACTTCATCGCCTCCGGACGGCCGTTCCTCGGCATCTGTCTCGGCATGCAGCTCCTCTTCGACGAGAGCGAGGAGTTCGGCCCGGTGCGCGGTCTCGGCGTGCTGCCCGGTCGCGTGGTGCGCTTTCCGGCCGATCCCGCCGGCCTGCGCAAGGTGCCGCACATGGGCTGGAACGCGCTGCAGATCGTGCGGCGCGCGCCGCACCTCGACGGCCTCGAGGACGGCACGCAGGTGTACTTCGTGCACTCCTACTACCCGGTGCCCGACGATCCGCGCGTGATCGCGACGACGACGAACTACGGCGGCGACTTCGTCTCCGCGGTGTGGCTCGCGAACGTGTTCGCGTGCCAGTTCCACCCCGAGAAGAGTCAGGCAGCGGGGCTGCGCATCCTCGCCAACTTCGCCGCGCTCACCGGCGAGGTGGAAACGCGCGCCGGCGCCGCCGGCTGAGTCGCCGCGAGTCCGTCATGCTCGTGATTCCGGCGATCGACCTGAAAGACGGTCGCTGCGTGCGCTTGGTGCGCGGCGACATGACGCAGGCGACCGTCTACGCCGAGGACCCGATCGCGGTGGCGCGCGGCTTCGCGGCCGCGGGCGCCGAATGGATCCACGTCGTCGACCTCGACGGGGCGATCCGCGGCGCGCCGGTGAACGCCGCGGCGATCGCGGCGGTGTGCGCCGCCGTCGACGCGCGCGTCGAGGTCGGCGGCGGCGTCCGCGATCTCGCGACGCTCGCGCGCGTCTTCGCGGCGGGCGCCGGGCGCGTCGTCCTCGGCACCGCGGCGCTCGAGGACCCGGAGCTCTTCGCCGAGGCCTGCCGGCGTCATCCGGGCGCCATCTTGGCGGGCATCGACGCGCGTGCCGGCCGCGTCTCGGTGGCGGGGTGGACGCGCGACAGCGCGACCGACGCCGCGGCGCTCGCGGCGCGCGTGGCGGCGGTCGGCGCCGCCGGGATCGTGTTCACCGACATCGCCCGCGACGGCACCGGCACCGGGGTGAACACCGCCGCCGTCGCCGCGCTCGCGGCCGTCGTCGCGCTGCCGGTGATCGCCTCGGGCGGCGTCGCCGCGCTCGACGACGTGCGCGCGCTGCGCGCGCTCGGGTG
>JBGOSW010000167.1:0-10253 GCA_041476145.1 Binatia bacterium
ATGGGTTTCCCGGACGAGGCCGGCTGGTACGTCGACGTCGGCGACAAGTACGGCGGCGAGGAGAGCTGGTTCACGATCGCGGCGCTGATCAGCTCCGGGCATTGATGGATTTCGCCCCCGCTCGGCTCACGCCTCGCGATGAGCGTCGGCGCGCGGAGTGAATCCGCGCGTCTCCACTTCAGCACGACTCCACATCAGCGAGAGTTCACCGTATAGTCGGGCGAAATGCAGCCGCGGTTTACGCATGTGGCGTTGCGGGTGAAGGATCTCGCACGGTCGGTGGCGTTCTATGCGAAGTATGCGGGGCTCGTCGTGTGTCACGAGCGAGTCGATGACGGGACGCGCGTGGTGTGGTTGGCGGAACGGGCGGAGGATCCGGCGTTCGTGTTCGTGCTGATTCCGATGCCGCATACCGAGGTCGAGCGGCCGGGGGTTCATCACTTCGGTTTCACGCTCGAGAGCCGCGCCGAGGTGGACGCGGTGGCGGCGACGGCGCGGCGTGACGGAATTCTGCGCGAAGGGCCGCGCGACGCCGGACCGGTGGTCGGCTACTTCTGCGTCGTCGAGGATCCCGACGGCAACTGGGTGGAGTTCTCCTTCGGTCAGCCGATCAATCCACGCGAGCTGCCGGCTCACACGTCGTAGTGACGGCGCTCGATCCCCGCGTCGTCGCAGGCGGCGCGTACCCGCGGGCTGACGATCGCGGCGAGCTCACCGTCGTCGCCGGCGGCGGCACCCGGATGGCAGTAGAGCTCGCTCACGCCTTCGGGGAGGTTGCGGACCACCTCCAACAAATAGCGCTCGTCGACGGCCCCGGTCTGATGGTGGCCGTAGACGCGATCGGCGACGCGCAAGCCGTGCGCCCGAGCGATCGCGACCGCGCGGCGGCATAGCACCGCGAAGATCGCCGCCTCGGCGAGCTTGCGCGCGGCGTGGCGACGATCGAACGCCAGCGCCGGACGGAGCGGATCGCGCGGAACGCGGACGGCGGCGATGCGGTACTCGCGGGCGAGTGCCGCCACGATCGGGAACACCGCCGGGTGCACCTGAAAGTCGAGGTGGGCGTCGAGGTGACGCGGGGTATAGCCCGCCGCGAGGCAGCGCTCGATCTGCGCCCTCAGCTCGGCGCGCAGCTGATCGCGGCCGGCGCGCGATGCGGCGAGGCGCACGCCCTGACGTACGGGGCTTCGTGGGAAATACCCCTCGGCGTCGACCAATGCCGGAACGAGGCGCGGCGGCAGCACCGCGCGCCCCATCACGAACGTGAGGTGTACGCCGATCGCGAGCTCTGGAAGCTCGTGCGCGACCGTCAACGCATCGTCGGCGGCGGGCGCACCGG
This sequence comes from Binatia bacterium, assembly GCA_041476145.1. Taxonomy (GTDB): domain Bacteria; phylum Desulfobacterota; class Binatia; order UTPRO1; family UTPRO1; genus DP-19. The sequence goes on from JBGOSW010000167.1 coordinate 1,340, forward strand.
CCATCCAGCTCGTGCCCGTGAGCACGCCGTCGCGCGCGGCCTGTATCACCGCGGCGTTGACGCGTGCCGAGATGCCGAAGTCGTCGGCCGTGAAGGCGAGCTGTCGCACGTGCTCGTCACGCCACGTTCGCGCTCCGGCGTCAACGTGGACGGCTGCCCGGCCCGTCGCGCCGTGCCGGCAAATTTTGTCAACCCCAATTGACGGTGGATTCGCACGAGCGTACGTCTCCGCGCGGAGGCCTCATGAAACGTACGCTGTTCCTCAACCCGCCCTCGTACGAAGATTTCGACGGAGGTGCGGGCTCGCGCTATCAGGCGACGCGTGAAGTCTGGTCGTTCTGGTACCCGACCTGGCTCTGCTATCCGGCGGCGATGATTCCCGACAGTCGCGTGCTCGACGCGCCGCCGCTCGGTCTCGGCGTGCCGGAGACCGTGGCGATCGCACGCGACTACGAGATGGTCGTGCTGCACACCAGCACGCCGTCGTTCCGGCTCGACGCCCAGACCGCCGTGAGCATCAAGGCGGCGCGCCCCGACGTGACGATCGTTTTCGTCGGCGGGCATCCCACCGCCGAGCCGGAGCGCTCGCTGCGCGAAGCGCCGGCGGCCGACGTCGTCGTCCGCAAGGAGTTCGATCACGCGGTCGTCGATCTGGCGGCGGGCCGGCCGATCGCCGAGATCGCGGGCGTCAGCTACCGGGACGGAGCGCGCGTCGTCCACAATCCCGACGTCGTCCCGCTCCACTCCGCGGCGCTCGACGCGTTGCCGTTCGTGACCGACGTCTACGCGCGCGACCTCGACTACAAGCGCTACAACAGCCCCTACTGCCACTACCCGTACGTCTCCCTTTACACCGGTCGCGGTTGCCCGGCGCACTGCACGTTCTGCTTGTGGCCGCAGGTGACCACCGGACACAGCTACCGCACGCGCTCGCCGGAGAACGTCTACGAGGAGGTGCGGCGGATGCCGCGTCTCTTCCCCGAGATGCGCGAGGTCTTCTTCGACGACGACACCTTCACCGCCGACCCGGCGCGCGCGCGTACGATCGCGGAGCGCATCGGTCCCCTCGGCCTCACCTGGTCGACCAACTCGCGTGCCAACGTCGACCGCGAGACGCTGAAGGTGCTCAAGGACAACGGCCTGCGGCTGTTCGTCATCGGATACGAGAGCGGTAACGAAGCCATCCTGCGCAACATCAAGAAGGGCGTCGGTATCGAGCGCGCGCGCCGCTTCACGCGCGACTGCCACGAGCTCGGCATTCTGATCCACGGCACGTTCATTCTCGGCCTTCCCGGCGAGACCCGCGAGACGATCGCCGAGACGATGCGCTTCGCGCGCGAGATGAATCCCTCGACCATCCAGGTGTCGCTCGCGTCGCCGTACCCCGGAACGCACTTCCACGACTGGGTTCGCGAGCACGGATATCTCGCCGTCGATCAGATGGTGGACACCAGTGGGTACCAGAAGTGTGCCGTCAGCTATCCGTCGCTCTCGGGAGAAGAGATCTACGACGCCGTCGAGCGCTTCTACCGCAGCTACTACTTCCGGCCGACGTACATCGTCGCGAGCGTACGGAAGATGATGCGCGATCCCCGGGAGCGGCGCCGGATGCTGAGCGAGGGACGCGACTTCCTGCGTACCATGTGGAAGCGCCGGCGTGCCGCGACGGCGGAACCGATGCCCACACCCGTGGCGCCGTCGACCGCGACCCCCGCGGCATAGAACGGTCGAGTGATGACACTGACCGCCGCCGCGGGTGACGTACTGGACGTCCTGCTCGCGACCTCGGCGGCATACAGTATCGCGGTCTCGTGGGTCGCGGCGGGGTTCCGGCGCCGTGCTTCCGCGTTCGCGAGCGAGATGGTCGACGCGCCGGGCGTGTCCATCCTGGTGCCGCTCGCGGGCCCCGAGCCGACCCTCGCCGCCAATCTCACCGCCTACTGTCGTCTCGAGTATTCCGGACCCGTTCAAGTGGTCGTCGGGAGCCTCGACGAGAACGATCTCGCGCTGGCGGTGGCGCGTCGCGTGCGGAGCGGCAATCCCACGGCCGACTTCCGCGTCGTCGCCGGTGTGCCCGAGGGCGGTCCCAATCGCAAGGCCGTGCTGCTGGAGGCGCTGATGCGCGTTGCGCGTCACCCGGTCGTCGTCGCCGTCGACAGCGACATACGGGTGATGCCCGACTACTTGAGCCGCCTCGTGGCGGTTCTGCAGCGTCCCTCCGTCGGGCTCGTCACCTGCTACTACCGCGCGCCGCGCGGCCGCTCGCTCGCACAGGCGTTCGAGGCGCTCTGCGTCAACGCCGACTTCACGCCGTCCGTCATGCTCGCCACCGCGCTCGGCCGCGCCGATCTCGCCTTCGGCGCGAGCCTGATGCTCCGGCGCGACACCCTCGAAGCGATCGGCGGCTTCGCCGCTCTCGTCGACTATCTTGCCGACGATCACCGGCTCGCCGAACTCGTGCTCGATCACGGCGGGCGCGTGGTGGTCGCTCCGTACGTGGTCGAGACCGATCCGAATCCCGCCGACGTCGGCGCTGCCATCCGTCATCAACTCCGCTGGGCTCGGACCACGCGAGCTTGCGCCCCCGTCGGCTATGCGGCCAACATCGTCACCCACGGAACGACGTTCGCGCTCATCGGCGCGCTGCCGGTCGGGCACGCGTCCGCGCTGCGGCTCGGCGCCGCGGGTGCCGTCATGCTCTTGCGGCTCGGCGCCGCCGCCCTCGGCGGGCGCGCGATCAACGCGCGGCTCGGCTGGACGCTCTGGTTCGTACCGCTGCGCGACGTCGTTTCCACCGCGCTCTGGATTGCGAGCTTCGCGGGCGACCGCGTCGAGTGGCGTGGTCGCACCTACCGCGTCGCGCGCGACGGTCGGCTGGTGGAGGTCGAAGGCGCCGTCGCGCTCAGTCCGCCGGCTGCCGAGTCGGTGGTGCGGCTGCCGGCTCAGCCCTGACGCCTTCCGGAAACTGGAAGCGCGCCAAGATCAAGAGCCCGGCGAGGGCCCACGCGAGCTCGCGAATCCGCCGCAGCACGCCTACCGAGAGCCCCTGTACGGCGTCGAGGCCGAGGGCGGTGAAGATCAGGACCTTGCCGCCCTCTTGCGTGCCGAGCTTGCCGGGCACGAAGAAGAGCGTGGCGTCGATCGCGACCGACAGCACCTCGATCGCGAGCACCCGCTCGAAACTCACGGGCATGCCGAGCAGCCAGAGCATGAGCGCGATCTCGACCGTGCCGAGGGTCCAGCCGAGAAAGAACCAGGCGCACGACGTGAGAAACGGGCGGCGATCAGCCAGGTGCACGCGCGCGATCTCCGCGTCCAATCGCCGCATGCGCTCGCCGACGTCGACGAGCCGGCCGCGCCGATCGAGGCTCGTGAGCAGGCGCGCGAGCGGGACGAACATGCCGCGTCGCTGTGCGACCACCACCGCGAAGACGAGCGCCGAGAGCATCGCCGTGCCCGTCACCAGCCCGAGGCGGACGGCGTCGGAGAGCGGCACCGCGGTCAGGACGAACATCAGGCCGGTGCCGATGAAGACCGCCTGCGCGACCGTCTGGCTGACTTTCGCGACCGCGATCGAGGTGGCGAGATCGAGGCGTGAGGCGCGGCCGTGCAGGACGCGGGCGCGCGCGAACTCGCCGCCGATGGTGGCGGTCGGCGTGACGTAGTTGACGGCGTCGCCGGCGATACGCGCCGCAAGCAGCTGGCCGAACGGTGGTGGAGGACGCTCGGACGGGAACGCCGCCCGCCATCCGAGGGTGTTCGCCAGCACGGCAAGGATCTCCTGCCCGACGATCAGCGCGATGCCCCACCCGACGAGTCGTAGGTTCGCGATCAACGCCGCGCCTCCGAGGCGTTGTACGAGGCCGGCGAGGAGGACGAGGCCGGCCGCGAGCAGCGCGCCCTCGACGATGCGCCATACACGCGTGCGCGCCGCGGCGGGCGGCGCGTTCCCGATTGCGTCAGCCGGCGACTGCATGGCCGGCCGGGCTCCCCGCGCGATAGAGCACTACGAAGAGCGCGGCGAACGCGTAGCTACCGATCGCCGCTCCCCACAAGAACCAATGGAGTCGGTCGGCGATCGCGAGCAGTACGAGTAGGTAGGCGAAGTCGCGATTCATGAGCGCCTCGAGGCCGTTCAGCGCGCGCTGACGGAGGCGGCCTCGCCGTGACCGGGCGGTGTCGCTCGACGCCCTCCATTCGGTGCGCACTACCAAGAAATAGTACGAGAGAGCGCCGTCGAGCGCGAAGCCCCCGAGGAGGAGTGCCGCGAGCGCTCCGACGTGCGCGTCCGGTGCGCGGCGATGAAGGCCGACGGCGAGGCCGACGAAGATCGCGAGATGGACGACGTTGTCGGTGGTGACGTCGAGCTTTTGACCGAACGCGGATTCGCGAAAGGTGAGACGTGCGACTTCGCCGTCACAACCATCGACGATCGCTGCGGCGAGGAAGAGGAGCGTTCCGAGGACGCCGGTCGCGTAGGTGCCGCGCGCGAGGACGACGGCGCCGGCAAAGCCGATCGCGGTGCCGATCAAGGTGACGTGGTTCGGGCGCAGGGTGGTGTGGCGTACGATCCAGCGGCTGAGGCGGCAGGAGATGCGACGATCGATCCAGCGCGCCAGCACCCCGTCGTTTGCGGCGCTACCGGCGCGCAAGTGCGCGCACAGCGCCGCCTCGGCCGCCGCCTCCGTGCGCGGGTTCACGATGCGCATGCAGAGTGCGTCGGCGGGCATCGCCTGCTCGGCGATCGCGTGACGCAGCGCCGTGAACGCGGCGACCTCGTCGTGCGGGCCGAGCGTCACGGCGGGGTTTCGACCGTGGTCGCGCCGAGCCGGCGACGGGAGGTCACGGCCATGGCAGTGGACGAGCGCCGGACGTCCGTCGACGCAGACGATCGTAGGGCGGCCGTTCGGCGCCGTTGCCGCTCGGCGCAACGCCGCGGGGGTGACCAGCACGTCGGCGGCGACGACCGTCAGCTCCACGTCCGCGTCGAGCTCGATTCGATCGCACACTTCCACGCCCGCGGCGGACGTGCGCGGATCGCCGGCGATGAGCCTCCGCATCCGCTCGAGCTCGGTATCGGCGAGCACGACGACCCGATCGAAATCGGCGCGCAACGCCGAGAGCACGGCGCGCTGCGTGAGCGGCACGCCGGCGACCTTCGCGAAGCACGACGCCCGCGGCGCCAGGATCGCGATCGCGCGCCGCGGGGCCGCGGACGAGGCGGCAACCCCGCGATTGGGCGCGTTCACCGCCACGAAGTCGTGCGCGGCGGACGCGTGGCGTCACGCGGGTGTCGACCGAGGCTGCGAGTGCCGGTGAGCGCGAACATGGTGGAGAGCCTTGAACCCGCACGCTTCCCGATCCCATAACGGTCGTCAAGGGGAAGCGAATCATGCCGTCCGCCCGCGACGCCGCATATTGGATCGAGCGCCTCCGCTTGGAGCCGCATCCCGAGGGGGGCTACTTTCGCGAGACGTATCGCGCCGCCGAGGTCGTGGCGCACGCGGCGCTCCCGGAGCGCTTTTCCGGAGCGCGCGCCTGGTCGACGGCGATCTACTTCCTCCTCCCGAGCGACCAGGTGTCACGGTTGCACCGCCTGCGGTCCGATGAGATCTGGCATTTTCACGCCGGCGACGCGCTCACGATCGCGATGCTCGAGCCCGACGGACGCGCGTGTGAAGTCGTGCTCGGTCCCGACCCCGAGCACGGCGAGCGCTTCCAGGTGGTCGTGCCCGCCGGATGTTGGTTCGGTGCCAGCGTGGGCGCGCCGCGCTCGTTCACACTCGTCGGTTGCACGGTCGCGCCCGGCTTCGACTTCGCCGATTTCGAGTCCGGCGAACGGGCCGCGCTGCTGCGCATGTTCCCGCAAGAGAAGGAATTGATCACGCGCCTCACCCCGGTCATGCCATGACGACGCGGCGACGGCCGTTTCCGCACGAGTACGTGCACCTCGATGCGGCGATCCGCCGCGAGCTCGTCGCCCATGCCGCGGCCGACGGCTTCCCGCTGACCGGGATTCTCTATCGGCCGGCGCGTGTCGATCCGCCGGTCGCCGTCCTCGCGATGCACCCGCGCGGCGACTTCAGCCGCCACTATCTCGCGCCGGCGCTCGTCGGCGGCGGCTACGCGTTCTTCGGCGCGACGACGCGGTACCTGAATCACGACGCCGACGCGCTGCACGAGCGCCTGCTGCTCGACGTCGCGGGCGCGATCGCGTTCCTCCGCGAGGCGGGCTTCACGTCCGTCGTGCTGCTCGGCAACTCCGGCGGCGGCTCGCTCTTCGCCCTCTACCTCGAGCAGGCCGCGAGAGCTCCGGCGGCGCGACTGGCACGTGCGCCGTCGGGTGACCCGAGCGGCCTCGCTGAGGTGGAGCTGCCGGCGGCCGACGGCTTCGTCCTCGTCGCCGCGCATCTCGGCGAGGGACGCTTCCTGCTCGATCGCCTCGACCCGTCGGTCGTCGACGAAAACGACCCGACCGCGGTGAATCCGCGCCTCGACATGTACGACCAGGCGAACGGCTATCGGCCGATGCACGAGGGCGACTCGCGCTACGCGCCGGCGTTCGTCGCGGCGTTTCGCGAGGGTCAACGCGCGCGCTGCGCGCGCCTCGATCGGCGCGCCCTCGCCTGGTGCGAGGAGGCCGCCCATTTCCGGCGCCGGCGGGGAATCGCCGACGAGATGGCGCGCCTGACCGCGGCCGAACGCGGCATCGTCGTTCGCGGCGCGCTGCAACGACGCTATTTCCTCGTCTACCGCACGCTCGCCGATCCGCGCTACCTCGACCGCTCGCTCGATCCCTCCGAGCGCGCGCTCGGATCGATCTTCTCCTTCGGCCGCGATCCGCTCGTCGCCAACTACGGCGAGGGCCTGGCGCGGACGATGAGCGCGCGCGGCTGGCTCTCCACCTGGTCGGGATTGGCGTCGAACGCGGCGCTCGAGCGCACGCTGCCCGGCGTCGCCGTCCCGACGCAGATGATCATCGCGCGCGCCGACACCGACATCTATCCCGCGGAAGGGCGGCGCGCCTTCGCGGCCGCGGCGGCCGCCGACAAGAGCTACTACGAGATCTCCGCGGCCGATCACTATTTGCGTCCCGTCGCGGGGGTGACGGCGCCGGATGGTACGGCGGCGGCGCGCGATCCGCGCGCCTACGCCGCCGAGGAGTTGATCCTGCCGTGGCTGCGCGCGCGCTGGCCGGTGTAACGGGCGCGCGCGCTCAGCGACGCTCGGCGCTTCGTCGCGGCCGCGCCGGCGTGGTGCGTGACGACGTCACGGCCTCGAGGGCGAGTCGCAGGCGTGCCGGTCCGGGAAGGCCGGCGGTGGCGTTGATCGCGGGTGCTTGCGTCGCGGGCGCGCAGAAGATCGCGACGTAGATCGGCCGGGCGCGGTCGCAAGAGCCGGTGGCGGTGATCGCGTCGCCGAAGCACGGGCGGGTGCGATTCACGCACGTGCCGGCGCCGGGAAAGACGGCCTCGCACCCGGCCTCGCGGCTTCCCGGGGTACAACCGCGGAACGGAGCGCCCGCGCAGACGCCGTCCACCGGGCCGTCGCAGAGCTCGTCGGCGCCGCACGATCCCGAGTCGCACTCGTTCGGTTGCCGCTGTTCGGTACAGAAGCAGTGATCGACGAGGCCGGGACGCCGGAGTGCGCACTCGCGCTCGGCGGCGACACGAACGCCGCCGGTGGTGAGCGGCGCGAGGTCGATCGCCAAGGTGCCGACGGCGCTCGCCGGCGCCGGGAGGCAGTCGTTCGACGTGGCGCCGAAGAGGGCGCTCGCGGCGTTCGCGTCGCAGGCGCCGCCGGCGCTCGGACCGCCGTCGCAGCGTCCGTTCTTGCGGCCGTCGTTCGGCGCGTGATCGCCGCTGCAGCGCGGACAGGGTTGCGCCACCGCGCCGCCGACGTACACCGTCGTCGTCAACGCCAGGCGGAGCTCGCCGCATCCGGTCGTCGGATCGGCGGTGCCGGCGAGCGCTGCGCGCAAGCGACTCACGACGCACGCGGGAACGCCGCCGGTCGAGAGCGGGATCGGCGCCCCGAACACGGCGCCCGCGGCCCCGCCGCCGACGACGCACGCGCCGCCCCGTCGACAATCGAGGGTGAACTCGATCCGCTGCTCGCTCGGCCACGGCTGGTGATGCGCCATGCCCGTCCATCCGAGATCGATCGTCGAGCCGTCGCGCACGCGATAGCGGACGAGCGGCGGCGTCGCCGCGGACTTCGCGGCGCGGACGTGCGCCGGCCGTCGCGCGTCGGCCGCCGCCGCGACGACGCCGACTCGTGCAGCGAGAGGTGCTGCGGCGACGATCGAGAGCGACGCGACCCGCGCGGCGCGAAGCACGCTGCGACGTCGCATCGGGTCAGGCCTTCGCCAGACGCTCGATCTCTTTCCATTCGGCGGCGCTGACCGGCATCACCGAAAGGCGCGGCAGGCGGACGAGGGGAAACGCGGCGAGCCCGGGGCGCGCTTTCAGCGCCGCGAGCGTCACCGGGCGCGGCAGGCGCCGCGTCGGCTCGAGGTCGACGACGACCGCGCGCGCGTCGGCGCGCGCCTTCGGGTCCGGGTAGGCGTCCGAAACGGCCTCCGCGACGCCGACGACCGCCTTCTCGTCGCCTGTATGGTAGACGAGGACGCGATCACCACGCGCGACCGCGCGCAGGTGCTTGCGTGCCAGCGCGTTCGCGACGCCGTCCCACGTGGTGTGTCCGTCGCGCTCGAGATGCGCGAACGAGTAGCAGCTCGGCTCCGTCTTGAACAACCAGCAGGATCCCACGCGCGTCGCCTCCCCGGAAGATGATGCGCGACCCTAGTCCGGGCCGCGATCGGCCGTCAATGCACGCCGTCGATGCGCGGGCGGCGCGGCGCGGGCGGCGCTCGCGGCGGGAAGCACGACCGGGTTCGGCGGCCGGCGTCCGG
>JBGOSW010000168.1:0-10095 GCA_041476145.1 Binatia bacterium
CTTCTGCGCCTGCGAGAGCAGGTCTTGGACCGCTTTCTTGCGGTCCTTTCCGAGCAGGTCTTTGGCGTCCTTGCGGATCCTGCCGACGACACGCTCGCCCTCCTTTTGCACCCGTTGCAACGTCGTCTGCACTTGATGGAGACGGGCGCGGAGGCCTTCGGTTTTCGCTTCGGCCATGAACTCACCCCCTTTCGTAGTGAAGCGTAGAGGGAGTTAACACGCCGCGTCAATCCTGTCAACTCTATGACGGATGTCGGGGTGGCTTTATTCTTCCTCGACGAGGATGTCGACGTCCTCCGAGCCGCTGATGCCCTTGGAATCCTTGACACTGAGCGTGGCGGTATACTCGCCGGCCTTCTGATAGATGTGCGTCGGGTTGGCCTCGGTACTGGGCGCCGAACCGTCGCCGAAATCCCACTTGTAAGTGAGTGGCGGCGTCGCATCCTCGATCGTGCTCGTGAATTTTACGGTGAGTGGCGGCGCGCCCTCATCCGGATCGGCGTCGAGATCGACGTAGAGTTCGTCGGTGTCGCCCGCATCGGCGGACACTTGCGGCGCCGGCGCGGCGACGCTCGCGGGTGTCGCGGTCGCCTGCGTCACGGGTTTGGCCTGTTCGCGTGTGCAGGCCGCCAGCACGGCGGCCATCGCGATAGCGATCATCATGACGGATGGAAGGATTCGGCTCATCGGGGTCCTCCTGTACGTTGGCCGCCAGTGCTTACCAAAGGGGGAGGGGGCAGGCAATGAGAGTGACGCGGAGCCGTTGCATCCGACGTCGAACCTTCCTAGTCTTGCCGCCGCGTCGAGTGGGGACGTGGCACGCGCCGCGTGTCGGATGGGGTTCGCCAGTTCATGCCGCATAGTCGTCGCAGGTTCAGTCGCTCCGACGAACGCGCCTACGCGCGCAGCAACGCCGTCACCGCCATCCGCGTCCTCCCGAGCGCCCTCCTCCGCACCCGTGTCGCGGCGGTCGCCGCGGCGCTCACGACCGAGGATCGGCACCGCGTCGAACTCGCGAGCCAGCAGTTGCTCGACGAGTTCTGTCAGCTCCTTCGTGTCGCCCCCTTGCGCGTCGAGGTGTGTGGCAAGCGTCCGACCAACCACTACGGAGAGCTCCACGGCCTCTACACGCCCGCAAACGGCACGGCGTCGCGCGACCGCGTGCAAGTCTGGATGCGCACCGCGCGACGCCTGCAGGTCGTCGCGTTCAAGACGTTTCTCCGGACGTTGTTGCACGAGCTTTGTCACCATCTCGACTACGAGCACTTGAAGCTCGAGCGCTCGTTCCACACCGAAGGGTTCTATCGGCGGGAGAGCAGTCTCGTGTACGCGGCGCTGCCGCGGACGATCGAGCGCCGGGTGCGCGCGCCGCTTGCCGGAGGCGTGCTACGGTTCGCTCGCTCGCTTGCCGGGCTGGAGCCGAGTCCGTGACCGGTGCGACGCTCGCGGAGCGGGTATGCGTGCTCGCGGGCGGCACGGGCGGTATCGGCGCCGTCGTCGCGCGTATCCTGCACGCCGAGGGCGCGCCGCTGGTGCTCGGCTATCGCGGCGATCGCGAGCGGGCGGGGCGCGTAGCGGCCGAGCTGCGGCGCGCCGGTTCGGCGCCGATCTCCCTGGTCGAAGGTGATCTCTACGATGCGGGAACCCGGCGCGCGCTCGTGGAGGCAGCATGCGCGCTCGGCGATCTCTACGGCCTCGTGGTCCTCGCCGGCGATCCGGCGCGTCCCAAAGGGGGCGCGGCCACACAAGACGAGATGCAGCGTTCCATGCGGGACAACTATCTCGGGCCGGTGCTCTTGGCGCGCGACTTCCGCGCCGCGCTCGGCGCGGCGGGGGGTGCCGTCGTCCTGCTCTCGACGATGCAGGCGATCGTTCCGTTCGAGGGGAGCCTCGCCTATGCCGCGCCGAAAGCAGCGCTGGTCCACGCGGCGCGCGTGATGGCGAAGGAGTGGGGCGGGCGCGACGACGTGCGCGTGAACGTCGTCGCGCCGGGTGTGACCGCGGCCGGCATGGCGGAGACGAGCATTCGCAGCGGCAAGTACGATCGCTTCGTGGACGGCGGCGTGATCCGGCGCTTCGGACGTCCGGAGGACGTGGCGCGCGCGATCCGCTTCTTTCTCGAGCCCGACGGCTACGTGACCGGCCAGGTGCTGGTCGTCGACGGCGGGCTGACGCTACGGCGCGACATGCTCGGGTCGTGAGCGTGCGCCGCGAGCGCCGGTGGCGTCAGGCGCGCGCGGCGTGCTCGCTCTCGACGAGCTCGATGTCGTGCGGAAACACGACCGTCGCTTGCCCCGTATCCCAATCGACCGTCACCAGATCGCGGCCGAGATTCTCCATCGCGTACCGGATCGTGCCGAGGGTGAATCGGTGGAGCGCGCCGCCCGGATAGTGCACCTGGCGAATGACGCGGCACCGGCCTCCCGAGAAGATGCGATTGATCACATGCATGCCTCCCGGGGGCGCTGATCGCAATTCCCATGCCGCGAGAATTTTCGAACCACGACCACGAACGCCGACGAAATTGTGGCAGATCTTCCCATGGGAGCGTCGTAGTGCTGTCGTACGCGGCACACGGTGCCCACTTCGTGGTCGCGCATCGTGATCCGGTGCGCCGCGCTAACTGCGCGCATTTGAGCGCGCGTGCCCCCTCGGCTAGGATGCGCCCGTCTCGGTATGGTGAAGGCGATCTACTTGATTCGTCGCAGAGCCGGCATGTCGTCTGCGGACTTTCATCGCTATTGGCGCGAGGTCCACGGGGCGATCGCGGCGCGCATTCCGGGAACGCGTCGCTATGTGCAATGTCATGCGACCGACGACGTTGCGGAGTACGACGGTGCCGCCGAGGCGTGGTTCGACGACATGGACGCGGTACGCCGCGCGGTGGCGTCGCCGGAGTACGCGGCGGCACGCGCCGACGAGGCCCGCTTCATCGATCTCGACCGCACGACGCTGATCTTCACCGAGGAGGTACCGATCATTGCCTGATCCTGCGAAGCCCGCCGTCGACGTCGATCCGCTGTCGTGGATCCGCGAACACTGGGCGCTCGTCGGTGGAATCGTGTTCGTGCTCCTCGTTCTGTGGGTGGCGTCGGGGGAGTCCCATCGGGAGAGCGGTCGCTACGCGCTCGTGAAGGACGACGTGCCGTGCCAATCGGGAGGCGAATCGAGCGGCCGGCGGTGGTGTTACGTCGTGCTCGACACTCGCACGGGCAAGCTCGAGGAGCGCGCGCGAAAGTTCGGCGGGCATGACGGTGAGTGAGACGCGCGCGTGATCGCGAGATCGTGGCGTGCCCGCGATCGCTGTGCTACGAGGCGCTGATCGCGGTCGCATAGCTCAGCTGGTCAGAGCGCCTGCCTCACATGCAGGAGGTCCCTGGTTCGAGTCCAGGTGCGACCATCCCACTCTCACCTGCCTCGGCGTGACCTCCCCGCTTCCGGCCGCGGCGTCGATGATGTAGAGGCGGCGGTTCGATGGAGCAGGGCACGTGAGCGAAGGCAGCCGAGAGCGCCTGCCGGCCTTTCTCACGCCGCCATTCCTCCGGACGATCGGGCTCGTCGCCCTGGTCGCGCTCGCCTGCGAGGTCGTGCTGCTTCCACACCTCGTCGGCCTCGACGCGACGTTGTGGCGGACGATTCTCTACTGGCGCGGATGCGGGGTCGATCGCGCGGTCGACCGGATCGTCGAGCTGATCACGCGTGCCGCGATCGGACTCGTGCTCGCGGCGGCGCTGCTCCGTGCCCGTGTCGACGGTGCACGTCGTGCATGGCCGCCGCTCGCGATCTGTCTCGTCGGGTTGCATGCCGGGAAACTGCTGAAAAACGTCTTCGCGCGCGAACGACCGAGCATGCTGTCCGGTTCCATCGTCGGCCACAGCTTCCCGAGCGGCCACGTGATGAACACCACCCTCGCCGCGATCGCGATCATCGTCCTCGCGGCCGCGTTCCGACACCCGCGGCGGTGGTGGACGGCCGCCCTCGTCCTGGTGACGACCATCTTCCTCGGACGCCTCCTGCTGGCGCATCATTGGATGCTCGATGCGATCGGAGGACTCCTCGCGGCGATCGCGTTGAACGGCCTCGCGTTGCCGTTCGTGCGCCGCCGGCCCCTCGTCGCACCCGCGCTGCTCACCGTGACGATCAGCGCCATGCTCGCGATCGTGACCGGCGTGCCGGCGCTGAAGATCCGATTGCCGTCGCCGCTCAGCGTCCCGGAGCGTGACGGTGTCGAGCTGCGCATCGCCGACGCGGTCGACGGCGACGCCTTGACCGGCCGGTGGAACAAATCCGTCGAGCACTTCCGGCGCGGACGATTCCTCTGGCTGGAGGGTTCCGGCAGTGTCGCGTTGACGCTGCCCGCGATCGGCGGCAGGCGCGAATCCGGGGATTCCCCGAGCGTTCCTGCCGGTTGGCAGGCATCGCTGGCGTTCGCCGGACGGCCCGATCTTCGCGAACGACGCTGCCTCTCCGCGCGCGTGAGCATCAACGGACGGGAGCTCCCGCCGTTCGTGCCGTTCGTCGGCTGGCGGGAGTACCGGCTCCTCGTGCCCCCCGGGGTATTGCGCGCCGGACGCAACGAGGTGCACTTCGAGATCGACGACGCGGCGGGTGAACCGTGGCGTTTCGCGATCGTGTATCTCCGTCTCGATCTCGACTGACGTCTGTTTTCGCGGACGTCGACGCGGACGTCATGCCCCGGCGATGCGACGCGCGAGCGCGAGACCGGCGATGCCGGCGAGCAGGCAGAGCAGCAGCATTGCGACGACATTCAGGAGGGCGCGCACCCACGCTCCTTCCTGAAGGTAGCGGAGCGTCTCGTAGTTGAACGTCGAGTAGGTGGTGAATCCTCCCATGACCCCCGCCGCCAAGGTGAGACGCAGCGTCGGTGACAGGAGATTGGTCGTGAGCCCGATCTGCATGATGATCCCGAGGAGCAGCGAGCCGACCACGTTCACCGCCAGCGTGCCGTACGGGAAGTCCGAACCGAGCAGGGCGAGCGCCCACCCGGATAGAAGATAGCGCGCTCCGGTCCCGAGGGCGCCACCGAGGCAGACGAGAACGAATCGCGTCACCCCCAGGGCCCCCACGACGGGCGAATGTAGCATCCATCCCCCGCCGCGCTCCAGCGACCCTGCGCACGAGTCTTCGTATGGCATACTGAACCTGCACGCGTCGTAAGGGAGAGGAGACAGGTATGCGAGTGGCGGTCACCGGAGCGACGGGATTCATCGGGCGGCGCTTGGTGCGACGATTGCTCGCCGAGGGGCATACGGTCGTCGGGCTCACCCGTGACGTCGCGCGCGCCAGTGCCGTGTTGCCCGTTCGGTGTCGCGCCGTACGCTGGGACCCCGCAGACAGCACCGCCGACCCCGCGACGCTCCGCGACATCGACGCGCTGGTCCATCTCGCCGGCGAGAGCGTCGCCGGGGGGCGATGGACCGCGGCGCGCAAGCGCGTCATCCGCGATTCGCGGGTCATCGGTACGCGCGCCTTGGTGACCGCGCTCGGCCGCCTGGCCGAGCACGAGCGGCCGCGCGTGCTCGTCGGCGCCTCGGCGATCGGCATCTACGGCGATCGCGCTGACGAGGAGCTCGACGAGGACGCGCCGCCCGGCCCCGGCTTCCTCGCCGACGTCTGCGCCGAATGGGAAGCGGCGACGCGCGCTGCGGCCGAGATCGGAATCCGCACCACGATCGTCCGCATCGGCATCGTGCTCGGACGCGACGGGGGCGCGCTCCGAGCGATGTTGCCGCCGTTTCGCCTCGGCACCGGCGGCCGTCTCGGCAGCGGGCGGCAATGGATGAGCTGGATCCACGTCGACGATCTCGTCGAGCTCTTCGTCCGCGCGCTCACCGACGAGCGCGCGGCCGGCGTGCTGAATGGCGTCGCGCCGCGGCCGGTCACCAATGCGGAGTTCACGCGCACGCTCGCCGCCGCGCTCGGCCGGCCCGCGATCATACCGGCGCCCGCCTTCGCCTTGCGGCTGGCGCTCGGCGAGATGTCGACGATGCTGCTCGCGAGCCAGCGGGTGGTGCCGCGCGCGATCCTTCGCCTCGACGTTCGCTTCCACTATCGCGAGATCGCCGCCGCGCTCGCGGACCTCTGCCGCGAGCACGTCGAGGAGGTCGAGTTCGAGCAATGGGTGCCGCGCACGCCGGCCGAGGTATTTCCGTTCTTCTGCGACCCGCGGAACCTCGAGAAGCTGACGCCGCCATTCGTGCATTTGCGCGTGCTCGGCATGTCGACGCGCGACCTCGGCGCCGGCACGCGTATCGACTACCGCGTGTGGTTGCATGGCCTGCCGGTGCGCTGGCAGAGCCGCATCGACGAATGGGAGCCGGATCGCCGGTTCGTCGATTCGCAGACGCGTGGCCCGTACGCGTCCTGGCGGCACACGCACACGTTCGAGGCGCTGGCAGACGGCACCGTGCTCCGCGACCAGGTGCGTTACGAGGTGCCCCTGGGCGCGCTCGGGGCGCTGATCGCGGGGGGTCGCGTGGCCCGGGACGTGCAGGAGATTTTCGTGTTTCGCCGCCGTAAGATCGACGAACTCTTCCACTGACCCTGCCTGTCGATCTCCGAGGAATTCGGCCCCCCCTCTGGCGCACGACGGCGCGCTTGGGGACAATGGGGGACCAGAGGAGAGCATTCGATGGTGGCAGCGCCGGAGCATAGGGACAAGCAAAGGATCGGAGTGCTGATCGTCAGTGGCGATGGCGCGGCACGTGGGCCGCTGCGTGAGTTCTTCACCAGTCGTCACATCGAAATCTGGGAGGCGGAGAGCGCGGCGCGGGGACTCGCCCTGATCCATCGCCGACCCGTCGATCTCGTGGTCGTCGGGCCGGACGTCCTGCGAGACGAGCGCGGGAGCGTGATCGCGGACGTGCGCGCATTCGACGACCAGATCGAGGTGATCGCGATCGTCGACAGCAGCGAACGTGGGCGCGCGGCGCTCGCTGCGGGCGCCTACGACTTCTTCCTCTACCCCGTGGACTTCGACCGTTTCGATGTCGTCCTTCGGCACGTCGGCGACGCCGCCGAGGCGAGGGAACACAGCAGCGTGCTCGCCCAGCAGGTGGAGCGACCGGCGCGCCTCGGCCGGCTCGTCAGTCAGAGCCCGAGCATGATCGCGCTCTTCACCGCGGCGCGGCGGCTCGCACGCTACGAGACGCCGGTGCTGATCGCTGGCGAGTCGGGCACCGGCAAGGAGAGCTTGGCACGTGCGATCCACGAGCTCGGACGGGAGGCAGGGCCGTTCGTCGTCGTCGAGGCGGCGACGGCGACGCCGGAGTCGTTCGACCGCGCCGCCGCCAAGGCCGCCGGCGGCACCCTCTACGTCGACGACGTACTGGCCCTGGCGCCGCAGGTCTCGGCGACGCTCGTCGCCCTGCTCGACGGTGGGGGCGCGCGCGGGCGTGAGACGTCGGTCCGGGTGATCGCCGCCTGTCGCGAGGACGCGGGCCGCCGCTGCAGTCAGGGTACGGTGCAGGAGGACCTCTACCTCCGCCTCTCGTCCGCGGCGTTCAACGTGCCGCCGCTCCGCGAGCGCGCGGAGGACGTGCTGCCGATCGCCGACGAGATCCTCCACGGCCCCGGGGCCGTGAACGGTGCGACGCTCGGTCGCGGCGTCGGTGAGGCGCTCGCACGCTACGAATGGCGGGGAAACGTCGACGAGCTCCGCGTCACCCTCGAAGCAGCGCGGGCCGCGGCCCCCGGCCGTGCCATCGAGCTTCGCGATCTTCCACCGGCGTTTCGCCACGGGCAGCCGGCGGTCGAGGAGCCCGTGGGCGGCGAGAGCCGGCGACTCTCCGACATCGAGGCGGTACACCTCCGGAAGGCGTTGGCCGAGACGCGGGGCAACAAGGCGCGCGCCGCGCGTCTCCTCGGACTCAGCCGCTGGGCGCTACAACGGAAGTTGCAGAAACATCATATCTCGATGCGAGAAGTGCTCTCGTAACGGCGATACGTCGTCGGCGCGGCTGAGGCGCCATGGGGATTCGTTGCGACCACCGCGCTGGTCGTCGGAAGGTTCCGTCAGGCGGTCGCGACGCGGCGGCGACGGCGGACGACGGGTGTGACCCGCCGATGCGTCGTGCGCAGTTGCCGGATGGGAACTCGCGTCGTCGCGGCATGCGTCCCGCGCCAGGCGAGTAGGCCGCGGCCGAGGTACGCCGCGTCGAGCGCGAGCGCTTCGCACACGTTCCGGAACGAGAACGGAGCATCGTCGCCTTCCTCGCCGCGGATCCAGATCTCCGCCTCGGTCGCCCCCGTCGAGTTCCGGCGCTGCAGCTGAATCACGGCATCGAGCAGCACGGCGAACATGAGACGCTTCTCGGGCGTGTCGCACGCACGCGCGGCGAGACGATCGAAGTATTGATCGGGAAGGAGCGTATCGGGAATCGAGGCTTCAGAGGCGCCGCGCCGCGAAGCGTCGTCGGAGGCGATGCGCTTCGAAGCATTGGCGCCGTTCGGTGCCGCTCCGCGATGTTCCACCATACGACCCTGCCTTCGTCCGAGGGGGGACGTCCAAGAGTACGCGATCGATGTCGACGAGGACAAGAGAGCAACCCGCGTGCCGCGCGCTTTCGGCGCGGCATTCCGTGCGCCATCGAGGATCTGCACCGATCGCCGCTCGCAATCGCGCGCGCCGCCGGGCGCGAGGTGTGTGATTCCGGCCGCCTCGGCTCGGGGGCGGACACGCCATGTCGCCGTCGCGACGCGCGACGGCCGGCGAGCGTTCCCGGCGTCGCGACGTATTTGCTATAGGCAGACGATGCCGGAGCCGTACGCGGAGCGTCTGACCTCGCTCGCCCTCGTGACGCAGCGAGACGTCGCTCCCTCACTCGGCCTCGCGACCGACCGGTATCTCCTCGGCACCCTCGGCAAGGCGTCGCGTCCACGCCCGGGGATTCTCCGCATCTACAGCTTTCCGGGAGACGTCCTCGCCGCCGGCCGCTGGCACCTGGCGCCGCCGGCGGCCGCCGACGCCGGCGAGGCCTTCGTCCGCCGGCTGACGGGAGGCCGCGCGCTCGCGCTCGGCGAGGGGTACCTCGGCATTTCGTTGCTGCTGCCGCACCGCTCGGCGCTCTTCGCCGAGGATCCGCTCGCGCTCGCGCCCTTTCAAATCGCGAACCGCTACGTGCGCGGCCTGCTGCGCGCTCTGAAGACGCTCGGGCTGCCCGTGTTCTATCCGGGGCGGGATCTGGTCACGGTGAACCGCCGGCCGATCGCGGCGCTCTCGTTCGAGACCGACGAGGACGGCCGCCTGGTGTTCGAGGTGATCCTCGCGGTGGAGCGTCCGCTCGGTGCCGTCGCGCAGCTCCTCGACCGCTGGGACAAGGGCGGCGTCATCAAGGCCGACCTTCTCGCCCTCGAATCGGGGACGTGCGTGCGCGACGAGATCGGCGAATCGCTGCCGTTCGAGGATCTCGCGGCGCTCATCCGCGACGCGTTCGCGCAGCAGTACGGGATCACGCTCGAGCACACGCCGCTCTCGCCGCTCGAGGAGCAGGCGGTCGCGGCCCTCGCGCAGCGCGAGTCGCGCGCGTGGACCAACGCGCGCGTGTTGCGCCATGACCTGCCGCTGTCGGGGTCGTCGGGCATCCAGACGGGCGTGCTCGAGGCGCGCTTCGCTCTCGAGCAAGAGCGGTTCATCAAGGAAATTCAGTTCGCAGGCGACTTCATCGCCAACTCGCCGGCGATCGCGACGCTGGAGTATCGCTTGCGCCTGTGCCCGGCGGAGTGGATGGCGATCACGCGCGTCGTCGACGCCGTCTTCGCCGACCCCGTCAACTACCTGCTGGGTGTCGGTCGCCTGCGCACCGTGGCTGATGCCATCGTGAAGGGGCTTCCGTCGTGAGCGACGATTCGCCCCGCGCCGCGGGCGACGGCGCCGCGGACGACGCACGCCGCCGGGCGCTCGCCTCGCCGGACGCGCGCACGCGACTCGCGGCGCTCGAGGATCTCGCGCGCGCCGGCCGGCCGCTCGACGAGATGGACGCGCTCGCGGTCGTCGACTGCCTCGGCATCGCCATGAAGGCGCTGCAGCGACGCGCGACCGACGTGCTGGGCATGACCGGCGACGGGGCGCGCCCC
>JBGOSW010000169.1:0-10069 GCA_041476145.1 Binatia bacterium
CGTCGAAGGCCAGGACGTGCTGTTCTTCGTCGACAACATCTTCCGCTTCACGCAGGCGGGTTCGGAAGTGTCGGCTCTGCTGGGCCGTATTCCTTCGGCTGTGGGCTATCAGCCGACGCTGGCGACCGACATGGGCGCGCTGCAGGAACGCATCACTACCACGACCAAGGGATCGATCACCTCGGTGCAGGCGATCTACGTCCCGGCCGACGACTTGACCGATCCGGCGCCCGCGACCACGTTCGCGCACCTCGATGCGACCACGGTGCTGTCGCGCCAGATCGCCGAGCTCGGCATCTATCCCGCGGTCGATCCGCTCGACTCCACGTCGCGCATCCTCGATCCCGCGGTCGTCGGCGAGGAACACTACCGGACGGCGCGCGCCGTCCAGGAGATCCTGCAGCGCTACAAGGACCTGCAGGACATCATCGCGATCCTCGGCATGGACGAGCTTTCCGAGGACGATCGCCTCATCGTCGCGCGCGCCCGCAAGATCCAACGCTTCCTCTCGCAGCCGTTCCACGTCGCCGAGACGTTCACCGGCCGGCCGGGTTGCTACGTGAAGCTCAAGGACACGATCAAGGGTTTCCAGGAAATCGTCGACGGCAAGCACGACGCCGTCCCCGAGCAAGCGTTCTACCTCCGGGGCACGATCGAGGACGTGCTGGAGAACGCGAAGCAAATCGCCGCCTGAGCTCGCTCACGATGGCCGCGAACTTCCGCCTGAGGATCGTCACCCCGGAGCGCCAGCTTCTCGACGAGGACGTCGAGGAGGTGATCGCACCCGGCGCCGCCGGCGAGTTCGGCGTGTTGCCCGATCACATCGCGTTTCTCACCGTACTGGCGCCGGGTCGGTTGATCTACAAGAGCGGCGGCCGCAGACACGTGCTCGCGATCTTCGGCGGCTACGCCGAGGTCGCGAACAACGTGATGACGGTGCTCGCCGACGGCGCCGAGCTGGTGGCGGAGATCGATGCGCAGCGGGCGCAGCAGGCGCTGCGGGATGCGGAGGCGAAGCTCGCAGACCTCGATCCGACGGCGCCCGACGCGGCGCCGCTCCGCCGCGCCGTCGACGAGTCGACGGCGCGCCTCACCGCGGTCGCCGAGCGCGTCTAGATCTGACAAGGGGTGTTGCAGCGGCCCCCGAGGAGGCGCCGGGAGCCGCGCTCAGCCCGGATTCAGCGTGTTCCCGACGGCGTTGTACCAGATGTAGAAGTTGCCGCTTCCGGCGGACCCGCCGTTTCCGCACACCGTCACGTCGAGACGAGACGCGCCCGATCGCGCGATGAGACCGCCCGAGTCGTTCGACGAGCAGGCGGCGAACCCGTGATCGGCCTGGTTCGTGCAATCCCAGCCGGCGAGGTTGGGGATCGCCGAGGTGGAGCTACAGTCGTCGTTGCCGACGGCGTACTCGAAGCTGTTGTTGTCCACGACCGTCGTGATCACCGGATCGCCGATCACTCGGCTGGCTCCCGGTGGGACGCAGAGAGTGAAGAGGTAGCTGCCGCCGGCTTGCACGCCGTAGACGCGGATGGTGGAGCACGAGCTCCACGAGATCGGCGTGTACCATTGGAGGTACGACCAGGACGGCCCGAGGCAGTCCGCGTCGTTGGCTTGGCCGCACCCCGTCTGCGGTTGATACGGACAGCAGCCGTCGGCGGTGCCGATACAGCTCAGAACCGGCGGATTGCAGACGAGATCGCAGGTGCCGGCGCTGCCGGACGCGAGCGCGTAACACGCGCTCGGCGGAGCTGCGCAGGTTGGACAGTTGCCGTCGCAGGTCTCGTCCGGATCGACGGTGCCGTCACCGCAATAGGGTCCGGCCGCCGAGTTGCGCGCGGTCGTCGTGCACGACTGGAGGAGATCGTTGACGAACGTCACGTCGCCGGTCCGCGGGCAGGTGGCACCGGCCTTGGCGGCCTTGGCCTCGGCCTTGGTGAAGGCGTCGGCGAGCTGTGACTCGCACTTCGCGTATGCCGCGTCGCGCTTCGCAACGTCGGGAGCCTTGGCGTACGCAGCATCCGCGGTGAGCCGACACTTCGCGAAGGCGGCCTGCGCCTTCAGCTTCGCCGACTCGCACACCTGGGTCGGTGTCGGGCGCGCGTGAGTGACGGACGGCAACAGGATCGACAGCACACCGACGAGCGTCAGATTGAGCGGCAGTCGCATTGTGAGCCTCATTGGAATCGCGCGTTCCGCATCATCAGCCGGGCGAGGTCTCGCCGTCGGGCAGGCGGAGATTTCGCACTACCTTACCCGATCGGCCGAGCGGCGGCAGCTCGCGGCCGTCGAGGCTGAGGGTGACGCCGCCCGCATTTCCGACCGTCAACGTGAACGCGCGCGCGGCGGTCCAGCTGCGTGTCTCTCCGGGTTGGAGAATGATGTCGCGCTTCGGCTCGTCGTCGACGCCGAGCGATAGCCACGTCTCCTCCGCGGCGACGATTCGCAGCTCCCGCACGCCCGCGGCCGGCGCGGGCGTCGGAGGCGCGCTCTCCGGTGTCGCCTCGGGTGCGACGGCCGGGCTCGCGGCGGCGAGCTCGGCGGCGGCGGACGGCGGCGCATTCGGCGTCGGTTCATCCGCCACCGTGCGATCGACACCGTCCGCGCGTGCGATCCGCTCCGCCTCGCTCCAATGCTCGTCCTCGACGCTCGGTCGCTCCGGCGCCTGGCGGAGAATCACGAAGGTGGCGCCGGCGATGGCGAGCAACACCGCGACCGGCCGCCAGAAAGCCGCCGCCCGCGTCCGCGAGCGCGCCTGGAGGTGAAGGGGTGCGGCGCTCGGAGGGGGCAGCTCCTGCACCTGACCGAGGAAATCCGGTAGCAGATCCTCGGCGGGGAGACCGAGGGCCGTCGCGTAGCGACGGAAAAACGGAATCAGGTAGAGCTCGTCGGAGACGCCGACCCCGGAGGGCACCTCGCCCTCGAGCAACCGTGCGTAACGTAGCGGAACGCCGGCGTCCGCCGCCGCGCGCTCGATCGTCAGATCGAGGCGCGCGCGGGTCGTGCGCAACGTCTCGGCGATGTGGCTGCGCTCCCCCACCTCGCGCGGCACCATAGCGACGCGCACGGGCATTCTCCAGCCGGGACAGGCGAGTCGTGCGCGACGGGTAGCCTATTGACACCGCGCGTCGAACATACTAAACGTTCAGTATGTCGCCGCGCACGCGCGCGCCCTCGCGATCGGGAACTACCGCTCCTTCGACGACCGTCGAGGGCAAGGTGGCGGGCGCGGCACGTCGGGAGCTGATGGTGACAGCCATCGATTGCTTCGCGCGCTACGGCTACCAGGGCACCTCGATCGAGCGCATCGCCAGCGCCGCGGGCGTGACCAAGGGCGCGCTCTACTATCACTTCCGCGACAAAGAGGAGCTGCTCTTCGAGGCAGTGAAGGATCGCATCGCGGAGTTCGAGGAGCGCGTCGTCGGCAGCGTCTCTCCGGTCACCGATCCACCGGCCGCCCTCGCGGAGATCGCGCGTGTCTGCGTCCACATCGCCACCAAGAACAACCTGCGGCGCTTCATCCTGACCCTCATGGTCGAGGCGCTCGACACGAATCCGCGCCTCTCGCAGGCGTTTCGCGACATCCTGCGTCGCTTCCGCAGCTATCTCGCCGGTATCGTCCGGCTCGGCCAGGAGCAGGGCGTCTTCCGCTCGGACGTCGAGGCGAGCCGCGCGGCGCAGCTCTTCGCGGGCGGCATCATCGGTGCCGAGCTGCAGCACTACCAGGATCCCGAGCGCGTCGACCTCGGGGTTGTCATGCAAGGCGTCGTCGATCAGCTGGTGGCGTGGCTGACGGTCGACGCCGAGCAGTTGCCGCACAGCGCCCACGCCAAGCGAGGGGCGCGTAGCGATCGGAGGGAGTCCCGATGATCAACTTCGAACTCGATGAAGAGCAGAAGCTCATCCGCGAGACCGTGATCGGTTTCGCACGCGACGAGATCCGTCCGTACGCGCGCGAAGCGGACGAAAAGGGCGTCGTTCCGGCGTCGCTTCTCCAGCGGGGATGGGAGCTCGGGCTCGTGCAGAGCATCATCCCGGAGGAGTACGGCGGCTTCGGGAGCGAGCACTCGGCGCTGACGGGCGCGGTCGTCGCCGAGGAGCTCGCGTACGGTGATCTCGCGATTGCGATGCACCTCCTCGCGCCGCGCCTCCTCACCGTGCCGCTCGTCGAGTTCGCGTCCGCCGAGCTCAAGCGGAGCCTACTCCCGGCTTTCTGCGGGGACACTTTCGAGGCCGGCACGGCGGCGGTCATGGAGCCGCGCTTCGACTTCGACTCGAGCGCACCCGCGACTGTGCTCCGGCGCGACGGTGACGAGTACGTCGTGAGCGGCACCAAGTGCTACGTGCCCCTCGGCAGCCAGGCGAAGCACATCGTGGTGCTCGCCGGCCTCGCCAACGGCGACGGCACGGTGCACCCGCAGGCGGTCGTCGTGGCGCGCGATACGCCCGGCCTGCGCGTCGGTGCGCGCGAGCGGAACATGGGCCTGAAGGCGCTCGAGACGACGAGCCTCGAGCTCGACGCGTGCCGCGTGCCCCGTGACCACGTGCTCGCCGCCGGCGACGAGCGCGCCATGCGTCGCCTCGCCGATCTCTGGCACGTCGGCCTCGGGGCGATGGCGGTCGGCGTCGCACGCGCCGCCTACGACTACGCGCGCGAGTACGCCAAGGAGCGTCGCGCCTTCGGGCAGGCGATCGCGCAGAAGCAGGCGATCGCCTTCATGCTTGCCGAGATGGCGATGGAGGTCGACGCGACGCGCCTCCTCGTCTGGGAGGCGGCGTGGAAGCTCGACCGCCACGAGGACGCGACACGCGAGGCCTATCTCTCCAAGCGCTACGCCTCCGACGTGGTGCTTCGCATCGCCGACAACGCCCTGCAGGTGCTCGGTGGACACGGGTACATCCGCGATCATTTGGTGGAGCTGTTCCTGCGCAACGCCCGCGGCTTCGCCACGCTGGAAGGATTGGCGATCGCCTGAGGCGACCGCCCCAAGGAGACGGATCATGATCGACTTCGAGCTCTCTCCCGAGATCGCCGCCACGCGCGACCAGCTCCACATGCTCGCCGAGAACGCCATGCGACCGATCGCCCGCGAGTACGACGAGCGCGAGCACGAGAAGCCGTGGGACTTCATCAACATGATGTGGCAGCTCTCCAAGGCGTCCGGCATCGGCCCGGGCGCGACCAAGGACGGCAAGGACAAGGCGCCCGACCGCGATCGCAACCTGCGCACGGTGGTCGCCGTCGAGGAGCTTTCGTGGGGCGACGCCGGCCTCTACCTCAGCATCCCCGGCCCCGGGCTCGGCGGCGCCGCGGTGATGGCGGTCGGAACGCCCGACCAGAAGCAGCGCTTTCTGTCGCGCTTCAAGGGCGACAAGCCGGTGTGGTCGGCGATGGCGATCACCGAACCCGGCGCCGGCAGTGACAGCGCGGCGATTCAGGCGACGGCCGTCCGCGACGGCGATCACTGGGTGCTGAACGGCACCAAGATCTTCTGCACCAGCGGCCTCATGGCGGGGGACGCGACGATGTCGAACGGCTTCGTCGTCGTCTGGGCGACCGTCGATCGCTCGGCGAAACGTGCCGGCATCAAGTCGTTCATCGTCGACGCCGGGACACCCGGCATGACGGTCGCAAAGTGCGAGGACAAGCTCGGTATCCGCGCCTCGGACACGGCGACCCTCATCTTCGAGGACTGCCGCATCCCGTTCGACAACATCCTCGGCAGCCCCGAAGTGCCGAAGACGAGCGAGGGCTTCAAAGGCGTCATGGCGACGTTCGACGCCACCCGACCGATCGTCGCCGCGAGCGCGCTCGGCGTCGGCCGCGCCGCCCTCGACTTCGTGCGCGACGAGCTGAAGAAGCAGGGCGTCGAAATCCGTTACGGCGTAGGGCCGCGCAAGCTCACCGCGATCGAGCGCGATTTCATGGACATGGAGACGCAGCTTCAAGCGGCCCGTCTCCTCACCTGGCGCGCGGCGTGGATGATGGATCAGGGACAGAAGAACAATCTCGAGGCGTCGATGGCGAAGGCGAAGGCGGGCTTCGTCGTGACCCAGGTGACGCAGAAGGCGGTCGAGATGCTCGGCCCGCTCGGCTACTCGCGCGAACTGTTGCTCGAGAAGTGGATGCGCGACGCCAAGATCAACGACATCTTCGAGGGCACGCAACAGATCAACATGATGATCATCGCGCGCCGCATTCTCGGCTACTCGAGCAAAGAGCTCTCCTGAATCTCGACGCCGGGAGCGCGGGTCCGATCGCGCACCACCGATCGGACCCGCGCTCCCGCGCGCGCCGGCGTTTTCTTTGCCGCGCTCCACGGGTGTGCTACTTTTTTCTCACATGGACACCTACCAGATCATCTCCGACGTGCCGCAGTACACGGAGTTCCTGAGCGTCGCGGAGCTCTCCGCGAGCTCGCGGGAGCTCGCGCGCCGATTTCCGAAGCTCGTCACCCTGCAGACGGTCGGGACCTCCACCGAGGGGCGTCCGATCGAGCTGCTGACGATCGGTCACGGTAAGCGCAAGGCGCTCCTCATCGGCACGCCGCATCCGAACGAACCGATCGGCACGCTCACGCTCGAGTTTCTCTCGCGCCGGCTCTGTGAGGACGACGACCTCCGGGACGAGCTCGGCTACACGTTCCTCATCATCAAGTGCGCCGACCCCGACGGCACGCTCCTGAACGAGGGTTGGTTCAAGCAGGCGTTCTCGCCGCTCACCTACGCGCTCAACTTCTATCGGCCGCCGGCACGCGAGCAAGTCGAGTGGAGCTTCCCCGTTCACTACAAGACGCTCCACTTCACCGAGTCGTGCCCCGAGACGCGCGCGATCATGGCGGTCATGGATACGCACCGCCCGACCTTTCTCTACTCGCTCCACAACGCCGGTTTCTGCGGCGCGTACTTCTACGTCTCGCGGCCACTCCCCGGGCTTTTCCCGCGGCTGCGACGCGTCGTCGCCTCGCAGGGACTGGCGATGCACCGCGGCGAGCCCGAGGTGCCATTCATCAAGCCGTTCGAGGAGGGCATCTACGGGCTCTTCGGCGTCCAGGAACGCTACGACTACCTCGCGCGCAACCTCGACGAAGATCCGGCGCCGTGCATCGAGGCCGGAACCAGCTCCGACGACTATCTGAAAACTCTGACCGCCGGATACTCGATTGTCTGCGAGGTGCCCTACTATTTCGACCCGGTGCTCCAGGACACGTCCCCGGCCGGGCTCACGCGCCGCGAGGCCATGCTCCAGGGCGTCTTCCGCGTCGACTCGATCTACCACGACGTCCGCGAGTACTTCGCGATCGTCGGGCGGGGCGCGCCCCGCGATCGTCTGTATCGCTCGGTCGACGACTACGTGAAGCGCGCGCCGAAGCAGCTCGCGGCCCTGAAGCGCGAGGTCGAGGCGCCGCAGTACGCTCGCGATGCGACGCGAGCGGAGGCGTTCGACTCGACGGTCTGCCGCGTCTTCCATCACATGCTGTATCTCGGCGAGGTCTACCGGCTCGCCGTCGCGCGCGGCAACGAGGAGGTGACGCGCATCGTGCGCCGCCGGCTCGAGGAGATCTGTGCGCAGATCGACAGCCAGAGCGATCTGCAGATCGTGCCGCTGAAGAAAGTCGTCGCCGTGCAGGTCGGCACCGGCCTGCATACGCTTGCGGCGTGGAAGGAGTTCGGCCCCGCGGAGTAGAGAAGTCCGCGCTACCTGGCGCGTGCTCCGTCCCCTCGATAGACTCCGCCGTCGGAGGGCTTCTCGTGTCAGCCGACGACGCGCATCATTCGTCCCGTCCCGCCAATCGGCTGATGGCCGAAACCAGCCCGTATCTCCTGCAGCACGCCCACAATCCCGTCGACTGGTATCCGTGGGGGGCGGAGGCGCTGGAGCGCGCTCGGCGCGAAGACAAGCCGATCCTCGTCAGCATCGGCTACTCGTCCTGCCACTGGTGCCACGTGATGGCGCACGAATCGTTCGAGAATGCGCCCATCGCCGACCTCATGAACGAGCTCTTCGTCTGCATCAAGGTCGACCGTGAGGAACGCCCGGACCTCGATCACATTTACATGACGGCGGTGCAGATGCTGACCGGCCACGGCGGCTGGCCGCTCACGATGTTCCTCACGCCCGCGGGCGAGCCGTTCTTCGGCGGCACCTATTTCCCGCCGGTCGATCGCCACGGCATGCCGGCGTTTCCACGGGTCCTGCAGGGTGTGGCGCAAGCGTATCGCGAGAAGCGCGACCAAGTGCGCGAGAGCGTCGCACAGCTTCGCGACGGGCTCGCGCGCGCCGAGCAGCCGCCCGCCGCGACGGCGGCGCTCGCACCCGACGTCGCCGTCGTCGCCGCGCACGCCCTCGCCCGCCACTACGACGGCGAGCACGGCGGCATCGGCGGCGCGCCGAAGTTCCCCAACACGATGGTGTTCGCCCTCTTCCTCCGCGCCTGGCACGCCGGTGGCGACGATCGCTTTCGGCGCATGACCGTCGACACCCTGCATCGCATGGCCGCAGGCGGCATCTACGACCAGCTCGGCGGCGGCTTCCACCGCTACTCCGTCGACGCGCGCTGGCTCGTGCCGCATTTCGAGAAGATGCTCTACGACAATGCGCTGCTCGTACGCCTCGCCCTCGAGACCTACCAGGCGACCGGCGGCGACGCCGACTGCCGGCGCGTCGTCGAGGAGACGCTCGGCTGGGTCGTGCGCGAGATGACCCATCCGGAGGGCGGATTCTACGCGGCGCAGGACGCCGACAGCGAAGGCGTCGAGGGCAAGTACTTCGTCTGGACTCGCGACGAGGTGATGGCGGCGCTCGGCGACGAGGCGGGCGAGATCGTCTGCCGTTTCTACGACGTCACCGACGCCGGCAATTTCGAGGGCAAGAACATTCTGCACCGCACGATCGACCTCGAGCAGCTCGCCGCTCTTTTCGCGCGCGCGCTGGGCGAGGTCACGGCGATCGTCGACGACGGACGCGCGCGGTTGCTCGCCCGGCGCGCGCGGCGCATTGCGCCCGGCCGCGACGACAAGATCCTCACCAGCTGGAACGCGCTCATGATCGGCGCCTTCGCGGAAGCGTTCAAGGTCCTCGGCCGTGACGACTATCGCGTCGCCGCGGAGCGCGCGCTCGCCTTCGTCTGCACGACGCTCCATCGCGACGGCCGCCTGCTGCGTACCTTCAAGGACGGCCAGGCGAAGCTCGACGCCTATCTCGACGACTACGCATTTCTGCTGAACGCGGTTCTCGACGTCTACGAAGCGACCTTCGATCTCGCGCTCGTGGCACGCGCCACCGCGCTCGCCGAGGCGCTCCTCACCCGCTTCCAGGATCCCGACCAAGGCGGCTTCTTCTTCACCAGCTCGGACCACGAGCGGCTGGTGCATCGTCCGAAGCCCGCCTTCGACGGCTCCATTCCCTCGGGGAACGCCGCCGCAGCGATGGGTCTCTTGCGGCTCTACCACTACGGCGGCGACACGCGCTTTCTCGAGGCCGCCGAGCGTACGCTGCGCTGCTTCAGCGGCGGCATGAAGGCGAACCCGTTC
The DNA here is from genome assembly GCA_041476145.1 of Binatia bacterium. Taxonomy (GTDB): domain Bacteria; phylum Desulfobacterota; class Binatia; order UTPRO1; family UTPRO1; genus DP-19. Next base: position 9,535 of record JBGOSW010000169.1, read on the forward strand.
GGGTTCGCGCACATGCTCGCCGCCGCCGACCTCTACCAGCGAAAACCGCGCGAGATCGTCGTGATCGGTCGCGAGGACGATCCGGCGCGCCGCGCGCTCCTCGCGCGGCTCCATCGCGAGTTCGTGCCCGACAAGATCGTCGTCGCCGCCGATCCCGCGGCGCGCGAGCGCTTGCCGATCGCCGACGGCAAGACGCAGGTCGACGGCCGTACGACGGTCTACGTGTGTCACGCCTACACCTGCTCCGCTCCGGCCACGGAGTGGGACGCGATCGCCCCGCTGCTCGGTCCCTGACGCGGGCGGAAGAGAAGACCCCCGACGGGAGCGGAGAGGCGCGCGCGCGGGCGGAAGAGAAGTCTACGCCCCCGCGCACGCCTCTCCGCTCCCGTCGCCCCCCTCCCTCACCTCCGTCCGCGTTGAGCAGCGTACTGGGACGGCACGCGGTGGCCCGGCGGGTGAGCGAGTGGGGGGGGGGCGGGGGGGGGTCGGGTAGTTCGCCCCCCCCGCCCCCCCCCCCCCCCCCCCCCCCCCCCCA
>JBGOSW010000170.1:0-10038 GCA_041476145.1 Binatia bacterium
CAGGTCATGGCCCTCGCGGTACTTGTCGCGCACGGTCGCGGGGTTCTGGCCGTAGGAGTAATTGATGTCCATCGAGGTGCCGACCGGGAAGCCGGCGATCAAGCGACCGCCCGACATCACGTCGAGCATCGCCATCTCCTCGGCGACGCGAATCGGCGGATTGTAGAGCGCGATCGAGTTCCCGAGGACGAGCAGCATCGCGTTCGTCGTCCGCCGCGCCAGCGCCGCGGCCATGAGGTTCGGCGACGGCATCATGCCGTAGGCGTTCTGGTGATGCTCGTTCACGCCCACGGCGTCGAAGCCCATCTCGTCCGCGTACTCGAGCATGTCGAGATACTCGTTGTAGAGGCCGTGGCCGCGCACCGGGTCGTAGAGCGCGTTCGGCAGGTCCACCCACACGCTGTGGTAGCGCTCGCGGAAGTCGTGCGGGAGCCAGCGGTACGGCATCAGATGGAACCAGCTGAACTTCATGGCGGGTCTCCTTCGCGCACCGCGCGTGAGCACGACGCGAGTGAGGGCGTACCTCCGAGCGCCACCGGAGGCAAGGTGCGTGCGAGCACGGCGAGCACTCGCCCGCGGTGACGCCCGCAATAAGAAAAGCCCCGGACGTGCGCTGCACGTCCGGGGCTCACGAGATCGGCTTAGGGGAAAGCCTTCGAGTGACCGAGGAGCTCGAGTCGACCGGGCCCCGGCAAGCCGGCGGCGCTGTTCACGGCCGATTGAGCCGTCGGACCGACGCAGAAGACCGCCGAGAGCGTCGGATTCGATTGGTCTTGCACCGGAAGGTCGGCGAAGCCGGTCGCGACGATGCTGTTGCCGCTCACGCCGTTGTCCGTGAAGCAGTCGCGGAACTTACCGATGATGCACTGGTCGAACGGGCCACCCTTCTTCGAAGTGCACGTGCCGCTGGGACACTCGGAGGCGAATCCGCAATCCGCCCCGGCATTGCCGCCGCCGACGCACAGATTGTAGGGCGCACATTGCGTGTTTGAGGTACACCCTTGGAACGTCGCGATCGGCCCGCAGAACTGCTCGAACGGCCCGGTCGAGCACACGCCCTCGTTGGCCAAGACACACGCGCCACCGGGACACTCGGAGGCCGCGCTGCAGTTCGCGTTCACATTGCCACCGCCGACGCACGTGCTCGTCGCCGAACACGTGAAGGGACTGTTGCACTGATTCGGTCTCGTCGCCGACCCCGGCACGCTGCACGCCGCTTGGCAAGCGCCGCCTGGGCATTCCGAGTTCACCCCGCACGGTCCTCCGGGATTGCTCCCCCCGGAACACGTTGACGGGCATTGCGCGTTGCTGCTGCAACTGCTGCCGGGACATTCGGAGTTGACGGCACACGGGGTGCCGGCGTTCGCGCCCGCAAGACACAACAGACTGCACGGATTCCCCAGGTTCACGCCGTTGGCACACCGGCGGCCACCACAGATCGTCGCCCCCACGGCGACGCAGTCGGCGTTCGAGGCGCAGATGGTCCCCGCCGTGTTGTTGCAGGTATCGCAGAAGCACTTCAACGTGGTGAAGCCGTTGGCGCGGCAATTCGGGCTCGCCGCCGACAGCGTCTTCGTCCGCGTCCCGGTCGAGTTCGTGAGATCGATCGCCAGGGTCGCGATCAAAGCCGCTGACGTCGGCGGACAATCGAGACTCGTGCTCGCCCAGAAGAGATTCGGGGAGGTGCCGTTGATGTCGCACTTCAAGCCGAGATTGTCACCGGCGTCGCACGTGCCGCCACGCGTGCCGTCGTTCGCCGCACCGTCACCGACGCAGTGCGGACACGGTGCGGCGCTCGTCGGGCCGCTGAACACGGTGGAAATCAGGTTCGCGGCCGTTGCGGCGCTGCCGGTCTCGATGTTGGCGGTCCCGGTAATGACCCCGTTGATCTGGTTTCCGACGCAGGTCGCGACGGCACCGGCGACCAGCGGGAGATAGGAGCCGAAGTAGTACTCGCAGGTGCCGCCCGCGGCGACGCACGTCCCACCCGGGCACTGCGACGCCACGCTACAGGTCGCCCCGTCGTTGGTACCCGAGAGGCAGCGCGTCGCCGTGCAATTCGCGGTGGTGGTGCACTGGACGTGGGTGTTGCCGGTGCAGCGGTGGTTGTCGATGTCGCCCGCGTCCGCCGCGAGGTTGTCGACGGGACCGAGGATGCTACAGACGCCACAGGGCCGGGTGCTTCCGGCGCAGCTCGTGACCCCGACGGTCACCTTGCCGGCGTTCACCACGGTGGCGTCATGTCCTTGACCCGTCCATCCGGTGTCGAGGGCGCCGGCGTTCCCCGAAGTTCCGACGAACTCGACGAACGACGGGCAGGCGCACTGACACGCCGTGCACGCGTACCCGGTGCCGGTGTTGGAGCCGATCTGGCAGGTGACGCCGGCGGACGTATCGCAGTCCTCGCCGACGTTCCACACTCCGTCGCCGCATGAGCCGCCGGGAATCGGTGTCTTCGTCGGTGTCGGCGTCGGCGCGGTCGACGTCGGCGTGCGCGTCGGCGTCGGCGTCGGCGCGGTCGACGTCGGCGTGCGCGTCGGTGTCGGCGTCGCCGTCGGCGTCGCGGTGCGCGTCGCCGTCGGTGTCGGCGTCGCCGTCGGCGTCGCGGTGCGCGTCGCCGTCGGGGTCGCCGCGGTCGATGTCACGGTGGGCGTCGCCGTCAGCGTCGGCGTCGGCGTCACCGTCGGCGTCGCAGTGCGTGTCGGCGTCGCGGTCAATGTCGGTGTCGCGGTCAATGTCGGTGTCGCCGTCAGTGTCGGTGTCGCCGTCAGCGTCGGCGTCGGCGTCACCGTCGGCGTCGCCGTACGCGTCGGCGTCGCCGTGAGCGTGGGAGTCGCCGTCAACGTCGGCGTGGCCGTCAAGGTCGGCGTCGCGGTCAGGGTCGCCGTTGCCGTCGGTCCGGGCGTCGACGTCGCAGTGACGGTCACCGTCGGCGTCGCCGTCAGCGTCGGCGTGGCGGTCAAGGTCGGCGTCGCCGTCAGAGTCGCCGTCGCCGTCGGTCCGGGCGTCGACGTCGCGGTGACGGTCACCGTCGGCGTCGCCGTCAGCGTCGGCGTAGCGGTGAGCGTCGGCGTCGGGGTCGGCGTTGCGGTGAGCGTGGCCGTCGCGGTCACCGTCGGCGTCGCGGTGACAGTCGGGGTCGGGGTGGTCGTCAGTGTCGGCGTCACGGTCGCCGTGGGGGTCGGCGTCGGCACCACGCCCTGACACTCCGACGGATACGGAATCTGGTCGGGCCGCGAGAGCGCATCGGCGCAGTCGACCTTGAATTCCGTGACACAATCGACGCACTTCACGAGGTCGTTCAGAGTGTTGATCGGACCGCCGCAGGAAGGACCGCCGCCCGGCACGACGACGGCCGGGCACGTGCTCGCGAACCCGATCTGCGCCGGGCTGTAGTTCTGGCCCGTACAGGTGACGCCGTCGAGCGTCTGGGTGTCGCAGGCGAGGCAGATCTTTTTCACCTTCTTCGCTTCGGCCTGCATGATCTTGGCTCCGGCTTTGCCGTCGCCGGGCACCGGACACGGGAGCGTTCCTCCGCCCTTGTCGACCTTCGTCCGGCAGTTGCTCAGCGCCTTCGCCTTCAGGAGCAAGAATTTCGAGGTCTGGCTACCGATCGTCGCCTGGCACCTGACCAGCGTGCGGTCGCCGGCGGGATCGGTGAGATTCAGGTAGTAGAGGTCCATGGCCTGGGCGACCGCCGCCTTCGCGACACAATCGAGGCACGTCGCGACGTCGCTGCCGTTGGCGATCGAGTTGGTACACGTCCCCTCGAAGTTGGGGCAGGTGCCGGGCCAGCCGACCATGGCGGGCGAGATCCCCGCGGCGTCGCACTTGGCGGTGATCTTGCTCAACATCTTTTGGAACGCCGCGGGAATCTTACCCGCGACGTCACAGCCCGCGATGTCGCCGCCGCCGGGGGCGTTCTGGCCATCGCCCGCCCTCACCTCCGTGTGGTTGCATAGCAGGACGATCTTGGTGACCACCTTCAGGTAACTCGTGAAGTTTCTGTTGATCGTCTCCCGGCACCCGAAGTTTACGTCCTGCGCCTGTGCCGCGGATCCGAGGACCATCAAGGCAACGAGCAACACGGCACCAACGAAGGCGCCTCTGACGGTGGCTCTCATGACCTCTCCTCCTTGACCGGTCCCCACGGACACGAACCCTCGGCGGCGGACACGCTGAGCGCACCCGCAGCGCCATCGCTGAACTCTGTCACTATTGTCGGCACGTCCGTCGGCTGCACGTGGACCACTCCGTTGGCTCGCACGCGGTACTGCAAAATGCGCCGCCTGCGCACTCGATGTCAACGAAAAACTTTCGCCGCCGCCGTCGAATGTGGGATGGCGCAGAGCGTCGTGATGGACGTCTCGATGAGCCGCCCCCGCGCCCATGAAGAGAGCGCGAAAACAAAGGGGCCCCGGACGTCAGTGACGCCCGGGGCCCCTTTGCGGCACGCGCGGCGGCCTAAGCCGCCGCGCGTGAGCTCCATACTACCAAATCACGGAGTGCCGTTGTCGTGCGCGTGGCCGCCGAGCTCGAGACGTCCGAGACCAGGCAGACCAGCCGCCGAGTTCACCGCGCCCGCAGTTGTCGGGCCGATGCAGAAGAGTGCAGCCAGTGTCGGATCGGCATCGTGGCCCGAAGGCGGATCCGCCACACCGCTCGCCGTGACCACGTCACCGTCCGAGCCATTGTCGAAGCAATCACGGAAGCGAGTCACGTTGCAGAGGTCGCCGGGGAACGTGCAATCGGCATTGATCGCGCAGCCTTTGAACGTCTCCACCGGTCCGCAGAACGTCTCGCTCGGGCCGCTTAGGCACGTGCGCTTGTTTGGATCTCCCACTTGTGGGTTGTCCCCGCAGTCGCCGATGCCGCCGTCACATTGATTCCCGGCCGTCGCCGCGCCCGGCACGCTGCAAGCCGCGCCGCCGCCCGGACACTCGCTGTTATTCGCGCACGCAACACCGTTGTTGGTACCGCCGGTGCAACGCAGGCCACCGCAGACCGTCGCCCCAACGGCGACGCAGTCGGCGTTGCTGCCACACGGCGTCGCCGCCGTGTTGTTGCAGGTATCGCACTGACACAAACCACCGACGAAGGTCCCGTCCGTGCAAGGCGGGCTCGTCGCCGCCGACAGGGTCTTGGTCTTGTTGCCGGTGGTGTTGGAGAGGTCGATCGGCAGGTTCGCGATCACCCCACCGGGATCGATCGGCGGACAATCGAGACTCGTCACACCCAACGACGCGTTCGGCGATGCGCCGCTGGCATCGCAGGTCTTGGTGACGTTGGGACCATTGTCGCAGGTGCCGCCCTTGACACCGTCGTTCGCCACCGGGTCACCGATGCAACGCGGACACGGGTGCGTGAGCGCCAGGCCCGAGAAGACGCGTGAGACTACGTGCGCGGTTCCGGTGCTGTCGCCCGTGGCATAGTCCGTCGTACCGGTGAGGGCGCCCGTGAAGGTGTTCTCGACACAGGTCGAAACGCCGCCGGCTACGAGGGGGAGATAGCTCCCGAAGTAGAACTTGCAGGTGTTGCCGACACCGCAAGCACTGTCGTTGACACACTTTGTCGAGGTGTTGTTCGAGCAGCGCTGCGGCCAGAGGTTCGGTGTGCTCGGTGAGCCGAGCGGCAAGTTCGGCACCGGACCGTGGTAGCTGCACACGCCGCAGCTCGGGGCCGAGCCGTCGCCAGTGCACGTGTCCACCGCGACCGTCACCGTGCCCTCGCTGACGACCGTCGCGTTGTGACCTTGACCGGTCCAGCCGGTGTCGAGCACGCCCTTGGTCGTGGTGCCCGCGAAGACGATCTGCGACGCACAACCCGGACTCTGGTTCACGTAACCCGAGAAGTAGTTGGCGATGTGATCGACGTACGGGTCGATCAGGGCCGCGATCGCGGCCTCATCACCCTCGGGAGCCAGGCAGTCAGACAAACCCGAGTCGATTTTGGTGTAACAAGCCGGCATCCCCGCTGAGACCTTGGTGACACAGGGCGCAATGGCGGGGTCGCTCATGGGAAGACCCTTGCCGATCGCCTTGGAGTGGCACTTGAGGAGCCCGGCCGCTCTCTTGGCTGCGCACCCCATCTTGCCAGCGGTGCACTTGCTGATCGTCGTGGGGAAAGTAGGCGCGCCGAGAGCCGCCTCGATGGCGTCGACCTCGGTCTGGTTCTGCCCCTGGATCAGGGCAGCGTCGCCCTTACCCGCCGGGCACACGGACGGTAGCTTGAGGACCGATTGACCGGAATCTATCTTCGGAAACTTGAGGAATGCGTTGCCCACTTTCGTCAGGCAGGCGGCAACGGGCAAGGTGCCTGTCGCGACCCCCTTGGAATCGCATTTGAGAAGGCCTGCGATATTCTTGGCAGCGATCCCCACCTTGCCAGCGGCGCACTTGTTTGGCGGTGGCACCACCGCATGCGCGGTGGCTCCGAAGGCGAGCACCGCGGCTAGTGCCGTCGCGAACGCGACACTTCGACATCCAATTCTCATGACTGTTCCTCCTTAAGAGAGTTGATGGTGAACTGCGTCCGCCCTGGCATCATCGCCGGACGGTGTTCCGTTGCTGCTGTGACGACTTTCGAATCAGCTCTGGTCACGAACTCACGCGTTTGACGCACTCGGGAAATCGGGCTCTCGACATCACACGCGATGGGGGTGCTGGCTCTCGTTCAGCATCGCACGCCAAATGGAGGTCTTCCCGGTTCCTCGAAATCTCCGCGTCCGCTTCTGGTGACCACATAGGTCGGCACGGCAGAGCGCGAATTGCTACGGACTATGCGACAGTGGCATGTTGTCTGTCAACAAAAAAGCCGCGCGCCGTTGGAGAAAAACGCTGGCGCGCAGCGTCGTAAGCCTACGGAGAAGCAATGCATTCTTGCACGGCCGCCGGCGACTGGGGTCGTCCACCGGCCGGCACCGCAACCTTTCTCTAATGACGCTAATGATCGCTGAATCGCGACGCCGGTGGTGGGCCTGCGCCGCACTCGGCGCCTGCACGAGCGTCCTTTACTGGCCGCTCCATGCCGCCTCCTTCCTCAACTACGACGACCCCTTGTACGTCACCGCCAATGCCGAAGTGCAGCGCGGCCTGACGCCGACGAACATCGCCTGGGCGTTCACGACCGCCGACACCGGCACCTGGCATCCCCTCACGTGGCTGTCGCACATGGCCGTGGTCACGCTCGCCGGGCTCGACCCGGCGGCGCACCACCTCGCGAACGTCGCGCTGCACGTCGCGAACGCGGTCCTGCTCCTGCTCGTGCTCGAGCGCGCCACCGGAGCACTCGCCCCGAGCGCGCTCGCGGCGCTGCTCTTCGCGATCCATCCGCTGCACGTCGAGTCCGTAGCCTGGGTCGCGGAACGCAAAGACGTCCTCAGCACGTTCTTCGGTCTCCTCACGCTCGCGGCCTGGCTTCGCTACGTCCACGACCCGCGCCGTGCGCGCTACCTCCTCGTCACGCTCGCCTTCGCGGCGAGCCTGATGGCGAAGCCGATGCTCGTCACGCTGCCCATTCTCCTGCTGCTCCTCGACTACTGGCCGCTCGGTCGCCTCTCGCCGGCCGACGTCCGTGGCGGCGTCCGCAGCACGCGCCTCGGAGCGTTGCTGGTCGAGAAGCTTCCCCTCTTCGGCCTCGCCGCCGCTGCCTCCGTCGTGGCGGTGCTCACGCAGCGGCAGGGCGATGCCGTGACCGCCATCGAGACCCTGCCGATCGGGTTCCGAGTGGGGCACGCCCTCGTCAGCTACGCACGCTATCTCGGCCAAGCGGGGTGGCCCGTCGATCTCGCCGTCTTCTATCCCTATCCACATCGCATCGCGTGGACGCGCGTCGCCGGCGCGACCATTCTCCTGGCGCTCACGACCGGCGGCGCCCTGTGGAGCGCCCGTCGCGTACCCTTCGTGCTCGTCGGCTGGCTATGGTTCCTCGTGAGCCTTCTCCCCGTCATCGGCCTGGTGCAGATCGGGATGCAATCGACCGCGGATCGCTTCACCTACGTGCCACTGATCGGCCTCGGGATCGCGGTTGCCTGGACGGTCGCCGCGATCGCGGCGGCCACGTCGCTCTTCTGGAGGCTCGCGGTGATCGGCCTCGTGAGCGGTTACGTTCTCGTCTGCACGACGGTGACGGCGCGCCAGCTGACGTATTGGAAGGACGACGTCGCACTGTACCGCCACGCGCTCGCCGTCACCACCGACAACTTCATCGCGCACAACAATCTCGGCCTCGCGCTCGTCTCCGGCACCGCGGATCATCGCGCCGAAGCGGCCGTGCACTTCGCGGCGGCGCTGCAGTTACGCCCCGCCTACCCGGAGGCGCACAACAACCTCGGCGGCGTGCTGTACATGGAAGGTCGGCGGGCGGAGGCGATCGAACATTTCGCCGAGGCGCTTCGGCTGCGCCCCGACTTCACCGCCGCGCGCGACAACCTCCGCATCGCCGAATCGTTGTCGCGCGACGCGCCCTGACCCACGTCGACCGCGAACAGGATCGCGCCTCGCGGGTGGCGCCAGCGCGATCAGCCCGACGAGCGCCGACGGCCGCCGACCGTCAACCGGCGGCGCGCCACACGCACACGCCGCGGCACGATGCGCGGTCGCGCCGCTAGTCCGCGCGCGAGATAGCCGGCGTCGATCCCGAGCGCCTCGCACACGTTCTCGAAGGAGAAGAGGTTGCCGGCGCCGCGCCCGGCGATCCATGCACGCACCTCGGCGGCACCGCTCGAGCCCTCGCGTTGGAGTCGGACGAGCGCATCGAGGAGCACCGCGGCCATCAGACGCTTCTCCGGCATTTCGCGGCCGCCCCCAGCGACGCGGTCGAAGTATTGGTCGGGCAGCAGCGCTTCGGGTACCGAGGTATCGGCTGCGACATGAACGTTCGGATTCATACGACGATTCGTACGCGTCTTGAACGCAGTCGACAATCCGGCAATTTCCCTAGGACGAAAGTATTACGCGGATCGAATCATCTACGACGAAAGTACTACGACGCCGTTGCGTGTCCGCGAAGAATCGGTGACGGTTGCCATCGCGCGCGACGATGACGGCGACGTCGGCGCGGACGTCACGGCATGGACGTCGCTGTCGCCGACGACTACGGCACGCGCTCGATGCGATAGCGCAGCGAGAAGGCGCCGCCCGTCGTGATGCAGCTCTCGCCCGAGGGACAATCGGCGTCGACGACGCACGACGTCCCGGTCGTGAGCGAGCACGTGCCGCCTTCTCCGCCAGTGCCGGGCGTTTCGTAGTCGGCTGACCCAGTGGGCGCGCCGAAGTCGGGACCGGCGTAGCTCACGTCGACCGTGCCGGCGTTGTGGGAGGTCGACGCGAGGCAGGTAGTCCCGTTGGTGAAGCCGAGCTCCGCGATGTCGGTGGCGAGAGACTTGCCGTACATCGTGTCGACGCACTCTCGCGCCGCTCCGTTCGCGACCACACGGACCCCGCCATCCGGCGGAAGATACTGATCGTAGACGAGATCCTGCGCCAGCACGCTTCCGGTCGTGGCCGTGTCGAGCCCCGTCAGTCGCTGCCACTCTCCATTGACGGCGGCCTGGAGGAACCATCCCTGGACCGGGCCGGTGCCGAGGCACGCCTCGCCGCTGGCGCAATCGGCGGCGGTGTCGCACGGATTGCCGCTGGTCTCGCATTGTTTGGGAGCGATCGGCGTCGCGAGCTGGAGGTCGTTGTTGATCACCGCGGCCTGCACGGTCACGCGCACGTGCGTCAGCGGCGCCGGGTCGTTCATCCATCCCCCGATGATGGTGCCCGCGAACCCGGTTGGGAACTCACCCCTCACGCGCCGCCTCATGAGCACCTTCACCCGGAGATAGGGCGCGGCGGCACGCAGCCGGCGCGTGACGCGCAAGCGGGCGGCGCGACCACCCGGTGCCGGGCGCGAGATCAGTCGCCAGGCGAACCGTCCGCCTGCCGGGCGCGGCGGAAGCGGAAGATCGAAGACGAAATTGCTGGCGTTGATCGGCGCCACGGGCTCCGCGAGCGGAAAGCACTCGGTCGAAAGGAGCCCCAACGACGAGCTGAG
>JBGOSW010000171.1:0-9979 GCA_041476145.1 Binatia bacterium
CGCGACCCGCCCGATCGGGAGGCCGTACTTCTCGTTCAGCCGCGCGTCGGTATGGCAGCGACCACAGGTGTCGCCGGGGATGTTGGCGGCGAACACGGGTGACGCCGGCTCGGCCGGACCGAGGATGCGGTGCTCGCCGTGACAGTCGGTGCACACCGGCGCGTCGCGCACGCCGCGCGCCAGCGCCTCGCCGTGCACGCTCTCGCGATACCGCGCGACGATCTCGGTGTGGCATTTGCCGCAGGTGTCGGGAATGTTCGTCCGCCAGATCGACGCGCGCGGGTCCGCGCCGCGCAGGATCTCGTGCGCACCGTGGCAATCGGAGCAGACGGCGCCGCGCTTCCCGCCACTCACCGCCCGCGCATGCACGCTCGCGAGATAGGCCTCGACCGGCCGCACCACGGGGATCTGAAATTTCGCCGCCAGTTCGACGTTGGCGTGGCAACGGGCACAGGTGGCGGCGAGATTCGACCAGTGCGCGGCCGACGCCGCCTCGGTGTGCGGCTTCGGCGCGTGCAGGTCGCCGTGGCAGTCGCGGCATCTCGCCGCCTCGGACACGCCTTGGGCGCTCGCCTGCCCGTGAACGCTCCGCCGGTAGGCAGCCACCTCGTCGTCATGGCAGGTGGCGCAGCTCTCGAGCGCCACCGGCGCGAGGTGCTCCGCGTGCGGGATGGCCGTGGCGTCGGCGTGGCATCCCGTGCACGCAAGTGTCCCGTGCGGGGATGAGCTGAACGAGGTCGGGTCGACGAAGAGCGACTGGCCGTCGGGCCTCGCGAATCCCTCGCTGCCATGGCAGGCGAGGCAGGCGTCGCTGTCGATCTCTTCGGCCGCGGCGGACGCGAGCAGCGAGACGGTCGAAACCACGGCAACGAGAATCGCGATCCCGCGCGATCTCAGAACCCGACGTGGCACACGTGGCAATCGGCCTCCTCCGGCAGGCTGCCCGCCGGGGGCAGCCGCGAGCTTAGAGGCCTTTGACGTGCTTCGCGATTGCTTGGAGCTGCTCGTCCGTCAGTTTCGGCTTCGGATGTGCCGGTTTCAGGTCCGGCTTTCCTTCCTTGAGGAACTTGACGATGTCCGCCTCGGATTGCGCCTTCGCGAGCGCGGACAGATCGGTAGGCATGCTCTTGAACGCCTTGCCGGCCGGCCCGTCACCCTTGCCGGCCGTCCCGTGGCAGGACGCGCAGCTCTTGTCGTAGAGCGCTTTTCCGTCCTCGGCCGCCCAGACGACCGAGCCTCCGAAGCCGACGAGAAGCAGACCTGTTGCGAATGTCGCGAGAGCCCTCATGACGCCTCCTTGGTTGCGATCTAGTGTCGTGAACCGATGCTCTCGTACCCAATTGCGTGCACGAGTTCCAGTCCGCGACCCGACCGCGGGCGCCGCTGAGGCTTTCCGGGACCAAGTCCGCGAACGGTGTCGCAGCGCTCACGCGCTCGTGGGAGCGTCCTGCTCGAGGCCTCGCAACGCCGCCTCGACGCGCGCTATCTCGCGTTCGAGCTCGGCGCAGAGGGGATGCGCGCCCGCGAGATCGTTGGCGCGCCCCATGAGCTCCAGGCGTTGCGCTCGCTCGCAGGCGTCCCGTGCCACGAGCACGCTCGCCGCGCCCCGGATCGAGTGCGCGGCATGCTCGAGCGCCCGCGCATCGCCGCGCGCGATCGCGTCACGCACCGCCGTCAAGAGATCGTGTGACGTCTCGAGGAACAGGTCGGTGAACTCGCGCACGAGATCCTCGTCGCCGTCCGCGAATTCTCGCAGCGCCGCGGTGTCGATCGGCCCGGAAGCGCCGGCCTTCCTCGCGCCGATGGCGGGCGCCGCGGTCGGCGTGCCGTCGTCCACCTCCGCCGCGACGAGCTCTTCCAAGACCGTGAATAGGACCGCCCGCTGAATCGGTTTCGAGAGGTACGCATCCATACCCGCCGCCAGGCAACGTTCGCGATCGCCCTTCAACGCGTTCGCCGTCATGGCGATGATCGGGACGTGATGGCCGTTCGTGCTCTCGCGCGCGCGAATCGCCGCCGTGGCCTTGAGACCGTCCATGTCGGGCATCTGCACGTCCATGAGCACGGCATCGAAGCGCCCGTTCGCCGTCGCCGCGACTGCCTCGCCTCCGCTGGCGACCACGACGACATGGTGTCCACGCTTTTCGAGCAGCCGTACCGCCAGGCGCTGATTGATGGCGTTGTCTTCGGCGAGCAGGATCGAGAGGCGGCGCTTGGTCATCGGTACCGGCGTGCCGGGAGGCCGCGCGCCGTTGCTGGGTCCCGGCTGCTCGAGCGCGATGATCGCCGCCGGCGGCTCCGATTGCGTGACGGCCGGCTCGAGCGCTGTCGCCGCGGTGCCGAACTGGATGGTGAAATGAAACGTGCTGCCGCGTCCGACCTCGCTCTCCACCCACATCCGTCCGCCCATGACCCGAGCCAGGTTGGCAGAGATCGCGAGCCCCAGCCCGGTGCCGCCGTACTTGCGCGTCGTCGAGCTGTCGGCCTGTTCGAAGGAGTTGAAGATGGCATCACGGCGATGCTCGGGGATGCCGATGCCGGTATCGGATACCGCAAAATGCAGCACGACCACGCCGTCACGGGCGCTCTCCGCCTCCGTGCCCACGTGAACGCTGATGTCGCCCTGCTCGGCGAACTTGATCGCGTTGCCGACGAGATTGGTCAAAATCTGCCGTAAGCGCCGGTCGTCGCCGATCACCACCTGGGGTACCGCCGCATCGACGCGGCACACCACCTCGAGACCTTTGGCGTGCGCACGGAACACCAGCGCTTTCAACGTCGCGCCGATGCTGTCGCGCAAGTCGAATTCGACCGGCTCGAGATCGAGCTTCCCCGCTTCGATCTTGGAGAAGTCGAGGATGTCATTGATGATCCCGAGGAGCGCGACGGCCGACGTCTTCACCATGCCGAGGTGCTCGCGCGCCTCCTCGGTGAGATCGGTATCGAGCGCGAGCTCGGTCATCCCGATGATACCGTTCATCGGGGTGCGGATCTCGTGGCTCATGGTGGCGAGGAAGTTGCTCTTCGCTTCGCTGGCGACGCGCGCCGCCTCGGCGCCCACCTTCGCAACTGCGGTCGCGAGCGACAGGCGTTCGGTCAGCTGGAGAAGCTCGGAATCAGCCTGCTTGCGTCTGGTGATGTCGTTATTGATGGTAAGAACTCGGATCGGCACGCCGTCGGCGTCGCGTTGCAAGGCCCAGCGACTGGCGACAAACACCCGCGTACCGTTGCGTTTGTGGTGAATCGCCTCGCCCTCCCACTGGCCCTGGCCCAGAAGCGTGGCGTCAATGCTGTCGGCGGGCTCGGAGAATTCTGTTCGCAACAATTCAGTCTTGTTTCTTCCGAGCGCTTCTTTGCTGAGCCAGCCGTACATGACCTCGGCTCCGCGACTCCAGAACAAAATCCGGTCGCGCATGTCCCGCACGATGATCGCGTCCTGCGCGAGATCGAGTAGCGCAGCCTGGTCGGCGAGAACGGCGGCCTGCTGCTCGAGGATCTTCGCGCGTTCGACCAGGTCGGCCGTGCGCGAGCCCACCTCGCCTTCGAGCATCTGGCTGTACCTGTCGTAGTAGTCGCCGTAGGCCTTGAGGCGCAACAGGTTCCTCACCCGCGCGCACAGTTCGGCACGATCCACGGGTTTGGTGAGAAAGTCTTCGGCTCCGGTGCTCAGCGCGAGTATCCTGGCGTTGCGATCTTCCAAGCCGGTGACCATGATGACGGGAATGTTCTTGGTGGCAAGGTCGCCCTTGATCCTACCCGCGACCTGGTAACCGTCCATACCGGGCATCGTGATGTCGAGCAGGATGAGGTCGGGCGGTTGCTGCGCCACGATGGCGAGCGCTTCCTCGCCGCCGGCAGCGGTCAGGAGGAGAAAGCCTTCCTGCGTGAGCATGACTTCCAGCAACTGTCTGTCGTGGCGTTCATCGTCCACGATCAGAATACGTGCGGGGGAGTCAGCGACGTTGGGGCTCGGGTTCATGTTCGGGGCAGATGAGCCGCAATGATCGCCGGGGATTCCGAGCACGATCGAGTCCGGCAGCCCGTATGTCGATATCAACCGCTTCGGCGGCGCTCTCGTGGGCAATGATCATGCGTCCTCGGTCCACCTTGTCCTTGTCAATTGATGATAACAAGTGGCTCAAACACATTGTCAGCGACAATTTGGTGGCGGCCGACGATATGACATGAGAAGTCTTCTCCCATGAGGTATTCGTAAGAACACTGACTGCGCTGTTCAGCGTTAAAACCGACGAATACCTGACACAAGGGTCGCGCCGAGCAACGTGCAATGGCGGCTCGGCGTGAGATCGAACCGCGAATCGCTCGATCACGTCGCCGGCGCGAGCACTCGCAGGAGGGCTTCGCCCGCGGGGTCCTCGGCGGTGACGGGCACGATCGCGACCTCGTCGGCCCCCGCCGCGGCATAGGCGGCGAGCCCGTCGCGCAACGCGCCGGGGGTGCCCGCGAGGCACACCGCGCCGATGAGATCGGGCGTGATCGCGGCGGCGACGGCGCGCGGATGGGCGCCGCCGCGCGCCAGCGTGACGACGTCACCGTGACCGGCGTCGGCGAACATCTCGCCGTAGCCGGGTTGGCCGACGTAGAGCACGAGCTGGCGCGCGAGCTCGGCGCGCGCCGCGGCGCCGGGCGTGAGCGCCGCCGGGACCCACGCGGTGAGCGGCGGCGTCGGACGCCCGGCCGCGCGCGCCGCCGCCGCGAGCGCGTCGCGGATGCGGGCGAGCTGCGCCACCGTGACCAGGTTCACGACGACGCGATCGGCGATCGCCGCCGCGGCGGCGAGCATCCGCGGGCCGAACGCCGCGACCGCGATCGACGTCTCCGCCTGCGCGCCCGCAGCGAGGCGGAAGCCATCGGTCGCGACCTGCGCGCCGGCGAAAGCGGAGCGCTCGCCGCGAAAAATCGCGCGGAGTGCGGCGACGGTCTCGCGCATCCGCGCGACCGTTGGACGCCACGTCCGCCCGTGCCAGCGCTCGACGACCGTCGGCGTCGAGGCGCCGAGCGCGAGGTGCGCCGGCCGCCCGCCGAGCACGCTCACCGACGCGACGCCGAGCGCCAGCGCCGCCGGGTCGCGCGTCGCGAGCGGCAGCGGTCCGATGGTGAGCGTGATGTGCGCCGTCGCCCGCGCCAGCGCGGCGGCGAGCGCGAAGGCATCGAAGGTCGTCATCTCGCCGATCCAGAGCGAGCCGTATCCGATGCGGTCAGCCGCCTCCCCGATCGCGACCGCCTCGAGGACGGGACGGTCGAGCCAGTACGGGATGACGACACCGAGCCTCACGTCGCGACCGTAGCATGCGGATCGCCCGACGCGGTCGCGACGAGGATCGCGAGCAGCGCCAGCAACGCGACGTTGTCGAACGAGCTCGCGACGAGCAGCGCCCGCTCGGACAGTCCGAGCGCGGCCGCGGCGCTCCCCGACCCGAGATAGTTCACGAGCATCAGGACGACGAGCGCGAGCGCGACACCGCGTAGTGTCCGATGATCGCGCCACGGCCACGCCTCGACGCGCCAGAGGAGCACGACCAGCGGCAGCGTCAGCACGAGCAGGTCGTATTGCTGATGATAGGCGCAGGCGGCAACCGCGAGGCACGCAATGCTGGCGCCGTGCAGGCGCGCATCGCGCTCGTGAGCGCGACCGCGCAGTCGCCGCAGCCCCAGTGCCGCGACCGCGAGCGTGCCGAGCGTGAGCGCGAACGTCTCGGCGTTGCTCGGCGAACGCCCGAGCACGCGCGCCGTGAGCGCCACGACGTCGATACGAAACGGCGAGTGCTGCGGAAGCTTCCGCGGTTCGAGGCGGGACGCCTCATAGGTCGCCGTGACCGTGGTGGCGAACGGCGCCACGCCGCCCGCCACCGCGACGAGACGGACGAGGACGAGCGTCGTGAGCGCGCCGGCGACGACACCACCGACGAACACGGTGCGCCAGTCGCCGCGCACCGCGAGCAGCGCCGCGAGCGGCAGGCCGTACGTCGGCTTGAGGGTGGTGATCGCGAGGGCGACGCCGGCGAGGAGCGGCCGGTCGCGCGCGCACCACAACGCCACCAGCATCGGAATCACGAGCTCCAACGTCACCTGCCCGTTGAAGAGGTTCCAGTGTCCCGGGCGGCTGAGGATGAGCGCGGCGCCGAGCCCGGCAACGTGCGCAACCGTCAGAGGCACCCCGCAGAGCGCGAGCGCGAGCGCGCCGAGGGCGAGCGTCAGCGCAAGCGAGGTGACGAAGTAGACGAATTCGGCGGCGCGAGGTGGCAGGAGCGCGATCGGCGCGTGCAGGAGGATCGTCAGCGGGGAATAGAGCGAGAGGCCGTCACCAATCGGATACGCCGCTCTATACCGCGGTCGATCGTAGGGATTGTCGCCGTGAGCAAGTGCGACCGGCGGGTAGTAGACGACGTCGCGGAAGTCCTGCAGCGCATAGCGAGGCGCATGCGGCGCGCCCGGGACGTCGATGTGATGCGTCCACACCCTCGTCGACACTACAGCCACGCCCGCGGCGCACGCGAGCACGGCGAACACGGTCTTGCGCTCGGCCATAGAACTCGCGTCAATACACCGCGGCACGAGCGCCGGCGACCCCGAAGAGGCTTGACCGGCGGCGGCATTGCTCTCACTGTACGGAACGCGTGCGTCCGACCGACTTCCCGCCGCGTCCGCCGCTGTTCTCTCGGACCGACGTCTTCGAGGTGATGACGATCGCCGTCCTGGCGCCGATCGCATGGCTGGCGCCCGAACGCGCTTGGCTGCCGCTCGGGCACGTGCTGAGCCTCGCGATCGCCTACGCCTGGCCGGCGGTGACGCGGGCGCGTGTCGCGACGCTCGCCCGCGCGCTCGGGGCGCAGCGCGTCGAGTGCACGACCGCCGCGCTGCGCGTCGCGATCATCGACGGCTACATGGAGGAACGCCTGCAGATCTTGCGTGCGCACAGGCCGGGGGGCTGGCGTCCGCGCCTGCGATTCCTCGGCGGCGAGCATCTCGACGCCGCGCTCGCGCGCGGCCGCGGCGCCGTCCTCTGGACGCCGCCCGTCTCGTACGCCGACCTGCTGACGAAGATGGCATTCCACGAGGCCGGCGTCGCGGTGAGCCACGTGAGCGCCTTCTCCCGCGGCTTCTCGCCCAACAGCTGCCTGGTGTGGAATCCGACGCGCTTCGGGACGAGAGTCCTGAGCCCGCTCCGCACCCGCATCGAGGATCGCTATCTACGCGAACGCATCGCCCTGCCGCGCGACGGCTCGCTGGCATACGCCCGTCGCGTCGAGCGCCGGCTGCGCGAGAACGGCGTCGTCTCGATCCGTGCCGGCGAGGTCGGCCACCGCGCGCTCGACCTGCCCTTCCTCGAAGGGCGCATCCGTCTCGCAACCGGCGCGCCGAGCCTGGCGCTCGCCGCCGGCGCCGCACTCCTCCCCGTCTTCACGACCCGTACCGGGCCCGGCACGTTCGACGTCGTGATCGAGCCGCCGCTCGAGAGCACCGCGGCGGCGTCGCGGCACGACACCGTCGACGATCTCACGCTGCGCTACGCGCGGCTGCTCGAGCGGCACGTCCTTCGTCACCCCGAGATCTGGAGCGGCTGGTACACGTTGCAGCTCGACGCCAACCGCGACGCGGCGCCGGCGGCGGCCGCCTCGCGGCACGCACGCCGCGCCGCGCGAGTCGTGACCGACGTCGCGCGCCGCGCCGCCGGATCCGAGTGATGACGCCCGAGGCGCTGATCGCGACGTTGCGGGCGATCTTGCGCGAGCGCCTCGCCCTCGGCGGCGATGAGGTTGCGCTCGATACCGACACCGGACTCCTCGGCGCCGGCATCGGGCTCGACTCCTTCGAGGTGCTGCAGCTCGTCGCCGCGCTCGAGGAACGCTTCGATCTGACCATCGACGACGACGACCTGCTGCCCGACCACTTCCGCACCGTCGGCACCTTGCTCCACTTCCTCGAGCCGCGTCTGCAAGCAACCGCGTGACGATCGGCGACCATTTCGACGCGCTCGCGCGCCGGCGCGGCGCGCATCCCGCCGTCGTCGAGGGCGATCGCGCTTTCACGTACGCCGACCTGCTCGCGTGCAGCGAGGAAGTATCGCGCCGGCTCGCGTCCTTCTGCCACGCCCCCGGCGAGCGCGTCGGTCTCATGGTGCCGAACTCGGCGGCATACGTGGCGGCGTTCTTCGGGATCGTGCGCGCCGGCGGCGTCGTCGCACCGCTCAACGTCCGCTATCGCAGCCAAGAGCTCGTCTACTATCTCGACGATACGCAGGCGGCGGCGCTGGTCGTCGCTCCCGAGCTCGTCGAGATCGCGCGCGCGGCCCTCGCGACGTTGGCGAGGCCGCCGGCGTTGCTCGCGATCGACGCCGGCGCCGTCTGCACGGTCGTGAGCACGGGGAGCCGCGAGACGACGCCGGCGCCGAGCACCGACTCGCCGCCCCTCCTCCATCAGTACACCTCGGGATCGACCGGCGCCCCGAAGCGCGTGATCCGCACGCACGCGCACCTCCATTACGAGCTCGAGCGCCTCGCCGCCGCCTTCGCCCTGGACGAGGACGACCGTTTCCTCGGCGCCGCGCCCTTCACGCACGTGAACGGCCTGGTGCGCACGATGATGGCGTCGACGTTCGTCGGCGCGACGCTCCATCCGGTACGAGAGTTCAAGCGGCGCGAGGTGCTCGATCTCGTGACCCGCGCACGCCTCACGTACTTCGGCGGGGTGCCGTCGATGTTCGTGATCCTCGCCGACACCCCGCTCCGCGGCGACGTCGACCTCTCGAGCCTGCGCACCGTCTTTTCGGCGAGCGCGCCGCTCCTCCCCGACGACAACCGGCGCTTCGCCGCCAAGTACGGCCTGCTCGCGCGCCAGCTCTACGGCTCGACCGAGACCGGCACGATCAGCGTCAACCTCGACGCCGATCCCGCCGCGTCGCTCGCCACCGTCGGCCTGCCGCTCGACGGGGTGCGCATCGAGGTCGTCGACGAACGCGGCGCGGCGGTCGCGACCGGCGGCGAGGGCGAGGTCGTGATCGCGAGCCCGGCGGCGATCCGCGGCTACGACGGCAACCCCGAGGCCAACGCCACGAGCTTCCGCGACGGCTTCTATTGCTCGGGCGACCTCGGCCGCAAGGACGCGCGCGGCCACTTGACGCTCACCGGCCGCAAGAAGTTCTTGATCAACCGCGGCGGCTTCAAGGTGAACCCGCTCGAGGTCGAGGAGGCGATCCGCTCCTATCCCAAGGTCCGCGAGGTCGTCGTCCTCGCCGCGGCCGGCGCGCACGGCGACGACCTGGTGCGTGCCGTCATCGTCGCCGACGACGCCTGCACGGCAGCCGAGATCGTCGCCCACTGCGCGCCGCGCATCGCCGACTTCAAGGTCCCGAGCCGGATCGAGTTTCGCGACGCGCTGCCGAAGAGCGAGACCGGCAAGATCCTGCGCTCGAAGTTGTAGCCGCTCGGCACCGCGCCGCTAGTGACGGTGCCGGTGGTGGAGGTCGGAGCGGTGCGCGTGCGTGTGCGTGAGTGCCTCGTGGCGGTGCACGTGCGCGTGCGGCTCGCTCGACCGCTCCCCCGGTGCGTGCGCGTGGCGATGATGCTCGTCGTGGAGGTGCCCGTGCTCGTGCTCGAGGACGGGATGCGTGTGCGTGTGAGCGTGCTGCTCACGGAGAAGCGCCACCACACCCAGCGCCAGCACGAGCATCGCGATGAGCTCGCGTGCGTTCCAATGGTCGCCGAGGAGTGGCACCGCGGCGAGCGCGCCGACGAAGGGCGCGATCGCGAAGAACGCCGCCTCTCGCGCCGCACCGAGAAGCCGCATCGCCTCGACGGCGAGGACGAGGCTCACCCCGTAGCTGACGAAGCCGAGCGCCAGTGCCGGCGCGACGTACGCGGCATGCGGGAGGCGTTGGCCCAGAACCAAGGCGAGCGCGAGGCTCGCTGCACCCGCGGCAAGGCCCTTCGCGCGTGCGACCGCGACCGGATCTCGCAGC